>JBQCGU010000043.1:0-26027 GCA_051955355.1 Solirubrobacteraceae bacterium | reverse complement strand
CGCCGCCGCGCCAATATGGCGCCAGGGACCGGAAAAACGCCCTTTGGGGGCGTAAAGGGAGCCTACAGCACGGGGCGACAGCTCATGGGGCAGGCCGCGAGGGAGACACGACATCGATTTGCCGATGGGGCGGTTAGAGTGCCCGCATGTTGGAATGCGCGCCTCTCAAGCGGTGGCTGCTCGCCTTCGCCTGCTGCGCTGCCCCGCTGGTCGCCGCATCCCCCGGCTTTGCGTCGCCGGGCGATCTCGACCCATCCTTCGGCGATGGCGGAGAGTTCCGTTTTCAGGCCAATCCGGCCTGTAATTCGGGGTGCGTCGAGTTCTTCGGCTCTTACGCCAGCACCGTCGCCCTGCAACATGACGGCAAGATCCTGCTCGGCGGCCGTAACGTCTTCTTCGGAAGCCCCGAAGAACCCGTGCCTCCGACGGAGCTCGTTCGGCTCAATGCCAACGGCACGCTCGACGACTCGTTCGGAAATGGCGGCGTTTCCGAAGGACCGCCGTTCGACCTCTTCCACCTATACGAGACCGAACGAAGCGACCTGCTCGCCGTTGGAGAAAGACGTGGTGTGATCGGAGTGGAGCGCTTCACTCGAACGGGAGCCGAAGTCGACGCGGTCGGAGAAGGCGGCGTGCATTGGCTTCACACTCAGCAGTTGGCAGAAGGCGCCCAGGTCGACGGCTTAGGACGGATCGTGGTCGTCGCCGGCACGCCCGGAGACTTACTTCGACCGATCGAGGTGAGGCGCTTTCTCCCGGACGGCACCCCGGACCGACGCTTCGGTTCGGATGGGCTAGTCGCATTGCATGTACTGTCGCCGGTGAGGCCGATCCATGCTCAGAAATTCATCGTCGAGGCCGATGGATCGCTCATGGTGCTGGGCACGAACGGCCAGACGCTGTTTCTTGCTCGCCTGAAGCCCAATGGCAAGCTGGACCGCTCGTTCGGAGCGCGACACGGTGTTGCGATTATCCCCTCGACGCTAAACCTCTATTACGACTCTCTTGCGCTCGCCGTAGCGCCTGATGGGCGTGCCTTCATCGCAGTTGGGGACGAATCAAGCCTTCTGCTGATGCGCTTTACGGCACATGGAAGGTTCGATAGGGCATTTGGCCACGAAGGATTCTCAAGCGTCACCACGTTTGCTGATCACCCCGCCGCGTCGTCGGCGACTCGTACCAGAGCCAAGATGGCGCTTGGGATAAGCAGTGCCGTTCCCACCGGAATCGCATTCGATCGCGGCGGCGCTCCCGTCGTTCTCGGGTCCTATGTGGTTCCCACCATCGATAACGGATCCGCAGGTACCTGGTTCTTGGCCAGATACGCACGCGGTGGACTGGATTGCTCGTTCGGCAATCGCGGCGTGGTACTCGGGGACGGCCGCGGAGAGGCCGCAGGACTCGCGCTTCAGCCGGATGACAAGATCGTCATCGCGGGGAACAGCGAACACGCCTTCATGGCCGCCCGCTACCTGGGAGGCGGCACGCCCCACACCTGTCCGGGCGAAGGCGCGCCCCCCAACCGTCCACACACCAACCACCATCGCCGGCGCAAGACCCGCCGGCGCTAGCTCGCGCTACTCCACGTTCCCCTCAGCCGAAGCCGCACCCGGTTCGCGGCGCGGCACGAGCACGAGGCGCTTGAACTCGGCGACGAGCACTCCGTCCTGGTTGTAGACGCGCGTGTGCACCTTCACCGTGCCGCGGTCGGGCTTGGAGCGCGACTCGCGCTTCTCCAGCACCTCCGACTCGCAGAACAGCGTGTCGCCGTGGAACACGGGCGCCGGGTGGGATAGCTCCTCGGTGGCGAGGTTGGCGATCGCCTTGCCGCTCACGTCGCTCACCGACATGCCGAGCGCGAGCGAGTAGACGAGCGGACCCACCACGACGTTCCTTTTCTGCTGCGACTGCGACGCATACACGTCGTTGATGTGCAGCGGGTGGTGGTTCATCGTGATCAGGCAGAAGAGATGGTCGTCCGCCTCGGTGACCGTCTTGGCGGGCCAGTGCTTGTAGACGTCGCCCACCTCGAACTCCTCGAGGTAGCGGCCGTAAGGGTGCGCGCCGCTGGCCTCGCGGGCGGCCTGGCTCGTCTCGACGGAGGGGCTGGCGGTCGTCGTGTCGCTCATAAGTGGGATCAGATCTCCTGTTTTCGGGGTCGAAGCGAACTCTATGCCATGAATCGATAGCGTTCGGTGGCGAGTAAAACCGCTCTCCGAGCCAGCGAACGGCCCGGCGAGCGTCCCAGCGTCCCCAACACGCAGCCACAGGAGACCGAGCCTTGCGCAACCCACGAGCCTTCGAGCACCCCCTTGCCATCGGCGCCCCCCAGCCGGCGCACGAGATCCCGGTCAAGCCGTCGCGGATGATCCACTTCCTCGACTTCTCAAACGAGAAGATGGTGGCGAAGGTGCCCGACATCGCGCCAACCGTGGACATCCTGCTCGGCAACCTCGAGGACGCGGTGCCGGTTGACCGCAAGGAGGCTGCGCGCGCCGGATTGATCCAGGTGGGACGCGAAATGGAGCTCGGCGACACCGCACTGTGGACGCGCGTGAACGCCCTGGAGTCCCCCTGGGTGCTCGACGACCTCACCGAAGTGGTGGCTGAGATCGGGCACAGGCTCGAGGTGGTCATGGTGCCGAAGGTGGAGGGCGCATGGGACATCCACTACGTCGATCGCCTGCTCGCGCAGTTGGAGGCGAAGGCGAAACTCGACCATCCGATCCTGATCCACGCGATCCTCGAGACCTCGCTCGGAGTTGCCAACCTCGAGGAGATCGCCGCCGCCTCCCCGCGCATCCAGGGCATGAGCTTCGGCCCCGCCGACCTGGCGGCGTCGCGGCGCATGAAGACCACGCGCGTCGGCGGTGGGCACCCCGGCTATCGCACGATCGCCGACCCCGACGCCGATAACCCCGACCTGCCCCGCCCCTCCTACCAGCAGGACCCGTGGCACTACTCGATCGCTCGCATGGTGGACGCCTGCACGGCGGTCGGCGCCCTGCCCTTCTACGGCCCGTACGGCGACATCCGCGACACCGAGGGCTGCGAGACCCAGTTCCGCGCCGCCTTCCTGCTCGGGTGCGTCGGCGCCTGGTCGCTGCACCCCGCCCAGATCGCGATCGCCAAGAAGGTGTTCTCGCCCGAGCCCGACGAGGTTGCGTTCGCCAAGAAGGTGATCGAGGCGATCCCCGACGGGCGCGGCGTGCACATGATCGACGGCAAGATGCAGGACGACGCCACCTGGAAGCAGTGCCAGGTGATGGTGAAACTCGCCGAGATGCTCGCCCGCAAGGACTCAGAGCTGGCGGAGGCGTACGGCTTCGAGACCGCCTCCGCCCCAGCCGGCGCCTCGGTATAGGGTTCCGCGCCATGCGATTCTTCGAGTTCGAGGCGCGCGAGGTGGTCAAGCGCGCCGGCATCCCAGTCACCGACTACGGCTTTGCCACCGAGCCTGAGCAGGCAAAGCAGATCGCCGAGCGGATCGGCGGCCCGACCGTGGTGAAGTCCCAGGTGCTCACCGGCGGGCGCATGAAGGCGGGCGGCGTGAAGTTCGCCGACACTCCCGCCGAAGCCGAGTCGCACGCACGCGACATCCTCGCCCTGGAGATCAAAGGACACATGCCGCGCGGCGTGCTCGTCGACCCCAAGGCGGAGGTCGAGCAGGAGTACTACGCGGGCGTCGTGTGGGACGGCACGCGCAAGCAGCCCGTGATGATCTTCTCGCCCGTCGGCGGGATCGACATCGAGCAGGTGGCGGAGGAGCAACCCGACAAGGTGGGCCGCAAGCACTTCTCGAACATCCTGCCCTTCTCGGACTTCATGGCCAAGGAGGTGATCGCCTCCACCGGCGTCACCGGCTCGGCGCTGAACAAGCTCGTGCCGATCCTCACCCGCCTGGCGAAGGTGTTCGTGGAGAACGACATGACGCTCGCCGAGATCAACCCGCTCGGGCGTCTGGCGGATGGCTCGTTCGTCGCGCTCGACGCCCACATGGAGATCGAGAACGAGGCGCGTGGCCGCCATAAGAAGCTGCTCGCCGACCTCGGCGTCGGCGAGGAGGAGACGCGCCAGGCGCGCGAGGCCACGCCGTTCGAGCTGGCCGGCGAGCAGGTCGACGCCCAGGATCACCGCGGCGTGGCGGGCAACGTCACCGAGTTCGACGGCAACCTCGGCCTGGTGATCGGCGCCGGCGGCGGCTCGCTTACCCTGTTCGACGCCGTGCGCGCACACGGCGGCAAGCCCGCCAACTACTGCGAGATCGGCGGCAACCCGTCGGTCGCCAAGGCGTGCGGCCTGGCCAAGCTCGTGTTGCAGAAGCCGGGCGTGGACAAGATCGCGGTGATGATGTCGATCGTGTCCAACACGCGCGTGGACATCGTCGCGCGAGGCGTCATCAAGGCGTGCCTGGAGCTGGGCATGGACCCTGCCGAGAAGATCGCCATCTTCCGCATCCCCGGAGCGTGGGAGGAGGAGGGCTTCAAGATCCTCGAGAAGTACGGGGTCGACTACGCCGACCGCTCCGTCTCGCTGAACGAGGCCGCCCGCCGCGCGGTCGAGAAGATCCAGGGGGTACCGGCATGAGCATCCTGATCGACGCCAACACCAAGTTCATCGTCCAGGGCATCACCGGACGAGAGGCGGTCAACCTGACCCGGGAGTGCCTCGACTACGGCGAGGGCGCCAAGGTCGTCGGCGGCGTCACCCCCGGCCGTCTCGGCCGCGAGGTGCACGGCGTGCCCGTGTTCGACACCGTCGCTCAGGCGGTCGCCCACCACGGCGCGCCGATCGACGGCTCGGTTGTCACCGTCCCCCCCGCCTTCACCAAGGACGCCGTGTTCGAGGCGATCGAGAACGGCATCAAGCTGATCGTGATCGTCACCGAGCGCATCCCACGCCGCGACGTCGCCCAGATGGTGGAGCTGGCGACACTCAGAGGCGCGCGCATCATCGGACCGAACTGCCTCGGCATCATCGTCCCCGACGTCATCAAGATGGGCGGCATCGGCGGCCCGGCGCGCAACGCCGCCCAGGCGTACACCCCCGGATCGATCGGCGTCATCTCGCGCTCGGGCGGCATGACCACGGAGATGTCATCCACCCTCTCCGCAGCCGGCCTCGGCCAATCCACAGCCGTGTCGATCGGCGGCGACGCGATCATCGGATCGAGCTACGCCGAGCTGATGCCGCTGTTCGAGGCCGACGAGCAGACCCGGGGCATCGTCATCTACACCGAGCCGGGCGGCCGCATGGAGGCAGAGCTGGCGCGTTGGGTGACCGAGAACAACTCGCGCCTGCCGATCGTCGCGTTCATGGCGGGCCGCTTCATGGATGAGATGCCGGGCATGAGCTTCGGCCACGCCGGCACGATCGTGGAAGGCAAGGAGGACACCGCCTCGGAGAAGATCGCCCGCCTCGCGCAGGCGGGCATCTCGGTGGCGGAGCGCATCGAGGACATACCCGAGATGATCCGCGCCAAGATGGCAGAACGGGAAGGGAGCCTGGTATGAGAGCCGACTCAGTTTTCATCGCCGTCGAGGTCGCCGACGAGGCGACCGGCGACAGCGAGCTGGCAGCCAAGCTCGCGGAAGCGTGTCCGGTGGACATCTACGCGCAGGGAGCAGACGGCGGCGTGGAGATCGTCGAGGGCAACCTCGACGAGTGCGTGCTGTGCGGCCTTTGCCTTGCAGCCGCCCCGGAGGGCGCTGTCAGGGTTATCAAGCTCTACGACAACGAAGCCGCCCTATCCCTGGCTTGATAGCGGCGCCGCGCGGGCCGCAAAGCGCCGTCGCGGCGCAACTTGCATCCGCGCGTTATGTTAGACATGCTAACGGCGCGCTAACGCATTCTCAAACGGGTATGCAATCGGCGTCCCCCCACCGATGACCTGCAGCCCCAACGTCACATGGCATGACAGCACGCTGTCCCGCGCTCGTCGCTGGGGCTCTCTGCGTGCGCGCGGAGCCACCGTGTGGCTCACCGGCCTGCCCTCCTCGGGCAAGTCGACGATCGGCGCCGCGATCGAGGAGCGTCTGGTGGAGCGCGGCATGCAGGCGTACCTGCTCGACGGCGACAACCTGCGCCACGGCATCTGCGGCGACCTCGGCTTCAGCCAAGCCGACCGCGAAGCCAACATCCGTCGCGTCGGGGAGGTGGCGCGCCTGTTCGCCGACTCGGGCTCGATCGCCGTCGTGGCGCTCGTCTCCCCGTACGAGGCGATCCGCCGCGAGGTGCGCGAGCGCCACGAGGGCGACGGGTTGCAGTTCCTCGAAGTGTTCGTGAACACCCCGCTCGACATCTGCGCGAGCCGCGACCCCAAGGGTTTGTACGCGCGAGCATCCGCCGGCGAGCTGAGCGGTTTGACCGGCGTGGACGACCCGTACGAGCCGCCGAGCGAGCCCGACCTGGAAATCACGCCCGCATACGGGGTGCAGGCGGCGGCGAGCGCCGTGCTCGAGCTGATCGTACCCCGCCCACACGAGAGCCTGCGAGCGCATGCTCGCAACGACCGCCAGGAGGCACACACCATATGAAGCTGATCGGGGCTGGCCTGCCGCGCACCGGCACGCTGACACAGAAGGTGGCGTTGGAGATGCTCGGACTGGAGCCCTGCTACCACTGGGTCAACATCCTCGCCGACCTCGAGCAGGTGGATGTGTGGAACCGCGCTCTGGACGGCGAGGCGGTGTGGGATGAGGTGTTCGACGGCTTCCAGGCAACCGTCGACTGGCCCGGCGGCTTCTTCTGGCGCGAGCTGATGGATCACTACCCGGACGCCAAGGTGCTGCTCAGCGTGCGCGACCCCGAGCGGTGGGAGCCGAGCTTCCGCGAGACGATCGTGGACATGGGTCATGGCGAAACCATGTTGAACCTGCTGTCGAGCGCTCGTGCTCAGATCGATCCGCAGTGGAGCCGCTACGTCAAGCTCGTCGAGCGCATGTTCTGGACCGGCAAAGGCACGTTTGCCGCAAGCGGGTACGAGCGCCCCGAACAGCTGATCGCCCAGTTCAAGCGCCACAACGAAGAGGTGGAAGCGACCGTGCCCTCAGATCGGCTGCTCGTGTGGAGCGTCACCGAAGGCTGGGAGCCGCTGTGCGAGTTTCTGGAAGTGCCCGTCCCCGAGGAGCCGATGCCGCACGCCAACGACCGCGAGACGTTCCTCGGGCGCGTGATCGACGGGGCGCTCGCCAAGCTGCAAGCGTGGCGTGCACAGGAGACACACGACGCCGGCGCCACTGCCGCGTCCGCTGAGCCCGCTTCGGCGGCAGGCGCCGGCACCGCCGCAGCCGCCGCGGGCGCCGCATCGAGCACGCCCGGCGCAGCGACGGCCTAGCAGCAGCCGTCTCGCATGAAGGCAAGCCGTACCGCCCTCGCCCTGCTCTCGGCTGGCGCCGCCACCACGGCGCTCGCCGCAGGCTGCTCCAACGGCTCTCATAAGACGGCGTCGGCGCCAGAACCGTCGCCCGCCTGCCTGCCCAGTGCCCTGCACCACGACGCGAAGCTGGCAGGCGTGAGCGCATTCGTCTCGCCCGCGCCCGGAAGCGTGACAGCCAACCCCTACACGCAGATCAGCGTGCTCGGCGTGCCTGCCGCGCAAATACGCCAGATGTCGGTCACCGGGGCACGCAGCGGAGCGCACGCCGGCCGTCTGCGCGCCTACTCCCAGGGCGACGGAGCCAGCTTCCTCCCGAGCACCCCATTTGCGGACGGCGAGCAAGTCAGCGTCCGTGCGACGATCGCCGGAAAGCGGGTGTCGTATGGCTTTCAGGTGGACACCCCCTACCCCACCGCCTCGGTCAAGCCCTTCCCCAACCCGGCGGCAGCGCCCGGCGAGGAGCAGGGCTTTGCCACGCTGCCCGGCGCCAAACCTCCCGTGCTCACCGTCACCGCCGCCGACCGCGACCCCTCGGCAGGCGATGTATTCCTCACCAACGGCCCGGGGCCGGGGCATTACGGCCCGATGATCTTCACCCCCCAGGGCCGCTTGGTGTGGTTCGACCAGCTCTCGGGCGGGCGCACCGCAGAGAACCTGAGCGTGCAGGACTACGAACGCCAGCCGCACCTGACGTTCTGGCAGGGCAAGGTGCTCTCGCTCGGTTTCGGCCAGGGAGAAGACGTGGTGATGAACCCCCACTACCAGGTCGTCGCTCGCGTGCCCGGCGGCAATGGCCTGCAGGCCGACCTGCACGACTTCCAGATCGCCCCCCACGGGGTGTCCTACTCGACGGCGTTCAATCCCATCCGCTGCGATCTCTCCTCGGTGGGAGGGGCGCGGGGAGGCGCGATCGTCGACACGGCGGTGCAGGCGATAGACATGCACACCGGGCTCGTGCGCTGGGAGTGGCACAGCCTCGACCACGTCGCCGCGCAGGAGTCCGAAACCGAACCTCCGAAAGCGGCGCGCCCGTGGGACTGGTTTCACCTGAACTCGATCGACGTCGAGCCCGACGGCGATCTCCTGCTCTCCGCGCGCAGCACGTGGGCCACCTACCAGCTTCAACGGGGCACGGGCGAAGTGCTCTGGCGCCTGGGCGGCAACAAGAGCTCGTTCAAGATGGGGCCGGGCACCGAGACCGCCTGGCAGCACGACGCGCGGCTGTTGCCCAACGGCGAGGTCACGCTCTTCGACGACGGATCGAACCCGCCGATCCACCACCAGTCGCGGGCGGTGACGATCGCCCTCGACTTCGCCGCCCACACGGCGACGCTGCGCTCCTCGCTCACCCATCCCACCCATCTGCTCTCGGTAAGCCAGGGCAACATGCAGACGCTGCCGAGCGGCAACACGGTCGTCGGCTACGGCAGCATCCCTGAGATCAGCGAGTTCGCGAGCGACGGATCGCTGCTGTTCGACGCGCACCTGCCGCTCGACATGGTGTCCTATCGCGCCTTCCGCTTCCCCTGGAGCGCGCAACCGCCCACCCCGCCGGCTGTGCTCGGCAGCCTGAACAACACGAGCGAAGAGACGATCGTCCACATGAGCTGGAACGGCGCCACCGACGTCGCCTCCTGGCGCGTGCTCGCCGGTGCCAGCCCCAACTCGCTGAGCGTGCGCACCACCGTTGCGGTGAGCGGCTTTGAGAGCGTGACGATCCTGCCCGAGAAGAGCGCCTACGTGCAGGCGCAGGCGCTCGACTCGAGCGGGCGCGTGCTCGCCAGCTCACACCCGGCGCGCGTGGTCAGCTACGCCGCCGCGCTTGGAGGCGCCGGTGCTCAGTAGGCGGTTTCGCCCGAGGACTTCTTTTTGCGTCCGCTCGGGCTCGTGCTCGTCGTGCTCGGCGCCGAGCCTTTCGAGCTTGTGCTTTCCGGAGAGCTGCTGCTTTTGCCGCCACACCCCGACGTGCCCATCGTCAGGGCGGCTGCTGCGAGCAGCGTTAGGATGGCGGTCGGCAGCGTACGTCTGCTCATGGGCTGGGCTCTCCTCGTCGCTTGAAAGGTCTCGGCTCGCACCCTACCAGGGAGGATTGCCGTGCCTGACACGGCTGGCGCAGGCATGAGTGTCGACGCGTCCCCAACCACCAAGACGGTTGAGCCCGCGCTCGCAGAGCAGGCCGGTGTGCACGTGCGCGAGGGGTGGTTGCTGGCGGTGTGCTGCGTCGCCCAGTTCATGGTGATCCTCGACCTGAGCATCGTCAACGTCGCGCTGCCTTCGATCCAGTTCAGCCTCGAATTCTCCGCACCGCAGCTGCAATGGGTGGTGGACGCCTACGCGATCACGTTCGCCGGCTTCTTGATGCTCGGTGGCCGGGCCGCCGACCACTTCGGCCAGCGGCGCACGTTCGTCGCGGCGCTGCTCATCTTCGGGCTGGCCTCGCTCGTCGGCGGGGCGGCGGGCAGCAAGGAGATGCTGATCGGCGCGCGCGCCGCCCAGGGCCTCGGCGGCGCGCTGATGGCGGCGTGCTCGCTGGCGATCATCACCGCCTCGTTCTCCCCCGGCGCAAAGCTCAATCGGGCGATCGGGCTGTGGGCGGCGATGAACGGCGCGGGCGGCGCCGCGGGCATGCTGTTCGGCGGGCTGCTCACCGAAGTGAACTGGCGCTGGGTGCTGCTCATCAACCCGCCGATCGCCATCGCCGCGGCGCTGGTGGCGATGTGGGTGGTGCGCGAGCGCCGCTCGGAGCGTCGCGCCAACTTCGACGCCGCCGGCGCGCTGACGCTGACGATCGGCCAGATGGTGCTCGTGTACGGCGTCGTCGAAGCTGGCCTTGCCGGCTGGAGCTCGCCCAAGGCGCTCGGCCCGATCCTCGGCGGGATCGCGCTGCTCGCCGTGTTCGGCTTGATCGAGGCGCGCTGGGCCTCGGCGCCTTTGATCCCGTTCAAGGAGCTCACCAAGCCGCTGCGCGACGCCAACAACATCGTGCTGCTGTTCAGCGCTTCTCTGTTCCCGATGTGGTTTGTGTGCTCGCTCTACCTGCAACAGGTGCTCGGCCTCTCGCCACTGTCCACCGGGTTGATCTTCCTGCCGATGACGCTGATGATCTTCTTCGTCGCCTCGCGCGCGGGCAGGCTCGTCAGCCACTTCGGAGTGCGACCCGTGCTCGGCAGCGGTCTGATCATGCTGACCGCCGGCCTGCTGCTGCTCGCCAAAATCGGCTCCAGCGGCAGCGGCGTGGTGTACGTGATGGTGCCGGGGCTGCTCGCGGCGGCGGGCATCGCCATGTCGATCGTGCCCTCCACCATCGCCGCCACCCAGGGCGCCAAGCCCGGCCAGGCGGGCCTGGCATCGGGACTGGTGAACACCTCGCGCCAGGTGGGCGGCGGGTTGGGGCTTGCGGTGCTCGTGACACTCGCCACCCAGCACACCACGCACCTGATCGGCACCGGCCAGTCGGTGAGGGAGGCGCTCACCCACGGCTTCCAGCTGGCGTTCCTGATCGGCGCGGGGCTCACCGCGGCGGCGGCGCTGCTGACGTTCACGACGCTGCCCAAGCCACCCGCCGAGCTGCGCTCCGCGGTCCGCCGCCTGGCGATCGCGATCGGCGTCGTGGTGATCGCCTTCGTCGCCGCCGTCACCGCGCTCGCCGGCTCGCACGGAGCTCCGGTGGGGGCGTACGAACTGAAAGGCACGTACAGCTACCTGACCGCCCCCACGCTCCATCCGCCCGTGCTCCAGGTCAAACACGCCGCGGCGAGCGGAGAGCTTGCGCCCGGGTACATCCTCACCGCCAACTTCTACGACCTCTCAGAACCACCGATGATCGGCCAGAGCGGCCCGCTGATCCTCGACCGTCATCTGCAGCCCGTTTGGTTTGACCCGCTTCCCGAAAAGGTGGTTGCCTCGAACCTGAGCATTCAGACCTACCAAGGCAAACCCGCACTCGCCTGGTGGCAAGGGGTCGTGACGAACACCGGCCAGACCGAGAGCGGCGAAGACGTGGTGGTCAACCAGCACTACCAGACGGTCGCCAGGCTGAAAGCCACCGGCGGCTGGGTGCTCACGCTGCACGAGATCGCGATTCGGGGCAACGACATCTGGGTGACCGTCAACAAGAACGTCCCCAAGGACCTGTCGAGATACGGCGGCGCCTACAACGGCGCCCTGATCGACTCCGCGGTGCAGGAGTACGACCTGAAGACGGGCAAGCTGCTGCGCAACTGGGACGCGCTCGACCACATCCCGCTGCGCGACGCTTACGCAAGCCTCCCGACGAACGGGTTTCCCTGGGACGCCTACCACGTCAACTCGGTGCAGCTGATCGGCAACGACAAGTTCCTCGTGTCGATGCGCAACACATGGGCTGCCTATCTGGTGGACATCCCGACGGGCAACATCGAATGGACGCTCGGCGGCAGGCGTTCGAGCTTCCAGATCGCACCGAGCGCAGCCTTCCAGTGGCAGCACGACGTGTCGCTGATCGACGGCGGGCGGACGGTGACGATGTACGACGACCACTGCTGCCAGATCACCAGCGGCGGCAAGCACGTGCCAGCCTCGGGTCCGTCGCGCGGGCTCGTGCTGAGGCTGGACCAGAGCGCTCACCGCGTGAGCCTGGTGGCTCAGTATCCGCGCAAGCGAGGCTTCGACTCCGACTACATGGGCAGCGTTCAGCGGCTCGCCAACGGCAACGTGTTCGTCGGCTGGGGATCGGAACCGTACCTGTCCGAGTACAGCTCCTCGGGCAGGCTCCTGTTCGACGGCGAATTCCCCTGGCCCGACCTGAGCTACCGCGCGACGCTCGGCCAGTGGACCGGCCTGCCGCTCACCAGGCCGGCGGGCGCGGCGCGCCAGGCCGGCGGGAACACCACCGTGTACGCCAGCTGGAACGGCGCCACCCGGGTGGCTGGGTGGCGGGTGCTGGCGGGGGCGGACGCCGGGCACATGACCGCTGTCGCCCACGCCGGCAAGGCGGGCTTCGAGACGGCGATCGCGCTGCCACCCTCCACCGGAGCGGGCTACCGCACCTTCCAGCTGCAAGCGCTCGCCTCCGACGGGCGCATCGTCGGCTCCTCCAAGCTGTTCTCCCTGTCATGAGGATGCGCGGCGCAATCGTCATCGCCGGCTTGGCGGCGCTCGGCTTCGCAGCGAGCAGCTGCGGCGATCCGAGCTCGCCCGCGGTGGTGGGGCTTACCCCAGCCACCACCGCCGGCGAGGCGCGAGCCAACGCGGTGGCGGTGTCGCCTCAGCCGGGCACCGAGGACGCCTCGCCGTACACGCAGATCAGCTTCCTCGGCAAGCCGGGCACGAAAGTGAACGACGTGAGCGTCACCGGCTCAAAGAGCGGCCCGCACGCGGGCAAGCTCGAGCCGTACTCCACCGGGACGGGCGCGAGCTATGTCGTGACCAAGCGATTCGTCGAAGGCGAGCGGGTGGCGGTGCGCGCGCTCGTCGGCCAGGGCGACCCGCGCCAGCCTGTGACGACGGTGTTCACAATCGCTCACCAGTCGCCGGTGAGCCAGAGCGAATTCCCCAAAACAGCAGGCAACCCGCGCGCCGTGCAGCACTTCGCCACCCAACCGTTCGCCACGCCCTCCACGGTCACCGTGACGACGCCTCCCCGCCAAGGGGCGGCGCCCGGGTATCTGTTCCTGGCCCCCTACCAGGGCTATGGGTCGGCAGGGCCGATGATCGCCGAACAGAACGGCACGCTCGTCTGGTCGCACCCGCTGCCCGAAGGGTTCGACGCCACGAACTTCCAGGTGCAGCAATACGAAGGCAAGCCGGTGCTCACCTGGTGGCAGGGCCGCGTGCTGCGCGTGGGTTTCGGCCAGGGCGAAGACGAGATCTACGACAGCTCATATCGACCGGTGGCGAAAGTGCGAGCGGGCAACGGCTACCACGCCGACCTGCACGAGATCCGGCTGACACCGCAGGGCACCGCCTGGATCGACGCGTTCGACCCGATCGAGTTCGACCTCTCGAGCTTCCACGGCGCGAAAAACGGCATCCTGACCGATTCGATCGTCGAGGAGATCGACATCAAGACGGGCTTGGTGATGTGGGAGTGGCATGCCCTCGGGCACATACCGCTGCACGACTCGCACAACCCCGCCCCCGCCAGCGTGGCTCCCTGGGATGCCTACCACGTCAACTCGGTCGATACCGGCAGCTCGGGCGACGTGCTGATCTCGGCGCGCAACACGTGGGCGATGTACGACATAGACATGCGCACCGGCGCCTTCCGTTGGCAGCTCGGCGGGCCGCACAGCACATTGAAGCTCGGCTTCGGCACCCACACCTACTGGCAGCACGACGCCGAGCTGCAGCCGGGGGGGTTGGTGTCGGTGTTCGACAACGGCTCGACCCCGCCGATGGAGCGCCAGTCGCGCGGCCTGCTGCTGCGACCGGACCCTGCCCACCACAGGGTGACGCTCGTCAAGCAGTTCACGAACCCCACCAAAACGCTGCTCGCCCCCGCACAGGGGAACTTCGCGAGCCTGCCCGGCGGCCGCTGGCTGATGGGATACGGCAACCTGCCGAACTTCACCGAGTACGACTCCGCCGGACACGTGCTGCTCGACGGGTCGCTCGGCCCCGGCGTGCAGGACTTCCGCACGTTCCTCGCTCCCTGGAGCGGCCGCCCGACGGTCCCCCCCGCCATCGTCGCTCACCGCAGCGGCGGTGTGGTGACCGCGCAGACGAGCTGGAACGGCGCCACGGGCATCGCCGCCTGGGAGCTGCTCGCCGGCGAATCGCCGGACTCGCTCGCGGTTGTCGCAGACGTCGTCAAGCGAGGCTTCGAGACGACGCTCAGAGACACGACGAGCGACGTTTACGTTGAGAGCCGGGCGCTTGGGGCGTCAGGCGAAGTCCTTGGCGCATCGGTTCCGGTCAAGCCGTCGTGAGCCGCCCCCCTTGGGCAGGCGCCGACGCCTTTCGGTCGTGCGGCACTAGCGATAAGGTGTTGCAGTCGTGAGCGAAAACTTCTCACTTATCGTGATGTGCATCTTCCTGCTGGCGTCGCTCGCGTTTCTGGCCCAGCAGATCCTCGCCTACCACTAGACGATCCCTGGCCGGCGCAATACGGCGTCCTCGGTCGCTGACGTACTGAGTGCGCTTCGCTCCCTGCGTCCTTGTCTTGCTTGGCCAGCGACCGCCTACGCCTGACGGCGGATGGTGCGGGCGCGTTCGCGTTCGTGCTGCGTCTCGACGACGTTTGAGATCAGGCGCAGGTATTGCGTGGGGCCGGTGGCTTTCGCCTTGCCGTAGGTGAACGCCTCGATCCAGTCGGGCACCTTGGCTTCGTTGGCCATCACGTTGAAGAACTCGCGACGCATTTCCACGTTGATGCGAGCGTCGTCGGGGGGACCCTTGGTGACCGTCACGTCGGGCATCTGCAAGCGGAACTGCTGCACGTCTCCGCGCCCGCGCAGCTCCACGCCGACCACGAGCTTCAACGGCGCGAGCGCGGGCACTTCGTCGATGAAGCGCTTGACCGCCGTCTCGATCAGCGTGCGAGCGTCCTCGGACATCAGATCTTGTGACGCTGCAGCAGCTTCTTGCCGATCACCATGCGCTGGATCTCCGAGGTGCCCTCGCCGATGAGCAGCAGCGGAGCGTCGCGGTAGAGGCGCTCGATCTCGTACTCCTTGGAGTAGCCGTAGCCGCCATGGATGCGGAAGCACTCCTCCACGCAGAAGCGGCCTGCCTCAGACGCGAACAGCTTGGCCATGCCCGCCTCCAGATCCGAGCGCTCGCCGGCGTCCTTCAGGCGGGCGGCGCGGCGGGTGAGCAGGCGGGCGGCGTCGACCTGGGTGGCCATGTCGGCGAGCTTGAACTGGATCGCCTGATGCTCGGCGATCGGCTTGCCGAACGTCTTGCGCTCCTGGGAGTAGCGCAGCGCGAGCTCCAGGGCGCGCTGGGCGATGCCGACGCCGCGCGCGGCGACGTTGACGCGACCGACCTCCAGCGCGTCCATCATCTGGGCAAAGCCCTTGTTCAAGCCGACATCCTCGCCGCCGAGCACGTTCTCGGCGGGGCACTTGTAGCCGTCGAACACCAGCTCGGTGGACTCCACGCCCTTGTAGCCGAGCTTTTTGATCTTCGGCGGCACGGTGAGGCCGGCGTAGGCGCCCGTGTTCTCGCCGACTCCGCCCTCCTTCTCGGCGATGAAGCAGGTGAAGCCCTTGTGGCGCGGGTCGGCGTCGGGGTCGGTCTTGACGAGCACGAACACGAGCGAGGACATCAAGCCGTTGGTCACCCACATCTTCTGGCCGTTGATCTCATCCGCGCCGTCGCCTGTCTTCTTCGCCGAGGTCTTGATCGCCTGCACGTCGGAGCCCAGCTCGGGCTCAGACAACGAGAAGGCGGCGCGGATCTCGCCGGTGGCCATGCGCGGCAGGTACTTCTGCTTCTGCTCCTCGCTGCCGAACTTCATGAGCAGGTAGCTGCCGATGAAGTGCGTGTTGATGACGCCCGAGATCGAGATCCACCCGCGCGAGAGCTCTTCGACGATCATCGCGTAGGTCGTCAGATCCAGCCCCATGCCGCCGTACTCCTCGGGGATCGTCACCCCGAACAGCCCAAGCTCCTTCATCTGCTCCACGATCGGCTCCGGGAACAGGTCCTCGTGGTCGTAGTGCTCGGCGTTGGGCAGGATCTGCTCGTCGACGAACTGATGCACCATCTCGGTGATCGCCTTCTGCTCGTCGGTCATCTCGGTGTTGGGGGCGGGGGCTACAGCCATTCGTGGGGGCTCCATCGTCGCTTTTCGGCAGGTATCGAGAGAATACCGGCGTGAACTTCGCCAGGGACCTGCTCGACGCCCACCCGCCCGCCCGCCGAGCGCTCGTCGAGCGCTCGCGCGCAGGCGAGCGACGCGAGTGGACGTTCGCGGAGGTGCACGCCGGATGCGAACGGATGAGCGCCGTGCTCGCCGCGCGCGGGGTGGGACGCGGGGACGTGGTGATGACGCTGGTAGGCAACCGTCCCGAGTGGGTGCTCGCGATGATGGCGTGCTTTCGCATCGGCGCGGTGGTGTTGCCCTGCACCGAGCAGCTGCGCGCAAAGGACCTCGCGCTGCGCATCGCCGTGGCGCAGCCTCGGGCGATCTTCGCCGACGTGCGCAATCGCGAGCAGCTCGAGCTTGCCAACCCGCAGTGCGAGATCGTGTGGGTGGGCGACCCGCATGGCTCGCTGCCGGGCGCAGCCGGCGAGGAGTCCTCGCCGCCCGGCGGCGAAGTCGCAAGTCCGCCCTACGCCGAGCTGGGAATCGACGACCCGGCTTTGATCACCTTCACGAGCGGCACGTCGGGCGAGCCCAAGGCGGTGGTTCACGCCCAGCGCTACCTGTACGGGCAGCGCGTGCAAGCCGAGCACTGGCTGGGGCCGCAAGCGCAGGAGCTGGTGTGGTGCACCGCATCGTCGGGATGGAGCAAGTCGGCGCGCAACGTGTTCATCGCCCCCTGGTTGCGAGGAGCGGCGGCGTTGCTGCACGACGCCCGCTTCGACCCGCACGAGCGCCTGGATCTGATCGAGCGCGAGCAGGTGGCGGTGCTGTGCATGGCTCCCACCGAGTACCGCGTGATCGCCAAGCGCGCCACACTGAGACCGCTGCCCAGCCTGCGCGGGATGGTGGCTGCTGGCGAGGCGCTCAACCCCGAGGTGCTGAGCGCTTGGCGGCAGGCAACCGGAGTGGACATCCGCGACGGGTACGGGCAAACCGAGACCGGGCAGATGACCGGCATGCCACCGGGCGCGCCCGCGCGGGCAGGCTCGATGGGCAAGCCGCTGCCGGGCGTGGAGCTGAGCGTGCAGGACGGCGAGCTGATGGCCGACCCGCGCACCGTCCCGACGTTCTTCCTCGGCTATCTCGGCGAGGGTGTCCATCGCCACGGCGCCGCGTGGGAGATCGAGGACCGGCGCGATGCCGGTTTGTGGCAAACGGGCGACCGCGTCGTCCAGAGCGAGGACGGCTACCTGTTCTTCGAGGGGCGCACGGACGACGTCATCATCTCCGCCGGCTACCGCATCGGCCCGTTCGAGGTCGAGTCCGCGCTGGTCGCGCACCCGGCGGTGGCCGAGGCGGCGGCGGTGGCTGCGCCCGACGAGGAGCGCGGGTCGGTGGTTCGGGCGATCGTCGTGCTGCGCGACACCCATTCGCCCTCCGAAGACCTCGCGCGCGAGCTTCAAGAGCACGTCAAGGGTGAAACCGCCCCCTACAAGTACCCGCGGATCGTCGACTTCGCCGAGGAGCTGCCGAAGACCGCCAGCGGCAAGATCAAGCGGGCGGAGCTGCGCGGATAGCGACGATCGCGTCGACCTCCACCTGGGCGCCCTTGGGCAGCGCCGCCACGCCCACGGTGACGCGCGCGGGAGGGTCGCCTGCGAAGAACTCGGCGTAGGCGTCGTTGACTTCGGCAAAGCACCCCAGGTCGGTCATGTAGATCGTGAGCCGCGCCGCGTCCGCGAGCGTGGCGCCGGCGGCGGCGCACACCGCTTGCAGGTTCTCCAGGCAGCGCCGCGCCTGCTCGGCGGCGGTGGCGCCCACGATCTCGCCGCTGCGCGGGTGAAGCGGGATCTGGCCGGAGCAGAACAGCAGCTCGCCAACCCTCACGGCGTGACTGTAGGGGCCGATCGCCGGAGGGGCTGCCGACGCTTCGACGACGGTTCGCTCGCTTGCCACGAGCCGAGCGTACCCCGTCGTCCAGATTGCGGGCGCGTGACCCGACCCGCCACGCACGACGCGCGTTCGGATAGATTCCAATTAGTGCAACGGGCTGCCCGGACACTCCGCGCCGTGCTCGTGACGGCAGCGGTGCTCGCGGTCGGACCTTCCGCGAGAGCGGCTGCCGAGATCGCGTGGTCGCCCTGCCACGACACGAACGACCTCGCCTGCGGGCATCTCACGGTGCCCCTCGATCCGAGCGGGGGCGGCGGCGAAACGATCACGCTCGCCATGCGCCGCCACCTCGCGCCCGTGGGAGGCGCGCGAGAAGCGGTGATCGCGCTTGCCGGCGGTCCAGGCCAGGCGGCGATCCCGTTCACGGGAGCGTTCACAGCGCTGCTCGGGCCGATCCTCTCGACGCGCGATTTGATCGTGTTCGACCAGCGCGGCATCGGCATGTCCAACCCGCTGTCGTGCGCCGCGTTCGAAAACCTGGGCACCCATGAACCGTCACCGGGGGCGGTGTCGATCTGCGCAAAGCAGATCGGGGCGAGGCGGGGCTTCTACGAGACGGCGGACACGGGTGCAGACATCGAGGCGATACGCCAGGCCGGCGGCTACGAAAAGCTCGTCCTGTACGGCACCTCCTACGGCACGAAGGTGGCGGAGCGCTACGCCCAGCGCTATCCGACGCACGTCGCGGAGCTGGTGCTCGACTCGGTTGTGCTCCCCAACGGCCCCGACCCCATGCGTCGCAGCACTTTCGCCGCGATCCGACGCGTCGTGCGCGGCTTGTGCTCCGGGCATGCGTGCGCCCACATCACCCACGATTCGATCGGCGACCTGGCGCGGCTGGTGAGGGTCATGCACCGCCACCCTGTGAGCGCCCGCGCAATCGACGACCACGGGCACGCGCACCATCTGGAGGTGACCCCCGAAGACATGCTCGACGTGCTGTTCCAGGGAGACTTCAACCCGCTCCTGCGCGCCGAACTGCCTGCGGCGGTGCACTCGGCCAGGACGGGCGACGAGGCCCCGCTCGCGCGCATGCTGGAGCGTGCGGAAAGGGAAGGCGAAGGCGAACCGAGCTCGCCCGAAAGCCTCACCGAGGGCTTCGACGTGCCGCTCTATTTCGCCACCACCTGCGAGGAGCAGGCGCTGCCGTTCAGCCGCAGCGCCAGCCCATCCACGCGGCGTGCCGAAGCAGCCGCCCAGGTGCGGGCGCTGCCGGCGGGCACGTTCGCACCCTTCGACGGCGCCGACGCGCTTGCAACCAGCGACGTGCGCGTGTGCTCGGACTGGCCCTACGCCTCCCCGGCGCCCGAACTCGACGAAGCGCCGATGCCCGCCGTGCCGACGTTGATATTCAGCGGTGAAGACGACATCAGGACGCCCACCGCCGACGCCCGGGCGCTCGCCTCCCAGATCCCGGGCGCCCAGCTGGTGGTGGTTGCCCACACCGGCCACTCCGCCCTCACAACCGCGCTCGCCGCCTGCCCGCGCAAGGCGCTCGAGGCGTTTTTCGCGAACAAGGCTGTAAAGCAGTGCACCAGCCGCTCGCTGCCCGGCATCCCGCCGCTGCCGCTGGCCCCCCGACGGCTGAGCCTGGTGGCGCCCGCGCCGGGCACGCATGGCCGGGCGGGCCGCGCGCTGCACGCGGTGCTGCTCACGCTCGCCGACTTCGCCAACCAGTCGGCGCTTGGCCTGTTCGCCAAGCTGCCTGGCGGCAAGATGTTCCTCGGCCTGCTCGAAGTGCGCATCGGCGGCTTGCGCGCCGGCTGGGGATCGCTGTCGGATGGGGTGCTCCGACTGCACAGATACACGTATGTGCCGACGGTGGCGGTGTCCGGAACGCTCTCCTCAGGCCACGGCACGCTGCGCGTCGGCGGACCCGCGGGAGTGCGCGGCACACTGCGCCTCACCCGCCACCACACGCTCGTCGGGGTGCTCGGCGGCGAGCGCGTGGGCACGCGCGAGATCCTGCCGCTCCCCTGACCTCACGAACCGGCGGGGGACTGCCGATAACGTCTCTCGCATGCGCCTGCTGCTCTCGTTTGCCCTGCTGCTCGCGACTCCCGGCGTGGCGGCGGGCCAGGCGTTCTCGACGTGCCTGAACAGCGCCGGCTTCTCGTGCACGAGCATCGCCGTGCCGCTCGACCGCGGCGGCGTCCTGCCGGGCAGCGTCACGCTCGCCGTGGAGCGCCATCAGGCGGGCGCCGCCCCGAGCGAAGACGCCGTGGTGGCGCTCGCCGGAGGCCCGGGCCAGGCGGCGATCCCGCTCGCCTCGGTGGCAGAGCAGGCGATGGCGCCGGCGCTCAGCTCGCGCGATCTGATCGTGTTCGACCAGCGCGGCACCGGAGCTTCGGGACCGCTTCAGTGCTCGGCGCTCGAACGCGCCTCCAGCGGGTCGGTGGGACGGGCGTTCGAACAGTGCGCCCAACAGATCGGACCGCCGCGCGGCTCGTACACAACAGCCGAATCGGTGGCTGACATCGAGGCGATTCGCCAGGCGCTCGGATATCGCCGACTGGTGCTGTTCGGCGTCTCCTACGGGACCAAGGTGGCACTCGAGTACGCCGAACGGTATCCGGCGAACGTCGAGGCGCTCGTGCTCGACTCGGTGGTGCCCACCGGTGTGGTGGACCCGTTCTCGCTCGCCAGCTTCAAGGCGATGTCGGGTGCCGTCTCGGAACTGTGCTCGGCAAACGCCTGCGCGGGAATCACCCGCAAACCGGTCGCCAACCTCGCCCAGCTCGCCGCCCGCATGCACGGACGTTCGCTCACAGGCACCGTCTACGACGGATCGGGCCACAGGCACGGGGCGTCGATCTCCGAGACCCAGTTGCTCGACCTCATGTTCGCCGGCGACCTCAATCCTGCGCTGCGCGCCCTGCTCCCAGCAGCGGTCCAGTCGGCGTTGCACGGCGACTCGGCGCCCCTGCTGCGCCTGAACCTGCTCTCCGAGGGCCTCATACCGAACGTGCCGCTCGCCCGCTCCTCAGGGGGCGTGGACGAAGCTCTGTTCGTCGACACCACCTGCGAAGAGGCGGCTTTCCCCTGGCAGCGCTCCGCCCCGCCCGCAACGAGGGCAGGCGAAGCGCTCGCCGCTCTGCACGCCGTGTCCAAGTCGGCGTTCTACCCGTTCGACGCCGCCACCGAGTGGACGAGCGGCGTGTTCGAAGGGTGCGCGCACTGGCCGAACGTCGCGCCCGCGCCCCCCGGGCCTGCGCCGCTGCCGCAAGTGCCCACGCTGCTGCTCTCGGGCGCTCAGGATGTGCGCACTCCCACGTCGAACGCGCAAACGGTGCGCGCTCGGATACCGGGCGCACAACTGCTCGTCGTCCCCTACACCGGCCACTCGGTGCTCGGCAGCGACTTCAGCGGGTGCGCCGAGCGCGCGGTGGGGAGCTTCTTCGGCGCAAATCCGATCGGCGCCACCCCGATCCAGCCCTGCCAGAAAACGAGCAACCCGTTCTCCCCCACCCCGATCACCCCTGTGAGGTTGTCGTCGGTCAAGCCCGTGCAGGGACTGCGCGGCAGGCCGGGAGCGACGCTCGCGGTTGTGCTCGACACGATCGTCGACCTCGAACGCCAGGTGATCGGAGCTCGCCTGCAGGCCGAGCAGGAACTGCCGAGCGGTTCGAGCTTCGGCGGCTTGCGCGGCGGATACGCCCAGCTGTCGCCAACCCGCCTGAGCTTGCACTCCCTCTCGTTCGTGACGGGCGTACAGCTCAGCGGGACGTTCGCCATCAACGCTGGCCGCTTGACGCGCTCGACGGTTCGCGTGCAGGGCAGCCAGGCGGCTCGCGGCACGATCCAGATCGGCGGCAGCCCACGCGTCACGGGCGCCCTGGGCGGGGTGCGGGTGAACGTCGATTTGCGCAAGGTGAGGCTCGCCCGCGCCGGGCACCCGCACGAAGCGCTCACACCGACGCTGAGCATGCGCTTCCCGCATCCGGCGCTCGCCCGCGTTCGCTGAGTGCAGCCGGCTAGGCTGGGCGCGATGCCCAACGCGCTCGCCCGCGAGAGCTCCCCGTATCTGCGCCAGCACGCACAGAACCCGGTCGACTGGCTGCCGTGGGGTCCCGACGCGTTCGCACGGGCACGCGAGCGCAACGCGCCGCTGCTCGTGTCGATCGGCTACTCCTCCTGCCACTGGTGCCACGTGATGGAGCGTGAGTCATTCGAGGACGAGCGCACCGCGCAGGTGATGAACGAGAGCTTCGTGTGCGTGAAGGTGGATCGCGAGGAGCGCCCGGACGTCGACGCGCTCTACATGGAGGCGGTGCAGGGCATGACCGGCCACGGTGGATGGCCGCTCAACGTGTTCCTTACGCCCGACGGGCTGCCGTTCTACGGGGGCACGTACTTCCCGCCCGCCGAACGCCCTGGGATGCCGGCGTTCACGCAGGTGCTGCAAGCGGTGGCGGAAGCGTGGGAGCAGCGCGGCGAGGAGATATCGGCGGCTGGCGAGCAGCTGCGCGAGCAGCTCTCGGGGGCCGCCCGCCTGACGCCGTCCGAGCAGCCGATCGACCCTGGCTCCCTGGAGCGCGCAGTCGAGGAGATGGGCAATGCGTTCGACGCCGTCCACGGCGGCTTCGGCGCTGCGCCCAAGTTCCCGCAGGCGTCTGCGATCGAGTTCCTGCTCCTGCAAGGCGAGCGGGGAGAGCGGATGGCGCTCTACACGCTGCGCTCGATGGCGTCAGGCGGCATCCACGATCAGGTGGGCGGCGGCTTTCACCGCTACTCGGTGGACGCCAACTGGACGGTGCCGCACTTCGAGAAGATGCTCTACGACAACGCGCTGCTCGCCCGGGCCTACCTGCACGGCTTCCAGCTCTCCGGCGAGGAGCGGTTGGGCGAGGTGTGTCGCGACACGCTCGACTGGGCGCTGCGCGAGATGCGCGGCCCGGAGGGCGCCTTCTACAGCGCCCTGGACGCAGACTCCGAGGGCGTCGAGGGCCGCTATTACGTGTGGACGGTGGCCGAGCTGCGCGAGGTGCTCGGCGAGGATTCAGAGCAGGCGATCGCCTGGTTTGGCGCCAGCGAGCAGGGGAACTTCCAAGATCCCCATTACCCGCAACCCGGGTTGAACGTGCTCGAGGATCGCGGGGTGCGCCCGCAGGAGCAAACCCGCGCGCATATCTGCGAGCGCTTGGCGGCAGCCCGCGAGCGGCGCACACGCCCCGGCGTGGACGACAAGCGCCTGACGAGCTGGAACGCGCTGATGATCTCTGCCCTTGCCGACGCCGGCGCCGTGCTCGCCGAGCCGCGCTACACAGACGCAGCGGTGCGCTGCGCGGATTTCGTGCTGGGGAAGCTGCACGACCAGCAGGGCAGGCTGTTGCGCACCTACAGCAATGGCGAAGCGAAGATCGGCGCGTTCCTCGAGGACCACGCATTCCTGCTGGAGGCGCTGATCGTGCTGTTCGAAGCAACCTGCGAGGAGCGCTGGTTGAACGAGGCGACGGTGCTCGCCGAGAGTCTCCTTGCACGGTTCTCCGACGAGCAGCGCGGAGCGTTCTTCTCAACCGCCTCGGACGGCGAAGCGCTGATCGTGCGGCGCAAGGAGCTGGAGGACTCGCCGATCCCGTCCGGCAACTCGAGCGCCGCGATGGGGCTGCTGCGGCTGTCGCAGCTCACCGGCGAGGAGCGCTACGCGCACGCTGCCGCCGGGACGATCGCGTTGCTGCACGAGATCGCGCCCCGCCATCCGACGGCGTTCGGCCATCTGCTGCAGGCGATCCACTGGCAGCTTGCGCCCATGCGCCCGATCGCCTGCGAGCTGCCTGCTCAGAGGATCGACAGGTAGCGATCCAGCTCCCACTGGGACACCTGGATGCGGTAGTCCTCCCATTCCTGGCGCTTGATGTCGACGTAGCGGTTGAACATGTGCTCGCCGAGCGTGCGCAGAACGAGCTCGGACTTCTCGGTCAGGGCGATCGCCTCGCCGAGTGTCTCGGGCAGCTGCTCGATGCCCAACCGCCGCCGTTCCTCTGAGCTCAGGTGGTAGAGGTTCTTCTCCATCGGGTCGGGCAGCTCGTAGCCCTTCTCGATGCCCTCCAAGCCGGCTTGCAGGAGCACGGCGAACGTCAGATAGGGATTGCATGCGGGGTCCGGGCAGCGCAGCTCCATGCGCGTCGCCTTCTCCTTGCCCGGGTGGTACAGCGGCACGCGCACGAGCGCCGAGCGGTTGCGCCGCGACCAGGCGACGTACACCGGCGCCTCGTAGCCCGGCACGAGACGCTTGTAGGAGTTCACCCACTGGGCGAAGATCGAGCAGATCTCGCGAGCGTGCTTGAGCTGGCCGGCGATGAACGCCTTGCCGACATCCGAGAGGAAGTAGGGGTCCTCGGCGTCGAAGAACGCGTTCTTCCCGCCCGAGAAGAGCGACTGATGGGTGTGCATGCCCGACCCGTTCTCGCCGAACAGCGGCTTGGGCATGAACGTTGCATGCCAGCCGTACTTGACCGCATACTCCTTGACCGTGATCCGGTAGGTCATGCAGTCGTCCGCCATCTTCAGCGCATCCGCGTAGCGCATGTCGATCTCGTGCTGTGAGGGGCCGACCTCGTGGTGGGTGTACTCGACGTGGATGCCGAGCTGTTCGAGCGCGAGCACCGTCTCGCGACGCACGTCGGTGCCGGCGTCGAGCGTCGTCAGGTCGAAGTAGCCCCCCCGATCGAGCACCTCGGTGGATCGGGCGTCTTTGAACAGGAAATACTCGAGCTCCGGCCCGACGTTGAACGTGTCGAAGCCCATCGCGTGCGCGCGCTCGAGCGCCCTGCGCAGCACGTGGCGCGGGTCGCCCTCATAGGGGGTGCGCTCGGGGGTGATGATGTCGCAGAACATCCTCCCCACCCCCTGCTCTTCCGGGCGCCAGGGCAGCACCGCGAACGTGCTCGGGTCGGGCATCGCGATCATGTCCGACTCCTCGATCGCGTTGAAGCCCGTGATGGAAGACCCGTCGAAGCCCATACCCGCTTCGAAGGCGTCGTCGAGTTCCTGGGAGTTGATCGAGAACGACTTGAGCTGGCCGAGCACGTCGGTGAACCAGAAGCGGATGAAGCGGATGTTGCGCTCGGATACGAGCGCCTTCACGTCCTCCGCGGTCTTCGGCAGGTCGGCCACCCGCGGGACTTTACCCGTGGGCGCTCAGCACAGCCGCGATGACCGACGCGAAGCCGAGCACCACCGCCCATGCGGCGACACGGTCAGGGCGCGGTCCCAGCCGTTGCGTCATCCGCGGTTGCGGGCGCCGACGCGACACGGCAGGCACACCGCTCGCGTTGGGTGCGGGCACGCCGGAGGGCACCACCATCAGATGTCTGCCCGGGTGCACCTCTCTGACTCCGCGTCGCATCGCGGGCGCACGCACCGCGCTCGCGTTGGCGCCCGCCTGCCCGCGGGCTTCGCTCTCACGTGCACGACGACGCTCGATGCGCGCGCGCACGTCCTCCACATCCGCCCACCAGGCGCGGGCTTGCGCTGCTTGTGGCATTGGATTCTCTTTCCTGTCGGCTTACGGGGTTAGCTGACGGGCTCGCGCTGAAAGAGCTGCGCTACGCACAAGGCGATTCGCCCCACCTATCGGGTCCCCCGCTTCTCGCTTTACTGCAAGAACTCAGCGGTAACGGGCGGCATCCTAACAAGCCGCCCGGCGGAAAGCCGAGGTCGCCGCCCGGCGGAAAGCCGAAGCTTCAGTGACCGGCGACCGCTGCGACGAACGCGGCGATGGCTTCGGCGTCCCTGCCCACGTACAGCTGCGCGGGCATCTGCCCGAGGCCGCGTGCGCGACCTTCGGCGATGGCGCTCAACACGAGCTGCCTGCGTCCCGATTCGGTGGCGATCTGGCTGCCGAGGCGGACATCGAGGTTGGGGCCGATCATGCCGTTGGATTTGGCGCCCGCCAGCGTGTGGCAGACGGCGCACGACTCCGAGAACAGATAGCGGCCGTGCTGCTGCTCGGCGTTCAGGTGA
>JBQCGU010000042.1:0-17939 GCA_051955355.1 Solirubrobacteraceae bacterium | reverse complement strand
ACGCTCGCGGGCCTCAGAGAGCGCATCCTGCAACGCCTGCTCACCCTCGCCGCCGCCATCAGCCTCAACCACCAACTCGGCCGCCCCAGCCGCGCGCTCGTCAACTACAGCGCCTGAGAGCGTGGAATCAATCATCTAGGCGTCGCCGTTCTCGGCGACGATCGGTATCTGGGCTGACACTGCGATCCGTCCGTCGGCGAGCGCGCTCGTCATCGTGCCGCCGATGATCTCGAGGCGCGCGCGTGTGGTGGTGAGTCGAACATCGCGCTCGTGCGCGGGAGCCAGATCGCACGGCGAGCCGTCCATGTCGATCGCCAAGCGGCTCTCCTGCCGCGCGATGCGCACGAGGATCTCCCCGGACATGCAGCTCATCACCTCGTCGATCGCCCGATAAGCGAGCGTCTCGGTGTCCAGTGGAAGGCGCTCGGGTTGCCCTTGCGTGCGCAGTTCAACCGCAAGCGAGGTCCCGTCTCGACGCGATTGAGCGGCACGCTCGAGCGCGGGCACCAGCCCCATCTCGTCGAGCACCGGCGGTCGCAGCGTGGATGCGAGCTCACGCAGGTGGGTTATGCAGTGGCGCACGCTTTGTCGTATCTCCTCCAATTGCGATTGCGTGAGCTGATCCAGCGAGCCGCGATCGAGATGGCCGACGAGCAGCAGCGTGGCAGCCATCGTCTGCGCCGCCTGCTCGTGCAGCTGCTCAGCGATCCCGCGTCGCTCCTGCTCGTGGACGCCGAGCACGTGCCCGGCGCTGCGGAACTGCTCCTTCAGCAATATCTTCGCTTCGCGCATGCGGTCGCTGAAGCGCCCGGCGGTCACGCCGACAGCCAGCAGAGCGACTCCTCGTGTCGCCAGCCCGAGCGCGTTGACGCTTGGATCGCCGGAGGGCGGTCGGATGGCGACGAGCAGGAGCGTGCCGAGCACCGCTGCCACCGCCGCCCGCAACCCGAGCTCCAGGCCGACGAGCGCGACAGGCACCACGTAGAGCAAGCCCAGCGCCTCCAGGCGATTGTTGTCCAGCTCGCGCAGCACGAACACGACCACCGTCAAGCAGGCAGCCGCGCCGAGCACCGTTGTCCGGTGCTCGAACCAGCTCCGCGGGCGCGGGTCTGGTGCGAACACCCTCGATGCGCCATGGTCATCGGTGCTCTCGTGCCCGTTCTGCTGGTGGGGGCGGGGGCGCGAGACTGCCTTAATGTCTGCGGTCGTCCTGAGCATCCACACCCCCCTATAGATCCATCCTCGAGCGGGCCAGCTTGCTGGCGTGGCTACGTAATCCTTCTCGGCAACGTTGGGTTTGCAGCGTATTGGACCATCCGTGCGGAGTATGTACCCGGCAACGCGAAAATACGTACACACGTAGGCCGAGCGGGCCGCTCTACGTGCCGACCGTGGGTGCTCACAGCCTCCTGGCCCGGCGGACGCGCCGCTCACCCGCGGAGCGGTTGTGTGAGGCGCTGAACCGGCTGCATCCCCCTGAGCCAATACCGTTAGGGCACGCGCCTGGAGTCACGGCGCGTCGCGTGCCCGTATGTCTTCGTCCGTCTCCGCTCTCGACACCCGCTTTCTCGACGTCGCCGGCCTCCGCACCCGCTGCCTGGTGCGCGGCTCGGGGCCGCCCCTGCTGCTCCTGCATGGTTGGGGCGCGTCGATCGAGGCGGTTTTCCCGATCGTCACCGGGCTGGAATCCGTGGCAACCGTCTATGCGCTCGACCTGCCCGGCTTTGGGCAGACCGCGCTGCCGCCGGAGCCCTGGGGCGTCGAGGAGTACCAGTCGTTCGTCGCCGCGTTCATGGACGCTTTCGGTATCGAGCGCCCGGCGATCCTCGGCCACTCCAACGGCGGTCGCATCGCGATCCGCATGGCGTCCACCGAACCGCAGCGAGCGTCGAAGCTCGTGCTCGTCGATTCCGCCGGCATCCGGCCCAAGCGCACGCTGCGCTGGTATCGCCGCGTGGCGATCGCCAAGGTCGGAAAGTACGCCGCCCGCTTCCTCGGCCGACCGGGTGAGCGACTGCGCGAGCGACTCGTCAGCCGCGCCGGCTCCACCGACTACCTGCAAGCGGGCGCCATGCAGCCGACACTCGTGCGGCTCGTCAACAGCGACCTGCGCGAGCACCTCCCGCGAATCGGCGTGCCCACCCTGCTGATCTGGGGCAGCGAGGACACCGATACGCCTCTGTCGGCGGCACGCGAGATGGAGAAGCTGGTTCCCGACGCCGGGCTGGTCGTGTTGGAGGGAGCAGGCCACTTCAGCTACCTGGACCAGCCGAACCGCTTCTCCACCATCGTCCGTCACTTCCTCGCGCCTGGAGTTGCGGGCGGCTCCGGTTCGGCGGCGTGACGGTCGGTCGCCTCGCGCTGCAAGCATCTGGGCTGCCATGACCGCCTTCCTCGGTGCATCGACCGTGCTCGCGCTGCTCGCGCTCACCGTTCGCTTGGCAGGACGCCAGCACCGCCTGCTGCACCTCTTCCAGCTCGAGCACTACGAGCCTGCACGTCTGCTCCTGTGGTTGCGCCGTCGCAACGAGCGGTTCCAGTCGCGGGAGCTGGTCGGCTTGGGCGCGCTCTACGCGGCAGCGGTCGCCGACATGGGAGCCGGGAGCGCGTGGTTTGCCGGCGCGCTGCTGTTGGCGAGCACGCCAGTCGCCGCGCTCGGCGTGCGAGACCTGCGCCGCGAGGCGGTCAAGCCGCTCGTGTTCACCGATCGAGCGCGGCGTCTGTTCGTCGTTGCGCTTCTGCCTGCGTTCATGCTCACGCTCGCCGCCATGGCTGTGGCGGTGGTGGGCATCTCGACCGCTTCGCTCGCCGTGCTGCTCGCGCTGGCGTTGCTGCTCCTGGCAGGCGCCCCCTGGGTGCTGCTCGCCGCCAATCGCGCTCTCGCGCCGGTTCAAAGGGGGATCAACCGTCGCTTCGTCCAGCGGGCGCAGCGCTCGCTGTCCGACTGCTCGCCGCTGGTGATCGGCATCACCGGCAGCTACGGAAAGACCACCACGAAGTTCTGTGTCGGCTCGGTGCTCGGCGAGGATCGCTCCACGCTCGTGACGCCGGAGAGCTACAACAGCCTTCTCGGGGTCACACGCACGATCAACGAGCAGCTGCGCCCAAACCATGAGGCGTTCGTCGTCGAGATGGGGATGTTTCGCCGGGGGGACATAACCGAGCTGTGCGAGCTCGTTCACCCCAAGATCGGCGTGATCACGGCAATCGGTCCGATGCACCTCGAGCGGCTGGGCTCGATAGAGGCGATCGCCGCCGCCAAGGCGGAGCTGTTGCAGGCGCTGCCATCTGACGGCCATTTCATCACCAACGCCGACGACCATCGCTGCCTGCGGCTCGCAGGCGAAGCGCACGTGCCGGTGACGCTGTTCGGTGTGCGAAGCGCGTCGGCGCAGGTGCTCGCGCGAAACATCCGCCTGCAGGACGGCCGCACGCTGTTCGACCTGCACCTCGACGGCCCCGGCAGCCCCTCCACGCCCGTGTCGGCGGAGCTGCTCGGCGAGCACAACGTGCTCAACCTGCTCGCCGCCGCCGCTGTCGGCCACGCGCTCGGGATCGCGCCGGGACGCATCGCCTCCGGGATCGCGCGCGTGCAGGCACCCGCGCATCGCCTGCAACCGATCCACAACCGTGCGGCGCGGATCGTGGTGATCGACGATGCCTACAACTCCAACCCAGAGGGGGCGCGTGCGGCATTGTCGGTCCTGCAGCAGCACCCGGCTGAGCGCCGGATGCTCGTCACGCCCGGGATGGTGGAGCTCGGCGAGCAGGAGCAGGAGCTCAACCGCAGCTTCGGCGAGCAGGCGGGGGCGGTGTGCGATCTGGCGATCCTCGTCGGGCCGGCGCGCACGCGCCCGATCCGCGAAGGGCTGCTCGCGGCGGGGATGGGCGAGCATGACGTGCACGTCGTCCGCGACATAACAGACGCCACAGCCCTGCTCAGCCGCCTGACGCGGGCGGGCGACGTGGTGCTGTTCGAGAACGACCTGCCCGACACGTATGCAGAGCCCGACGGCGCCGCCCCTCAATAAGCTACCGCCCCTATGACGGCAAGCGGACTGCGCGTAGGGGTGGCGTTCGGCGGCCGTTCGGTCGAGCACGACGTCTCGATCATCACCGGCTTGCAGGCGCTCGAGGTGCTGGGCGAGCGCCATCGTCCGGTCCCGATCTACATCGCCCGCTCCGGGCGCTGGCACACCGGCGAGGCTCTGCGCGACCTGTCGGTCTACCAGCACGACGGCGAGGACCCGGCAGCCGAGGAGATCCACTTCGACCTGCACCGCGGGCGCCTGCTGCGCGAGGCCTCCGGCGGCTCGCTGCTGCGCCGCCGCGGCAGCCCGGAGCCACTCGATCTGGACGTGGTGGTGCTCGCCACGCACGGCACCCAGGGCGAGGACGGCTGTCTGGGCGGCGCGCTCGAGCTCGCCCGTCTGCCCTACGTCGGCCCACCCGTGGGCGCGGCGGCGGCGGCGATGGACAAGGTGAGCACCAAGGCCATGCTCGCCCAAGCGGGATTGCCGGCGCTCGATCACCTCGCGCTGCGCCGCGAGCAGTGGGAGCAGGACCGCGCCGGTCTGCTCGCCCAGGTGCAGCAGCGCTTCGCATTCCCCCTCTACGTCAAGCCGGCATCGCTCGGCTCGAGCGTCGGCGTCAGTCGTTGTGCGTCGGAGACGGAGCTGCTCGACGCGCTCGAGCTGGTGTTCGAGCTGGACCGTGTGTGCCTTGCCGAACCGGCGGTGGAGGGCGGGATCGAGGTCAACTGCGCGGTCATCGGCAGGCCCGGCGCAGAGCCGCGGGCGTCGGTGTGCGAGCAGCCGGTTGCCGGCGAAAGCTTCCTGTCGTTCGAGGACAAGTACATGCGCGGCGGCAAGGGCGAGGGGATGAAGGGCGCCCAGAGGCTGATCCCGGCCCCGATCGACGATTCGCTCACCGCGCACATTCAGGATCTGGCCAAGCGCACGTTCACGGCGTTCGGCTGCGCGGGTGTCACGCGCGTGGATTTCCTGCTCGACGCCGAGCTGAACGTGTACGTCAACGAGCTCAACACGATCCCGGGCTCGTTCTCCTTCTACCTGTGGGAGCCCGCCGGCCTGCCGTTTGCCGATCTGATGGACGAGTTGATCGAGCTGGCGCTCGCCGACCACCGAGAGAAGCTGCGCACCACCACCGTGTTCGGCTCCAACCTGCTCGCCCAGCGCTCCACCACTGGGGCAAAGACCGGCTCCAAGGCGTGAGCGACGGCCCCGTCATAGTGGCGATGGGTGGGCGCTCGCTCGAGCGCGAGATCTCCCTGCGCAGCGGCCACCGTGTGGAGCGCGCTCTGCGCGAGCTCGGCTTTCAGGTGCGCTCCTTCGACGTCGACGCCAACTTCATCGAGCGCGTGATCGAGCAGCGCCCGCGTTTCGTGTTCGTCGCCATGCACGGGCGCGGCGGCGAGGACGGCACGCTGCAGGACCTGCTCGAGACCCTGCAAGCTCCCTACACCGGCTCAGGCCCGCTCGCGTCCGCGCTGTGCATGGACAAGATGCTGTTCAAGCGGATGCTGCGACTACACGGCATCCCGACGCCCGCCTTTCACAGCTTCAACGAGACCGCCTTTCGCGAGATGGGAGGGGCGAGCACGTTCGGCAGGCTGCTCGACGAGCTGGGGCTGCCGGTGCTCGTCAAGCCCGTCGCGCAAGGCTCGGCGATCGGCATCAAGTTCGTGTCGAGCGCTCAGGAGCTGCCGAGCGCCATCCTCGGCGCGTTCGGATACGGCGACCGCGTGATCGTCGAGCGGCGCGTCGTCGGACGCGAGCTGGCGGTCACCGTTGTCGGCTCTGCCGAGTCGCCGCGCGCTCTGCCGATCGTCGAGCTGTTCACCCCCGAGAGCTTCTACAGCTACGAAGCCCACTACACGATCGGGCAACTGCGCATGGAGGTTCCGGCGCGGCTCTCCGAGGAGGTGCGCGAGCGAGTCGAGTCGGCGGCGCTCGGCAGCTACACGCTGATGGGCTGTCGCGACTTCGCGCGCGTCGATCTGATCCTCGACGAGCAGGAGCAGCCGCAGGTGCTCGAGATCAACACGATTCCAGGGCTCACCGAGACCGGCATAACTCCTGCGGCTGCCGAGGCGGCGGGGATGAGCTTCGCGCAGCTCGTCGAGCAGATCGTCGCTCGCGCAGCCCAGTCGGGCTGAGCGCACCTCCACGCGGCGCTTCCCCGCACCCCCCGGCGGCGCCGGCGCTCGGCTTTCGCCAAGCGACAGCCCGAGCGAGGCTGGGGCGTTCTGTTGCAGACTGTTGTATTCTTGCGTACAGAAAGCCACAGGCAGCCGAGGTGAGGGGACCTTGCGATGGGCGAGCAGCGAGGACGAAAGCGCGCAGGAAGGCCACCGATCGGGCGCTTGCGAGAGACACCCGATCCTCGCTTCTCGCGATCGCTGGAATACGGCGTCGCTGCTCTGGAATGCCTCACCGCTGAGCGCACGAGCGCCGGTGTTGTGGACTTCGCCGCCGCGCTCGGGGTCGGCCGCTCGACCGCTCATCGCTACGCGGCGACGCTGCATGCGCTCGGTTACCTCGAGCAGGACGAGCATCGCAAGTACCGTCTGGGTCGGCTTGCGCTGGAGCCGGGCATCGCGGCGATCGGCGCCGTCCGTGCTTCGGCCCCGGACGCCGAGCCGGTCCTCGCGGAGCTGCGCGACCTGATCGGGCACACGGTGAGCATGGGGGTGCTGGATGGCGAGCGTGTCGTTTACGTTCACCGGCTGCACGCGCACGGGGCCGGACAGTACGAAGCCGACCTGCGCCTCGGTGTGGGTGCCTCGCTGCCGCTGCACTGCACCGCGCGCGGCAAGGCTCTGCTCGCCTCGCTCGACGAGTCCGAGCGCTCCCAGTTGACGGCGGCGCTTCGGCTCACCAGATGCGGGCCACGGTCGATCACGAATCTGGGCCGCCTGTCGAGTGAGCTGCGCTCGATCGGCAAGCGTGGACCAGCGATCTCCGATGAAGAGATCGCTCCCGAGGTGCGCTCGATCGCGGTCGCCATCGCGGGGGAGCACGGCAGTCCGAAGATCGCGATAGACGTGACGGTGCCGGCGCCCGCGTACACCGCCAGTCAGCTCGCCGAAAAGCCAGCCTTGCTCCTCTGCGATGCCGCCGTCCGGATCGGCGCCGCACGGGCGCGGCGACGCTAGGCGGCGTCTGCGGTTGCGTCGAGTGCGCTGAAGCACCCGTGATGAGAGTAGGCGCCGACCGCGGGCAGCGAGGGCTCGGCTGCACGGGAGGTGATGCGCAAGTGAAAGTTGTCGTTCACAACCAGTGGCTCGTACACCCCGATGACTCCCCCGCACCGTCTGCAATACAGCGGCTCGGACAAGTTTCCGTCGATCCGGATGTTTGCTGCACTCATGTCGTCCTCCTCACAGTCGCAGCAGGTCGTGTCGCAGTGCGTAGCGCACCAGCTCTGCTCGAGTGGTCAAACCGAGCTTGCGGTGGATGCGCGCCCTGTGGGTCTCGATCGTTCGCGGCGAGAGCCCCAAGTTCGAGGCGATCTCGACGCTGGTGTGCCCAAGCGCGATCAGGCGCAGCACCTCCTGCTCTCTCGGTGTCAGCCTGTCGCGTGGGCCGGCGCCGTCGACCGGCAGGTGCGCAGCCAGATTCGGGCTGATGTAGCGCTGCTCGCTCCACGCCGCCCGCACGGCTGCCGGCAGGTCGGAGTCCGCCATCTCCTTGAGCACCAGGCCGAGCGCGCCGTTGTCCAGCGCGCCCTGGGCGAAAGCCGGGTCGTCGCTGGCGGTGAGCACCACGATGCGCGTGCTCGGAGCCTGGGCATGCAGCTCGCTGAGCATCCTCAGCCAGTTTCCGCAAGACACGCCGAGGTCGAGCACGAGCACATCGGGGTCGCTGGCGCGCAGATGACGGGCCACCGCCTGCAGGCTGTCCGTTTCCCCCACCACCTGGAAGTCCGCCTCGCCGTCGAGGAGCGTGCGCAGGCTGTGGCGCATCGCCGAATGGTCGTCCGCCAAGACGATCGTGATCTGGTGGCTCGTGGGGCTGTCGGACTCCGAATGGGACACGGGTGCTAGGCGCAGCAGATCGAGCATGGCTTGACGCTAAAGGAGTGTTCAGGTGCGACCCAGCGGACAAAGTCCTCTAGTGACCGTGGGAAAGCACTTAAGGGCTCCGCCACGGCTCGCAGTGGCACGGCCACGACATGCGCACGATGGTGGGACGCCGTGGCGAGCACACCCAGATGCTGATCAGGCGCCCTTGCGCGACCATCCGTGAAACGCCACACGGCTCGGCGGGCTCGCACGGATAACCCCGCAATGTGCGCGCCACCGCCGAGCCGCGCCCCCCAGCGCGCAGTGGGCTTCACGAGCGTGTAGGGGTGCGATGCGAGGTGGCGACCCCCGTAGTTTCCTGCAACGCGGTGTGGACTTACGCGGCTTACCGGGCCGCGGCACACCCATAAGCTCGGGTCATGTTCGAGGTCGTGATTGCCGGTGGCGGAGTGGCGGCGATAGAGGCTGCGCTCGCGCTGCGCCAGCTTGCGGGCGAGCGCGTGTTGCTCACCATGCTTGCCCCGCAGGAGGACTTCGTATATCGGCCGATGGCGGTGCGCGAGCCGTTCGCCTACGGCCCCGCCCAGCGCTATCCGCTCGAGCGCATCGCACGCGACGTCGGCTTCCAGTGGCGCCAGGAGGCTTTCGGGTGGGTCACGCCCACCACCCGCACCGCCCATCTCGCCGATGGAGCGGAGGTTCGCTACGACGCGCTGCTGCTTGCTCTCGGCGCGCGTATCCACACGCGCTACACGCACGCGCACACGGTCGACGACCGCCACCTCGACGACATCCTGCATGGCCTGGTTCAGGACGTGGAAGGGGGGTATGTGAAGCGCTTGGCGTTTGTGGTGCCCGGCAGGATGGGCTACCTGCTGCCGATCTACGAGCTGGCGCTGATGACAATGAACCGTGCGTATGAGATGGGAGTGCAGGTGTCAGCCACCGTGGTGACCCCTGAGGAGGCGCCGCTCTCCCTGTTCGGCTTGGGCGCCAGCCAGGGCGTGGCCGAGCTGCTGCGCGAGGCGGGCGTCGACACGATCACCTCGGCATATGCCGAGGTGCCGCGCTGGAACACGGTGATCGTCAATCCAGGCGAACGGCGCCTGGAGGTGGACCGGGTGGTCGCCCTTCCCGAGCTGTACGGCCCGGCGGTACGCGGATTGCCGGCTGCCGAGCACGGTTTCATCCCTGTCGACGTGCACGCCCAGGTGCGGGGCGCAGATGGCGTATACGCGGCGGGCGACGCCACCGACTGCGCGGTCAAGCACGGCGGGATCGCCGCCCAGCAGGCGGACGCCGCGGCGGAAGCGATCGCCGCGCTCGCCGGCGCACCGGTGCAGCCTGAGCCGTTCAAGCCGGTCATCCACGGGATGCTGCTCACCGGCGGCGAGCCGCGCTATCTGAGCGCCCGTATCACCGGCGGCCACGGCTACGCCTCCGAGATATCCCGCCAGCCCGCCTGGTCGCCCCCACGCAAGATCGTCGCGCGCTATCTGGCTCCCTATCTGGAGCGCCTGGAAGGGTCGCACGCATAGCCGTGCCCGGCGAGCGTCCCCAGGAGCACTCCTCCCAGGAGCATCGGTGCGCGTAGGCATCCTCACGGGGGGCGGTGACTGTCCAGGTTTGAACGCGGTCATCCGGGCGATCGTGCGTCGCGGCGGGGAGCTCGGAGGCCACAGCTTCTTCGGCTTTCGCTACGGATGGGCGGGCGTGCTCGCCAACGACGGCATGGAGCTCACGCGCCGGAGCACGGCGGGCATCCTGCCGCGCGGAGGGACGATCCTCGGCACTTCGCGCACCAACCCGCTCAGCCGACAGGACGGCATGCGGCAGGTGAGCCAAACGCTCGCCCACCAAGGTTTGGATGCGCTTATCCCGATCGGCGGAGAGGACACCCTCGGCGTCGCGCTCAGGCTCGCGCGGGAGGGCGTTCCAATCGTCGGAGTGCCCAAGACGATCGACAACGACATCGGCGGCACCGACGTGACGTTCGGCTTCCACACCGCGGTGCAGATCGCCACGGATGCGATCGACCGCCTGCACACCACGGCGGAGTCGCACAATCGCGTGATGGTGGTGGAGGTGATGGGTCGCCATGCAGGCTGGATCGCCACCTATTCGGGGATAGCCGGAGGGGCGGATGCGATCCTCGTTCCAGAGATCCCGTTCGACATCGACGAGGTGTGCGCCCGCCTGACCCGCCGTCACGCCGCCGGGCTGACGTTTTCGATCGTGGTGGTGGCTGAGGGCGCGGTGCCGCAGGAGGGCTCGGCGATGCGCGTCTCGGGCGAGGACTCGCACACCGACGAGTTCGGCCACGCGCGCCTCGGCGGGATCGGTGTGGCGCTCGAGCGGGAGATCGAGGCACGCACCGGGTTCGACGCCCGAGCGACGATCCTGGGGCACGTGCAGCGCGGAGGCACGCCCACCGCGTCTGACCGCGTGCTCGCCACGCGCTTCGGCGTGAGCGCGATGGATGCGGCTGTGCGGGGCCGCTTCGGCTGCATGGTGGCGCTCGACGGCGCAGACGTGGTCGAGGTCGAGTTGAGCGGGGCGCTCGGGGAGCCGAAGCTGATCGACCGGCGCCTGTTCGAAACCGCCCAGGTGTTCTTCGGCTAACGGCGCCCGGATGGGTGCTCGGGCGGCAGCACGAGCACCGAGCAAGGCGCGTCGTGGATGACGCGCTCGGTGACGTTGCCCAATGCGCGCACGCCGCCCGGTCGTCGACAGCCCATGACGATCAGCGACGCCTGCCCATGGGCGGCTATCTCGATGAGGACCGAGTGCGCCGAGTCGGCCTCGACATGAACCTCATACGCGTCGCCCACCATCGCTTCCAGGGAGCGCACCTGGCGCTCGATCTTGTGCGGGCGGGCCTTGGACTCCACGCCGACGGCGTGGACGAGCATGACGCCTCCACCGAGCTGGAGAGCGAGCGAGGCGCCCAGCTCGACGAGCAGATCCGAGCTCTCGCGGGCGTCGCTGGCCACGACTATGCGGCGTCCGAAGGGCTGTTCGGAGGGCGCCGGGCGGGCGAGCAGAAGCGGCGTGGCGAACGAGCGCAGCACCGACTCGGTCACTCCCCCGGTGAACAGCCCTCCGAGCCGCGACATGGTGGGTGCGCCCATCGCGAGCAGCTCGTGGTTGGAGGCGCGTCGCAGGATCATCTTCGACGGGGAGCCCCGTGCCTCGGCGGCGCGTGTGCATCTGACCCCTGCCTCGCGCGCGAGTTGGCCTGCCACCTCGAGCACACGATCCACGCGCGCAGGATCGATCGCAGCGCCGCGATAGCCCCCGGGACCGGAGGGGGAGCTCACGGCGAGCAACGTCACGCAGCCGTCGGCGCCGGCCAGCGCCACCGACTGTCTAACGGCTGTGAGACTGCCGCGTGTGCCGTCGACGGCACACAGCACGTCCGCGAACACCGGTTGGGGCGCCGACGTTTCGTGATGATGTTGCGAACCCGCCTGCGTGGCCATGACGTGAGGCTTCCAACCGCCGGGCAGATAGCCATCCGCAGTTGTCCGGCAGCCTCATACGGGGTTAATCCCGATGGTCGCCGGGCCGGCGTGGGAGGGGACACCGCCACCCGGGTGGGGCACATCGGCGTCACTCGTCGGGGGATCGACGCCGACGAGTGCATGACGTTGCGCCGGGAAGCTCGCGGCGATCGTCGTCCCGGACCCTCTCGCGGACTCGATCCGGAGCGTCCCCTCGAGCAGTTGCACTCGCTCGCGCATCCCGAGCAGCCCGAACCCGCCGGTATGGGCGTCTGGATCGAAGCCCTCGCCGTCATCGCGCACGCTGATGTGCACCACGCCCTCGCGCTCACGCAGCTCGACAGCCACCTGCTTTGCCTTGCCGTGCTTGGTTGCGTTGGTGAGCGCCTCCTGAACGATCCGGTAGATGGCGGTCTCGAGCTCGGGCGTATGGCGCGTCGGCTCACGCCCTGCCTCGTAGGCGAGATCGATGTTCGCGTCAACCTCCAGCCCGTAACGAGAGGTGCGTTCGCAGAGCGCCTGCACCGCCGCGCCTGTGCCCAGCTCGTCGAGCGACGCCGGCCTCAGGTCGGTGATCAACGCCCTCAGGTTTGTGATGCTGTCCTCGAGATGCTCGATTGCTCCGCTCACCGCCAGGTCGAGCGCATCCGACCGTTCTGAGCGCTTGGCGGTCGACAGGCCGACGCGCAGAGCCGAAAGGCTTTGCAGGGTCTCGTCATGGAGCTCGCGTGCCCAGCGCTGGCGTTCGGCCTCGGCAGCCGCAAGTCGCTGCCGGCGGTGCTCGCTGGCAACCGACTGCGCGGTGGCGACCGCTGTCGCGGCGCTTGCCGCGAACGCCTCGAGCAGCGTGACGTCCTCGGCGCTGAAGCTCGGCCCGTCGCGGAGGCGATCGATCGCGACGATCACGCCGTATGGGCGATTCTGGAAGAGCAGCGGAACCACCAGCCCGGCGCTCGCGTGCAGGCCGAGCATGCCGAGGCCGCGCTCTTCGTAGCGCGCGCGGTTGAGCTCGTCATCCAGGCGCTGGGTGGTGCGCGTGCGCAGAGCGGCGCTCGCCACCGTGTCCGCGAGCTTGAGCCTGCCTCCCAGCACCTCGCGTGTCATCTCGCCCGCTCCCGCCGCCACCACGAGCTCTGTGCCCTGCACCAGCTCGATCGCGAGCGCACGAGCGTCGACGAGGGCACGCCCGCGCTTGACGATGAGCTCCAGAACGACGTTCAGGTCGGTCTCGGCGCCCACCGCATGAGTGATCTGGGTGGTGGCGTCGAGCGTCGCCACCGTCCGTTCGAGCTCGTCGCGGCGGCGGCTGGCGCCTGTGTAGCGGCTCGCGTGGTCGATCGCCAAGCCCGCGAGCTCGGCGAGCACCAGCACCGACCGCTCGTCTGCGTCGGTGAACTCGCCACCCCCGTCCTTCTCGGTGAGATACAGGTTCCCGAACGGCTGGCCGTCGACGAGGATCGGCACTCCCAGGAACGTGTCCATCGGGGGATGGCCGTGGGGAAAGCCGTAGGAGTGCGGATGGGCTCCGACCTTCTTCAGGCGCAACGGCGCCGGATGGGCGATCAGCTCGCCGAGCACACCCCGGCCACGCGGCAACGCGCCGATTTGCGCGCGCGTGGCGTCGTCGATGCCGGTGGTGATGAATCGCGAGAGTTCGGTGCGCGACTCGCCGAGCACTCCCAAGGCGGCGTAGCGCGCCCCGGTGAGCTCGCGCGCGGACTCGAGCACGCGCTGCAGCACCGTCTCGAGGTCGAGGTCGGAGAGCACGCTCCGCGCGATGTCCACGACGCTTCGTGCAGCGCGGCTCATGGCGACTTCCTCAAGCGCCAAGCCGCGGTCAGCGTGGCGATGTCCCGACGTGGCGCGCCGCATGAGCCCGTCCTCGACGAATCTCTCCCACCGCGCTCTCCGAGCGCCACCCTGCAGCAGCTGATTCGGCTGTGGTGCATCTTTGCTCTGCCCTGTTTCCCCGGCTCTTGGAGGCACGAGCTTCGTTCCGGTGCGGAAATGCCAGCTTAGCGCAGGTTCTCCGCATTCCTGGTACCCGTGTAATCGACGCGTATCCTAATAGACGGAATCGAGATTCTCAAGTAGCCCGGATCTTGCGCGTTTTTTCGCCCTGTTGAAGGCGAGTCCGCGACTGCGCGTGCGCCGGTTGCCGGCTGGGGGAAACACGCGCGAACCAAGCGCGCGTTGAAAGCGACGAGCGGAGAGGGAGGGATTCGAACCCTCGATGGAGTGTTAAGCCCCATACTCGCTTAGCAGGCGAGTGCCTTCAGCCACTCGGCCACCTCTCCGTGAGGTTCGACCAGTCTAGATGAGAGGCGCAGGCGACGGGCGCGGTGGGTAGAGAGCAGGGGGCGAGCGCAGTCGAGCACCCATACCATGTGCCTTGCACCACCTTTGGAGGGGTGGCAGAGCGGTTGAATGCGGCGGTCTTGAAAACCGTTCGGCGGGCGACCCCCGTCTCGAGGGTTCGAATCCCTCCCCCTCCGTTGCCGACTGGCGCACCTGCGGGACGGCGCAAGCGGGCTCTGGCCCGGCGCAACGTAGGGCGGGTCCGGCTGTTGTCTTAGATATCGTCAGGTGCTCGCACAACTGTCATCCTCTCTCCCCACGAGGAGGTCTGCCGTGAAGGCGCTCTGCGCCCGTCCGGGCCGTTCGGGTCCCCGTTCTCTGAAGCTCGTCGCGTCTGCATGAGGGATCGATCCATCTCGAGCCCGAGCGCCGGCTTGGGTACCGTGGCCGAGCGCGACTCCTCGGCGGCTGCCCCTGTGCGGATCAGTGGCCTGACGCTCGCCCACCCGCAGAGAAGCTTCACCCAGCAGGAGGTGCTCGAGCTGCTCGGCCTCGCCGAGGACGAGTTCGCGCAGCGCATCTTCGGTCGTTGCGGCGTGCGCCGCCGGCGGTTGGACATGACGCCGAAGTTCGTGCACAACACGCTTCAGGGGCGCACCGCCGAAGTCGAGGACTCGCTGATGCGCTACGCCGTCGAGGCCGTCGAGCAACTCGAGGTGGATCCGCGGCAGATCGGCACGGTGGTAACCGGCACGCTCTACTCGCTCGGCGGCCCCACGCTCGCGCACCGGTTGATCGAGCACTTCCGCATGGACCCCGCCACCGACAAGTACCACGTCGTCGGCGTGGGCTGTGCGAGCGCCGTGCCGCTCGTGAGGCTTGCCCAGCAGGCATTGCGCGAGCATCCCGGTAAGAAGGCCCTGGTTGTCGGCGCCGAGAGCATGTCAGGGCTTCTGAGCGGCGCCCAAGCGGAGGACGAGCGCTCCAAGACCGTGGGGTCGTCGATCTTCGGCGACGGCTGCGGGGCGATGCTGCTCGACGGCGACGCCGGAGCGGGCGGACCGACGATCTTGGCGTCCAAGGTCCACCAGATACCCGACAGCCTCGACGCGGTGGCGATGAGGCTGGCGCCAGGAGACAGCTACCTGCACCTGATCAGGGAGCTCCCTGACGTCGCCGGCGACCACGTCGGTCACCTGGTTGACGACTTCCTGAAGGCCAACGGCCTCACCCGTCCGATGATCCACCACTGGCTGATCCATCCAGGGGGGCGGCGGATCATCGAATGCGCGCAGCAGGCGCTGGAGCTGTCCGACGAGGACGTGGAGGTGAGCTTCGACGTGCTCGCCAACCACGGCAACGTGGGCACGCCTTCGATCTTCTATGTGATGCACAAGGCTGTGCAGCAGCGCCATCCCGGCGCGGGCGAGCGCGGCCTGATGGTGACGATCGGGCCGGGCGTCACGGTCGGTCTGATGCTGCTGCGCTGGTAAAGCCAAACCGGTCGGAGCCCGGCTGGGCGGCCAGTGGTCAGCCGATCAGCACCGTGAACGCGTAGCCGCTTGCCGGTTCGCCGCCGCCGCCGGGCGCGTAAGTGTCCACCTCGAAGCCGCCCGGGCAATGGGGCGCCTTGGCGTTGACCGCCACCACACCGACTTTTTCGCCAGTGCTGTAGGCGATCTCAGGCGAAACCACCGCCGTGTCGGTTGCAGGGTTGATCCCGGTGGCGGCAGTGAGGCAATAGACGCCTCCAGCGACCGACCCGCCGGCGCTCTTCTGACTCACCGCCGTGATGTTGGAGCTTTGGCCGGACACGAGCGTTGCTTCGGTGGTGCCGACCGGCTGCACGACCGCGAATGCGCGCGCTGCCGGCAGCCCGGGCGGTCCTTGAACGCCCTGCGCTCCGGTCAGTCCCGTTGGCCCGCGCTTGCCCCGCGGACCGGTGAACCCGCGCGGGCCGTGCGGCCCGGGCAGCCCGCGAATGCCCTTGGGGCCGCGCGGGCCGGCGGGACCGGGGATCAGGCACTCGCGAACCGCCTTGCGCTTGACGTGGACGACGAAGCAATGCTGCTTGGGCGCGCTGCTCGTCCCGGGGAGCGCCACGCCGGCGAGCGCGGGCACCGCGACGCCCATGGCGGCGATCGCGGCGGGGGTGGCGAGCAGGGTGATGCTGCGTCGACTCAAGCTCATGGTGTGCAGTGGCCTCTCTGTCGCTTGTTCGGCGGTCGCTCACCCCGCTGTAACCCGTCGCACGCCGGCAAGATGCGCTCCGGGCTCCAACGCTCGGCGCGGCGGCTGGCGCCGACGGGCCACCCGGCTACGGGCTCTAGCTAGGCCACCTTCTCGGGCACTTGCGCGGGCAAGCCCGAGCGCGTCGTGGGCAGCGAACCGTCGATTCGCGCCGGGCGGTTGCGCTCTTCGCGCACGATGTACAAGGGGCGGTGCTTGACCTCGTCGTAGATGCGCCCCACGTACTCGCCGATCACTCCGAGCGCGATCAGCTGGATCCCTCCGATCAGCAGGATGGCGATCGTGATGGTGCCGAATCCGGGCAGGTAGGAACCGGCGAAGTGCAGTCCGACGACGACCGGAATCGCGATGAACGCGACGCTGGCCGAGAGCAGCCCCACGTATGTGGCGAGCTGGAGCGGCAGGTGCGAGAAGGAGGCGATCGCGTCGAGCGAGAAGCGCAGCATCTTGCGCAGCGTGTACTTCGTCTCGCCCGCAGGACGCGCCTCGCGTTCGTAATGGACGGCTGTTTGCGTGAACCCCACCCACACGGTCATCCCGCGCAGGAAGCGCGAGCGCTCGGTCATCGAAAGCAAAGCGTCGAGCGCGCGTCGGTCGAGCAGCCGGAAGTCGCCCGAGTTCGGCTCGAGGTCCACCTGCGTGAGCTTGTTGAAGAGCTTGTAAAACCACGACGCGGTGGCAAGCTTGAACGCCGTCTCGCCCGGGCGATGCTTGCGCACGGCGTACACCACGTCGGCGCCGAGCGCCCAGCGCTGCACCATCTGAACGATCACCTCGGGCGGGTCCTGCAAATCGGCGTCGATCATCGCCACCGCATCGCCCATGGCGTGCTCCAGCCCCGCGGTGAGCGCCGCCTGATGGCCGAAGTTGCGCGAGAGGTGGATCACCCGCACGCGCGGATCCGAGGCGGCTATCCGGTCGAGCAGCTCGGGTGTGCGGTCGGAGCTGCCGTCGTTGACGAGCACGAGCTCGAACGTGTAGTCGGCGAGAGCCGCGCACGTGCGCGCCACGAAGCGCTCGACGAGCTCCTCCTCGTTGTACACGGGAGCAACCACGCTCAATAGGGCTGGGATACGCGCTTGCATGTCCGACATCTTCTCTCTCGGCGGGGGTGAAGTTGGTTAAGTAGACGCCATGAGAAGAGTAGGGGACCGGGCGAGGCGAATGCAGGGGACCTCGCTGCTCGTGCAGTTCGTGAAGTTCGGGCTGGTTGGGGTGTCGAACACGCTCATCATGCTGCTCCTCTACACGTTGCTCTGGAACGTGCTCGGCGTCTGGTACGTGGCGGCGTCGGCGATCGGGTTCGCCGTTGGGGCGGTCAATGGCTTCTTGTGGAATCGGGCGTGGACGTTCAAGGGCCACGTCGGCGACGCCCTGACCCCGGTGCGCTGGTTCGTCGTGCAGGGCTGTGGGCTGCTCGGCAACGCGGCGCTCGTCTTCCTGTTCGTGGATGGGGCGGGCATGGGCAAGCTCGCCGGACAGGCGTCGACGATCGTCGTCGTGACGGTGCTGACGTTCCTCGCAAACCGCTCGTGGACCTTTCGTGCACGTGCCCCCGCCGTGCTCGCCGAGAGCGACAACTGATGCCCTAGCGGAATATCGCGAGCAGCGAGAGGCCAGCCGGGATCGAGCCTCCGCTGCCTATAGCCCGTGCCTCCAGCCCGAGGGGCTGGCGTAGGACCCAATTGACCGGGGCGGGCGGGATCCACAGATCGAGGCTCGACTTCGTCGTCTTCGGGTTGACGCGCTCGAGGGCTCGCAGGACGATCGCCATCGGAAGCAACAGCGAGTTGAAGTGGGTGGCGCGCTCGCAGCGCCACCCGGCGCTCTCGGCGGCGGCG
>JBQCGU010000041.1:0-28017 GCA_051955355.1 Solirubrobacteraceae bacterium | reverse complement strand
TCAACCATGCACCGCCGGACGGCGTGGTCTTCTATCTCGGCTGCGAAAGCGCCACTTGCTCCGCGAGGGGGACGTGGGCGGCGACGGCGCCCGACGAATGACCCGTGCGTGGCCGGGCCGGTTGAGCAAGCGACTGCTCATGACGTCGTTCGTCGACCCGGCCACGCTCACCAGCACCTGTGACATCGGATGAGGAGACCCAGCGTGAAAGGCAGACATAAAGAATCCCGCCGGCGAGGCGCATGCGTGCCGATGTCCGCGGCGCCGACGGCGGCCGCGGGCCGGACGGAGGCATCGCGCGCGAGCGACGCTGGGGCGATGCGGTCCGCCTGCCGACGCATGGCGGCGGGCGTGCTGGTCGCTGGAGTCTGCATTTTGCTGCTCGCCGTGCCTGCGGCGTTCGGCGCGTACAGTCGTCCGTTCGCCCGAGGCTTCTCGGCAGGCGGCGGCATGACGGTGAATGGGGCGGGCGATCTGCTCACCAGCATCGTGCGCGAAGAACCAGAATCGCGCTCCGTCTCACTGCAGGTGCGCAGCCCCGCCTTCGAAACGGTCGAACCGAACCACGTGATCGAAGAAAAGCAGACCGGCCTGTTGAATGTGGCTGAATACATCGCAAGCGAATACGGCAGCGGTCGCGTGTACGCCGCCGGGAAACTGCTGAGCTCATACCCGGGGGAAGTCGAGGTCGCAGACGAAGGCACCGGCGCGCTGATCGAACGCTGGAGCGGCAACGAAAGTGCATACTATGGCGTCGCGGTGGACAACTCCACCGAACCGATACAGGACCCTTCGGCCTGTTCCGGCCCGGGTGGCTGTGTCGTGTACGTAGCCCAGAAAGGCCGCATCGAGAAGTTCGGATCGAAAGGGGAACCGCTGCCCTTCGCCGGACCCAGTCCCTGCGTAAAAGGCAACGAAATAGTGGGGGTGCCAACCGAAGATGGACGCGAATGCGTGGGGTCCGACTTCGGCGTGCCTTTCCGTTACGAATCTCCCGCCGGTCTGGCGGTAGACGCGCAGGGAGACATCTTCACCGTCGGAGAAGTGGCCGGCCCCGGCGAACAGCCGGCGGTGCTCGAGTACACGTCCGCTGGCGTGCTGGTGCGATCGTTCACGGGTGAAGCCACGCCCGGAATAGGCCCCAGCACGACAAACGGCGGCTGGGGCGGCAAGGTCGAGAGCGTGGCAGTCGATCAGGCGAGCGATCACCTGCTGGTCTCGGTCACCCGATTGCTCGGCGGAAAAGCCGAACCGTTCGAAGGCGCCGTCGACGAGTTCGACATCGCCTCCGGTCGCTACCTCGGCCAGATCGCGACGACGTCCGCAGGCGGGCGCCTCAAGAGCGCCAAGGGGCTTGCCGCCGACTCCAAGGGGGACGTGTACGTCGATGACTATGCGCGCGGTCAAGTCGACGTCTACGAACCCGGCCGGTTTCTGCCGAACGTGAGGCTCGGCGAAGCGCGCAGCCAGTCGGAAACCGCGGTTTCGCTCCACGGCGAAGTCAACCCGGAAAGCACCGTCAACCCCGAACGCTCGGGACTGACCGGCTGCGAATTCCAGTACGTCACCGAGGAAGCGTTCCAGCAGAACGTGCAAGCGCACGGCGGGCAGGAAGAAGAAGGCTTTTCCGATCTCAGCTCCGGCGGGGCCGTTCCCTGCGCGCCGCCGGCCGGCGAAGTCCCCGCCGACTCCAATTGGCATCCCGTGCAGGCAGAAGTCGCCGGGCTGGCCTCCGGTGTCTCCTACCGCTATCGCCTGCTCGCCACGAGCGCCGGCGCCCTCGGCGGAAGCTCCGCCACCTCGCCCCTGCGGTTCGTCGCCCCGCACGCGCCAGCGGTGAGCGGGCTCTCGGCGAGCGGGTTGTCCTCGACCTTCGCGCAGCTCAAGGCGACGATCGACCCGCTGGGCGCCGCCACGAGCTACAGGTTCGAATATGTGACCCGCTCCGATTACGAAGCGTCGGGCTACGCCGACGCGGCGTCGACACCGCAGGTCGGCATCGGCGCAGGCGGGCTCTCGGGCGATTCCGAGGAACGTGTCGCGCAGCGCGTCGAAGGACTCTCGCCGAGCACGGCATACGACGCGCGCTTGGTGGCCAGCAACGCCTACGGCGTCACCGACAGCGAAACGATCGCGTTCCAGACGCTCGCGCAAGCCGCCACGGGCCTGCCCGACAACCGGGCCTACGAATTGGTGACGCCGGCGACCAAGGAAGGCAGCAGCGACATGTTCGCGGCGTCCGAAGGCAACGGCGAATTTCAAAACCGCGATCAGGTCTATGTCGGCGAATCAGGGCAAGAACTGCTGCTGCAGACCAAGGCGCCGTTCGGCCCGTTCCCGTTCGCCACCGAAGGGGATTACGTGTTCGGCAGACATGGCGTCAACGACTGGCCCTACGCCTCGCTGTCCTCGCCACAGCTTGGCGTGCAGTCGATCAAAGAGGTTGTCGTCGATCCGGAAAACTTCCGGCGCGTCGCACTGGCCGATCACACCGGCGCGGCTGTCGGAGCCGAAGGCGAAGTCGTGTACGCGCTCGCCGGCCAGGCGGGCGGACCCTATACCACCCTGCACGCCGATCCGCCGAATCACGTCCTAATCAGCACATACAACCGGTACACGAAGGTGGTTGGAGCGTCGTCTCGCGTCCAGCAGGTCGCGCTGGAGGGCACCGACCCCGCTCTCTGCCCGGGCTCCGAATCGCTGGACCCCAAGGCTACGGCGCTTTGCGAGTGGCAAGGCTCCGGCAGCGAAGGCGCTCCGGCGCTGGAACTCGTCGACGCCAACGCGGAAGGGACGCTGATGAGCAAGTGCGGCGCTCGCATTGGCGCGGGCGTCGGGGATAGGAGCAATTACGCATACCACCCCGAAGCTGGAACCGCCTACCACGCCGTATCGGCGGACGGCTCGAAGGTGTTCTTCACATCGCCGGACCCGGCGATGCGCTACGACGGCGCGACCGCCAAGACACGGTCTGAAACGACCGAATGCTGGAACGGCTCCACGCGTGACGCGCCCCAGCTGTACATGCGCACGCACGGCACGACCGTCCAGCTCTCGGCGCCGCAAGTCGGTGTGAGCGATCCGACGGGACGCCACGTCGCGGAATACGTCGGCGCCTCCGAAGACGGCTCGAAGGTCTTCTTCCTCGGCGAAGGCTGGTTGACAGGCAACCACCCGACGAGCCACGACAACGAGCTCTACGAGTGCGAAATCGTGGCGGGTGGCGCTGAAGCGGGCGAAGAACCGGGCTGCCGGCTGAAGCGTGTCTCGGCCGGCGAAACGGGCATGCCCGCCTCTGAAGCGGGCGCCGAAGTACATAACGTCCCCGTCGTCGCGGCGAGCGGGGCGGCCGTGTACTTCACCGCCTTCAACGTGCTTGCCGAAGGAGCTTCGCCACGCCACGAAGCCGAAGAGCTGGTGAATCTCTACCGATACGACACGACGAGTGGCAAGACGAGCTATGTGGCTACGGTGAACACATACGACAACCCTCGCGAAGGCACTTTCTGCTCGAACGGTTGCCCGCAGGCGAACTGGTACGCCACGCCAGACGGCCGCTACCTGCTGTTCGCGACCTCGCAGGAACTCACCGGATATGACACCGCGGGCGCCTGCGCAACGCTTCCCCAAAACAATGGCATTGGCAACGGCCACTGCGACGAGCTCTACCGGTATGACGCGGTGGCTGCCGAAGCGGGGAAGCCGGCCATTCGCTGTGTGTCATGCGACCCGAGTGGCGCAGCGCCCGTGTCAAACGCCCTGTTCACGCGCTCGGCGATGACGGAAGCCTTCTCCGGGCCGGTGCGAGCGATGTCGAACGACGGCGCCTATGTCTTCTTCGACAGCGCGGACCCGCTCGTGCCAAAGGCCACGAACGGGACGTTGAACGTGTACGAGTGGCACGAAGGCGCGATCTCGCTGGTCGACTCCGGCGGCGGAGCGGGTCCCTCGTACTTCCTCGGGATGAGCGCAACGGGGTCGGACGTGTTCTTCGGCACCCACCAGAAACTCGTCGCGCAGGACACCGACGCGGAGGGCGACATCTACGACGCGCGCATCTGCACCTCATCGGAACCGTGCCTGAGCGTTCCGTCCCAAGAACCGGTGCAGTGCGAAGGAGATGCGTGCCAGAGCCCGCCTGCGGCGCCCCAGGATGCCACTCCGGTCTCGGCGACGTTCACCGGCGCGGGAAACCTCTTGGGCAGCGCGCAGGGAGCAAAGCCCAAAGCCGAATCGAAGACGGTCTCCAAGCGGCAGATGCTCGCACGCGCGCTGGGAAGATGCCGAGAAAAGCCCAAGCGCCAGCGCACGGCATGCATTCGCAGGGCGCGGCGCCGCTACGGTGCGGCGCCGGGCGGGCGTGGACGAACTCACAGCAAGGGCAACGGGAGGTCGGGACGATGATCCGCACGCGCATCCTTGGCGCGCTGGCAGCCTGCGCCGCCGTGGGGTTCACGGCAGCCGAGCCAACACAGTCAATAGCGAGCGGCACGCCGCAATGGACCGTCACGGCGGTGTCCCAGCCAACCAATCTCCCCCCCGGCGCAAAGGCCGGCGAAGCGGCGTTCGTCGTGAGGGTAACCAACACCGGCAGCGCGGCGAGCGAAGGGCCTGTGACGATCACCGAGGAACTGCCCGAAGGGCTGACGCTCGGCCCCGAAGGCGCTTCCGGGGTCGATCTGCTCGCCTCGAACAAGCAAGGGAGCGCTGCTGGCGCCGGAAAGCTCGAATGCGTGCTGCGCGCATGCACCTACCGGGGCAGCGTGCCGGTGGACGACAGCCTGACCGTCACCTTTCCGGTCGATGTCGCCGCCAAAGCTCCCGCGCAGGTGACCAATGTCGTGCGCGTCGCTGGCGGCTCCGCCACGAGTGCATACGTCGAAACCCCGACCGAGATCTCAAGCTCTCCGGCGGCGTTCGGAATCGCCCCCGGCGGCGCGAGCACCGCCCTGTCGAGCTATCAGGCCGGGGCTCACGCCGACCTCACGACGTCGATCGCGTTCGACACGCTCGCACGCCAAGGGCAGCTGCCCGCCGATCCGAAGGACACGACCGACGTGCTGCCGCCGGGGTTCGCCGGCGACCTGGTCGACACGCCCACCTGCCAGCCCACGGCGTTTCTGGCCGCCGAATGCCCGGCCGACACGCAGGTCGGGATCGTGACGGTTGCCCTGTCCGCCACCTCGCTCAACGCCGGGGAAGCCCTCGAGCCTCTCTACAACCTCGCTCCGACCGCGGGATACGTCGCGAAGCTCGGCTTCAACGTCGCGGACAACCTCTTCTATGAGGGCAACGTCGCCGTGAGGCCCGCGGACTACGGGCTCGAAACCACCTTCTACGACGCGACGGCGGGGGTGGCCGAGCTCGACGAGGTGAGCCTCACGGTTTGGGGCGTCCCCGCCGCCGCGATCCACGACCCGCTGCGATACAAGCCCAGCGAACGAGTTGGATCGGGCGAAGGAGCTGAATTCGGAGACCGCTCCGAAGCGGCGCCGGTGCCCTACCTGTCGAATCCCACCAGCTGCACGATGGGATGGCAGCCGATCTCGGCCGCCTTCAAGGTCAACTCCTGGCAGCAGCCGGCGCGCTACGTGGAAGCGGGCATGCCGTTCGGGCCGCTCGTCGGCTGCGACCACATCGACATGGAACCGTCGCTGCGCGCGGAACCGACGACCACGAGCGCAGAGTCGCCGACCGGGCTGGACGTGACTATGAACGTGCCGCAGACTTATGGAAACGCCGCCGGGCTCGCGACCTCGACGCTCAGCGAAGCCGTGGTGACCCTGCCCGAAGGCATGACGGTGAACCCGTCTGCGGGCGCGGGGCTGGAGGGGTGCAGCGAAGCGCAGTACGGCGAAGAGACCGCGCGATACCAGCCGGGCAGCGGCTGTCCGCCGCAGTCCAAGCTCGGCTCCGTTCGCATCGTCACGCCCTCGCTCAAGGAAGAAGTGACCGGCGCGGTGTATCTCGCTCAGCCCTACGCCAACCCGTTCAAATCGCTGCTCGCGCTCTACATCGTGGCGCGGCTGCCGGAACGCGGGATCCTCGTGCGCGCCGCCGGCGAAGTGGCCGCCAACCCGCTCACCGGACGGCTCGTCACGGTCTTCAAGGGGCTGCCGCCGCTGCCGTTCAGCACGTTCACCTTGAGCTTCAGGCAGGGCGAGACCTCGCCGCTGGTGACGCCGGCTGCGTGCGGAAGCTTCCAGGTCGGCTCAGCGCTCACTCCATACGCCTCGCCCACACAGTCGTTGTCCGTGCTTGCGCCTGCGTTCTCGATCTCCACCGGCGTTGGCGGGAGTGCGTGTCCGGCTGGCGGAGCGCCGCCCTTCAAGCCGTCGGTGGTCGCGGGCACCGAGAGCAACCGGGCTGGGTCTTACAGCCCGTTGTATCTGCGTGTCGAACGCCGGGACGGCGAACAGGAGATGACCGGGTTCGGCGCGATCCTGCCGCCGGGCCTCACGGGCAACCTGTCAGGCGTCGAGAAGTGCGGCGACGCGGAGATCGAGCATGCCCGGTCTCAAACCGGGGCGCAGGCCGAAAGCGAACCGGCGTGTCCGGCGAGCAGCGATATCGGGAGCACGATCGCAGAAGCGGGTGTCGGCAGCGTCCTCGTTCAGACTCCGGGGAGGCTGTATCTGGCCGGTCCGTTCGAAGGCGCTCCGCTGTCGGTGGTCGACGTGACCAGCGCGAAGGTGGGTCCGTTCGATCTCGGCACAGTCGTCGTGCGTCTGCCGCTGCGGATCGACCCGATCACCGCGCAGGTCTCGATCCCGTCCGGTCCGGCAGACCAGATCCCGCACATCATCGACGGGATCGTGATCCACTTGCGCGACATTCGCGTGTATGTCGACCGGCAGGGTTTCATGATCAACCCGACGAGTTGCGAAACGCTGGGGGTGCAGGCAACCGTGGTGGGAGCCGGCGCGAACGTCGCCACCGCGGCGGACGACCAGCCGGCGAGCGTCGCCGATCGCTTTCAGGCCGCTGACTGTGCGAGCCTCGCGTTCAAACCGTCGTTTGAGGTCTCCACATCCGGAAAGACGAGCAGGAAGGATGGTGCGAGCCTGCACGTCAGTGTGGCTTACCCGAGCGACTCGCTCGGCAAGAGCGCGAACCTGCGCTATGTGAAGGTCGAACTGCCAAAGCATCTGCCCTCGCGTTTGAACCCGACGTTGCAGAACGCATGCACCGCCCGGCAGTTCGCCGCCAACCCGGCTGGGTGTCCGGAGGACTCGCTCGTGGGGACGGCTGTCGTGCGCACGCCGATACTGCCCGTGCCGCTCACCGGTCCGGCGTACTTCGTCTCCAACGGCGGGGCGGAGTGGCCGGAACTGGTGATCGTGCTGCAGGGCTATGGGATCACCGTCGATCTGCACGGCGAAACGTTCATCAGCAAAGGCATAACCAGCAGCACGTTCCGTTCGGCCCCAGACGTGCCGTTCGAAACATTCGAGCTGAACCTGCCTGCGGGTCCCCATTCGGCGTTGGCCGCCAACGGCGATCTCTGCACCGAGGGTCTGACGATGCCGACAACCTTCGTCGCTCAGAACGGCGCCAGCCTGCATGAGAGCGCACCGATCGAAGTGCAGGATTGCCCGTACAGCCTGCGGGTATTGGGGAGACGCGCCAGCAAGCGCAACCTGACGCTGAAGGTGTCGGTGCCGACCGTCGGCAAGCTCACCGCCAGCGGCAACGGCGTCCTGAAAGCCGCCGCCAGCGCGAAGAGACGCCAAACGCTGACGCTGAGCATCAAAGAGCGCCATGCGGGCAAGCTGCGCACGAGGATCACTCTTCGCTTCACCCCCAAGACCGGCAAGCAGCGCAAGATCCTCACCAAGACCATTACCTTCACGTTCACGTAGACCAGCTGACTCGATGGCGGCGCCTTGCCCGGAGGGGCAAGCGCGGACGCCCTGCTGCGGGGTCGGCACCGGCGAGCATCGAGTCCGTGAGGCTGGACCAAAGCTGCGCGCCCAACTCCTCGCCCGCATCGCCTTCGTTTCCCTGCCCCTGAGAATCGTGGCGTCGCCGGTTCGAATCCGGGCCTCGCCATCCTTGGGAGATCCCGGACGCGTCGTAGGGGTGCGTCCGCGCGGCGTAGCCCTCCACAGACGCTGATCGCCGTGCGTGTACGCCGTGCCCGCACCTTGACCGCTTGGGCGAGGGCCGTACGCTGTTATGGCTGGTGTTTTAGAGACCCTTAGATGATCTGTTGACTTTGATGATGATACGAGCTATAGTCGTCACCGTTAGCCAAGGCCCCCATTCATGGGGGCGTGCTGACAGGACATAGGACTGGTTCGGGGCTGGTACTTCGCGGGCCGGCATCAAGTGCATAGAGACGGACCTTGGGAGAGGGACCGGGTCGCAAGAGCTCTTTGAGAGGGAGTTGCTTTCACGTGCTGTCGTTGACGAAATGCGTGGCTGGGAGGTCGTGCGCAATTGACGCGCCCGTAATGGGACGCGTCAGCGTTGCTGACGCGTCTCTCTCTCTCTCTCTCTCTCTCTGGCCGGGCCGACGCCTAGTCGTTAGGTCACCCCGCCGCGACTCCAGGTCGCGGCACGCCAGGCGCGGGACCGGGCTTGGTTTCGCGAGCGCCACAGGCAGCCGCGCGTCGGTTGCGCCTCGGGCTGCGGGTTGGGGGCACTGATGGCGGCAGCCGTGTCGCTTGCGCTCACCCGGAGCGGGGTGGACGGTGGGCGTCCGCCGAGGCCCAGGCGCATGTCTTCTGAGCCTGGGCCGTCGGCGTCTCTGGATGTCGGCGCTCGCCTGGGCGCATTGGCGTTTGAGCGCGAGCGTGTGAGCGAGATCCAGCGCATGCGGCTGCTGGCCGCCGCTGGGCAGGTCTGCTGCGAGCGCGGCGTGGCGAACGTGACGGTCACGCTGATCGTAGAGCGTGCGGGTGTATCACGGCGCACCTTTTACGAGCTTTACAGTGACAGCGACGAGTGCCTGCTGGCGACATTTGGTGACGCGCTCGAGCGTGCCCGCGAGCGCGTCTTGGATGCTTGGTTTGCTGTGGGCGGTTGGCGCGAGCGCACCCGAGCCTCCCTGGTGGCGCTGCTGGGCCTCTTCGACGAAGACCCGGCGCTTGCACAACTGCTCATGGTGGAGTCGCTTGCCGCGGGTCACCGCGTGCTGGCTGACCGCGCGCGCGTTCTGGACGGGCTGATCGACGCGCTGGCCAACGGCGCGCGCCAGGATGCGCCCAGCAAGGCCAGAGCACGTATCGAGAGCGCCGCCGCGGTCCGTCTGAACATCGAGGGCGCGCTGGGTGGGGTGTTGAGCGTGTTGCACGCCCGTATCAGCCGCCACTCGCCGGGACGCCTGATCGAGCTTGCAAGCCCTTTGATGAGCATGCTCGTGTTGCCGTGCGACGGTCTCGCCGCCGCGCAACGCGAGGCGCAGCGTCCCGCGCCGGCCCCAGACAGTTCTCAAAGCGGACCGCCGACGCCGGTGTCTCAATCCGATCCATTCAAAGACGCGGGGATGCGCTTGACGTATCGCACGATGCGTGTGCTGTGCGCGATCGGAGAGAGGCCAGGATCCTCCAATCGCAGGATCGCCGCCATGGCAGACATAGGCGACCAGGGACAGGTCTCAAAGCTGCTCTCGCGACTGGAGCGCATTGGCACGATCGCCAACACAGCTGTCGGTTTGAACAGGGGTGAAGCGAACGCCTGGACGCTCACTACTACCGGACGACAGGTGATCAGTCGCGTCAACGTCCAAACCTTCCGAGACCGGACGCCTACTCGATGAGACGGCGCAGTGCCGTGAGCTTTTTTGAACGGGAGCCGGGACCCGCCTGGCGCCCCCGGAGGTCTGTAGTCGCTCAGCCGATCCGCATGGGGCGGCGGGAGCTTAACGAGAAAGCGTCGCATGAGACAAAGGAGACTTATCGATGAGCAGCCCTATCCCGCTGATCGCAGCCGCGCGGCCCATCGTGGACCGCAGGGCTCTTTCGGCGCTCCTCGCGATTGCGGCTCTGGTGCTGCTCGCCAACCTCCTTCCCTCCGTTGCGCGTGCCGATGCGTGTCCCAACGAACAATTGCGTCGCGAAGACAACTCGACAGCATTGCCGGACTGCCGCGCCTACGAGTTGGTGTCGCCGCCGCAGAAGAACGGCGGGGTCGTTGCGATGAGCCAACCGGTTATGTCGTCGCGGTCGGGACAGTTGGTTCAGTACGGCTCGACTGCCGTTTTCGCGAACGCACAGGGCAGCCCGCTCGGCAACGACTACGTCGCGACGCGCGGGGAAGCCGGATGGAGCACCGTTGGGATCGAAGCGCCCCAATACAACGAAGGCGTGATCCTCGCCACACCTACCCAAGGGCTTTCCGAAGATCTCACCAAGGTCTTCCAGGCGAGCGCGATGGCGCTTACCCCAGGTGCGATTCAAGGCGAAGGCAACATCTACATACATGACGACGTCACCGGCCAGTTCACCCTCGTTGGCGTTGGGGTCGGCCCGTTTTCCTTCCGCGAATTCGGCTCGACGATCTTCTCGACCTTCATCGGCGCGACGCCCGATTTCAGTCACGTCGTGTTCGACTACCCGTTCGTCCTTGCTCCCGGGGCGGTCGAAGGAGGCTCGAACTTGTATGACTACTCAAACGGGAAAGTGAGCCTCGTCAACTACCTGCCGGACGAAACCATCACCCCAGAAGCGAAAACAGCGGTCGTCTCGGGTGTAACCGGCGAAAACCCGCACGTCGTCTCAAGCGACGGCTCGAAGATCTTCTTCTCCACTTCCGGCGGCCTGTTCGCGCGCGTCAACGACAGCAAAACAGTCGCATTGTCGGTGTCTCAGCGTGCGGGCGACTCCAGCGAACCACAGCCGGCGACGTTCATGGGGGCGAGCGCCGACGGTTCGAAGGTCTACTTCACCAGTCTCGCGCCGCTCACCGAAGACTCCGACACAAACTACGACGCAAAGCTCTACCAGTACGATTTCTCCACTGGCAAGATCACCGACATCGCGGTCGCCACCGCGCCCAGCGACGCCAGCACTGGCGCGGCGATCGAACGTGTGATCCAGGTCAGCGAAGACGGGTCCTACGTCTACTTCACCGCACTCAGTGATCTCGCACCGGGCGCCACGACGCTGAACTACGGCGAAGGCAGCAACGTGTATGTATGGCACGAAGGACAGGGAATCCGGTTCATCGCGCAAGCCAGTGTAGGCGGGCAGGTCAGTCCCAACGGACAGCAGTTTGCCTTCGTCACCAGCGCACAGCTCACGAGCTACAACTGCGGCGGGTGCGCGACCCTGTACGAGTACAACTACGACGCCGCGCAGCTCAGTTGTGTCTCGTGCAACCCCGAAGGCGCGCCCCCGAGCGCTCCGATCGAAGTCGGCGGAATCCCTTATGGGACCGGGGTCGACAACTATCACCCGCGCTATGTCTTGGACAACGGCACGGTTTTCTTCGACAGCCGCGATCCGCTGGTGCCATCCGACAGCAACGGAGAGTACGACGTGTACCAATGGCGGGCCGGTCACCTGGAGCTGATCTCCTCGGGTACCGCGGCGGTCGAATCTGCCTTCGCCGACGCGAGTCCGGATGGCAAGAACGTCTTCTTCAAGACCGGGCAGAAATTGATAGGTCAGGACGTCGACGAAGGAGTCGACCTATACGATGCCCGCGAAGGTGGCGGATATCCGCAGCCGCCGCAACCGCTGCCGTGCTCGGGGACCGGCTGCCAGGGTGTGCCGCCCGCGCCGCCGATCTTTGCGACGCCTCCGAGCGAGACCTTCGAAGGCACGGGCAATTTCGAGTCGGCGCCCACGCCCACGGTTCGTTCCAAGCCGGTCTCTGTTCGTCGAGCACGCAAGCTTGCTCGGGCGCTCAAGAGCTGCCACAAGCACAAGCGGAAGCGCAAGTCGTGTGAAGCCAAAGTCCGCAAGCGCTACGGCGTGGCGGCGAGCCGAAAGGCTGGTGGCGCGAATGCGTTGCACGGCGCTGCCACCAATCTCAAAAACGTTGGCAATCAGGCAAACAGGAGGAGCAAGTGATGCGCAATCGAGGGTTGACGCTGGCGATCTCACTCGCTCTGGCGCTGCTGGTGCCGACCGCCGCGCACGCGCTGCAGATCAGCGAATTCTCAACCGCGCTCACCGCCCCAGGGGGAGCCGAGCTTTCCCAGGCCGGCGCGCATCCCGATGTGACGACCCTGATCCGCTTCAAGACGCACATGCGACAAGGGCCGGAACATCCATACGAAATGACCGACGGCAACCCCAAGGACATCGAAGTCAACATGCCACCGGGTGTCATCGGAGATCCGGGCGCTGTTCCGACATGCACCCAGGAACAGCTGCGGGGCAACGGCTTTGCCTCCGAATGCCCGATCGACACGCAGGTGGGCACGAATAAGCTCGTATTTTGCGCAACCTTCAGCGAACAGTGCCTGGAATGGCCTGTGCCGGTCTACAACATGAAGCCTCCCACCGGAGAGCCGGCTCAATTCGCCTTCAACCTCGTCGGAGTGCTGGTGTTCGTCAATATCAGCATCCGCGACCAGAGCGACTACGGAGTGACGGCTAGGATCACCGGCATATCGCAGGGCCTGGCGCTGCAGGCGTCCAAGCTGACGCTGTGGGGAGTTCCCGCCGATCCCATCCACGACGCAGAACGAGGCGGCCCGAGCACCGCGCCGCGCTTGCCGTTGATGACCGCACCGACGACGTGCTCGACGTCTCCCCTGCTCAGCTCGATGAGCTCCGATTCCTGGCAGGAACCGGGATCGTTCGAACGGGCGTCCTCAGAAAACGACATCGCCGGCGATCCGATGCTGATGAGCGGCTGTGAACGCCTGGCTTTCGAACCCTCGATCCGAGTTGCGCCCGACACGTCCAGCGCCGATACCCCGGCGGGTCTGACGGTCGACGTCAAAGTCCCCCAGGATGGCCTCACCAACGCCGACGGCCTCGCGCCGGCGGACCTGAAGGACACAACCGTCACCCTCCCGTCGGGCGTAGCGATCAACCCGGGCCAAGCTGCGGGCCTGATCGCCTGTCAGCCGAGCGAAGCGATGGTCGGCAGCGCCGGCCCCGCGCATTGCCCGTCGGCCTCGAAGGTCGGGACGGTGTCGATCGCGACGCCGCTGTTGCCGAACGCGCTTGAAGGAAACGTCTACATCTTGCCCTCCGATCCGCCGCACCTGCAGCTGTTGGTGGCGGCATCCGCGGACGGCGTCAACCTGAAGCTCGTCGGCAACGTCAAACTCGATCCACACACGGGTCAGCTGACAACCACCTTCTCCAACACTCCTCAGCTGCCGTTCACCGACTTCAAGCTCGCGTTCAGCGGCGGGGCGCAGGCGGCGCTCAGCACCCCTGCCACCTGTGGGACCTATACGACGAACACCGACTTCACGCCGTGGACCACCCCGCACGAGCCCGATCGCCTCTCGAGCGACAGTTTCGCGATCACGAGCGGCCCGGGTGGCAGCGCGTGCGTGTCGCAGTTGCCGTTCGCGCCGACGATGCAGGCGGGCTCGACAACCGACCAGGCGGGTGGCCTCACCGGCTTCTCGATGCTGATCCAGCGTTCCGACGGTCAGCAGCGGATCTCGAAGTTGCAGTTCAAGACTCCCGAGGGGCTGCTCGGGATGATCAGCCGGGTGCCGCTGTGCGCAGAACCGCAGGCTGCTCAGGGAACCTGCCCGGCGACGACGCAGATCGGCCACACCGTCGTCCAAGCCGGCGCCGGGCCATACCCGTTGGTCATACCCCAGCCGGGCCAGCCGCCGGCGCCGATCTATCTGACCGGCCCCTATGACGGCGCCCCCTACGGGTTGGCGATCGTAGTGCCGGTCGTTGCGGGACCCTTCAACCTCGGCACAATCGTAGTCCGTGCCACCATCAGGGTCGATCCGCAAACCTCCCAGTTGACGATCACGACTGACGAGCTGCCGAGCGTCCTTGCGGGTGTTCCCGCGAACCTGAGGACCATCGATGCGGTTATCGATCGCCCCGGGTTCATGTTCAACCCGACGAGCTGTGCGCCGATGTCCTTCAGTGGCACCGCCACAAGCACCGAAGGGGCTTCAGCGCCGCTGACGAGTCACTTTCAGGTTGGATCGTGTCGCGGCCTGAATTTCAAGCCGAAGTTCACCGCTTCGACGCAGGGCGCGACCTCGCGTAAGGATGGTGCTTCTCTGCATGTCGCCCTTACCTATCCCAAGAACAGTCTTGGTAAGGACGCGAATATCAAGAGCGTTCACATCGAACTCCCAAAGGTTCTGCCTTCTCGTTTGAACACCCTGAACCATGCTTGTGTGGATTCGGTGTTCGATCGGAATCCTGCTGATTGTCCCTCCGAATCACGAGTCGGATTCGCGAAGGCGGTGACCCCCGTGCTTTCGTCGCCTCTAGAAGGCCCGGCTTATTTCGTGAGCCATGGGGGTCAACGATTCCCCGAATTGATAGTGGTTCTGCAAGGAGAAGGAATAACCGTCGATCTCCGCGGAGAAACCGCTATCAGCAAGACGGGTATAACCTCTTCGACGTTCAGGGCGATACCGGACGTCCCAGTGGGCTCCTTCGAACTGACGCTCCCGCAGGGTTCATATTCCGCCCTGGCGGCGAACACAAATCTCTGTCGGAGCGCCAAGACGGCGACGGTCCGGAAGGTGGTTCGCAAGGTAAGAGGCGGTAAGCGTAAGGTGACTCGCAAGAAGATGGCCGCCGCGCTGGTCATGCCGACGACCTTCACTGCCCAAAACGGCGCCACTCTCCGGCAAGACACGATGGTGCGGATTGTGGGTTGCGCCAATGCGAAGCACAAGAGGAAGTAAGGGGACGGTGGATGACGGAGGCAAGGACGGCGGGGGGTAGGGAGCAAGCCAATCGCACTGGCTCGGCTGACGGTGTGGGGGAGCAGGCAAACGCTCGTCCAGCCCGCGCCAGCGCGATGGCTCGGTAGGAATGAAAGGCGCGGCATGGTGGGACGGCGGCCCTTGGACGCCGTCCCACCTGACGCTACATTCTCGCTGCTTGACCCTTAGCGCAGATTGGCGCGCGCGTCAGTGGTGGTGGTGGTGATGATGATGATGGTGGTCGTGGCCGCGGACGGTTTGCCACGACTGCCATGTGATGCGTGCGATCACGAGCGTGATTGCCAGTCCGATGAGAGGATCGGCGATGGGGGCGCCGAGCGCCACCGCTGTCGCGGAGGCGACGACTGCGAGGCTGACATATGCATCCGCCTGGGCGTGACGACCGTCGGCGATGAGCGCTGGGCTTCCCAACCGCGTTCCGGCGCGCAGGCGGATGCGTGCGGCGAGGAAGTTGCCGGCGTAGCCGATCACGCCCGCAACGGCGAGCACGCCGAGATGGCTGGGCGCGGATGGGTGGATGAGTCGGCTCGCCGCCTCCACCGCTGCCACGCACGCGCTGATGAAGATCGCCAACACCACCGCAAGCCCCGCGCGCTGCTCAGCCACCTGCGAACGCAGCGCGAACGCGATGCCCAGCGGCAGTGCGGTCAGCGCATCGCCGAAGTTGTGGATCAGGTCGGCGAGCAGGGCGATGCTGCCGCTCACGACGAACACCGCTGTTTGCGCCACCGCGGCGAACCCGAGCACGGCAAGCGACAACGACACCGCGCGGATGCCCTCGCGAGAGCGCTTGATGCTCTCGTCGATCAAGCCGTGCGAATGACCATGTGCGTGTGTGAGGGAGTCCGTCGCTCGATCCATGCCCACCAAAGGCTATTGGGGGCAGCCGGATCGCGCGCTTTGAGCCCTCCTGCGCCGCGCCAACGCTGTTTCGCCCGCTCGAACCACGATCACCTTCGCGCCCAAGACGGGCACGTTCTGCGCTGGGTCCCGCGGGTTGCGCCGTCGCTGAGCGCCCGGGCTTTCGGTCAGCCGCTCACGCCGCTTTGACCGACTGCTGGTGGTGGAATATGTCAAGCGGGTCCCAGCGGGCCTTGACTCGTTGCAGCCGCGGGTAGCTGTCCTTGTAGTAGAGGTGCTCCCAGTCCTTCAAATCCACGTCGGGATAGTTGACGTAGCAGCCGTCCATCGTGCTGTCGGGAAGCGGTCCCGCCGGCCCGTACATATCCTCATAGAAACCCCTGATCCAATCGAGGTTGGGCTGGTCTTCGGATTCGCTCGACCAGTATGTCTGGTACTGCAGCTTCATCACCGACGAGCGCTGCGGGATGGCGGTGGCATCGGATGGCACGGCGTTGACCTGGCATCCGTAGGAGTCGACTTGCAGGAGCGCTGCCGGGTTGGCGTAAGAGGGTTTCGACAGATGCTCGAACATCGTCTCGATCTGGCGTTGCGGGAACGCTCCCAGCATGTACGCGGACTTGTACTTGCCCCGCCGATTGGGGCCGGACCCGTTGAGCGTCTGGGTGGCGAACAGCCACGGCAGCGGCTGAGGCGCGCCCACCGGCAGTTGCGCGCTGTGAGCGCCGACTCGCAACGCCGCAGCCTTCGTCGGCAACGGCCCCGCCATCAGCTCGGTGAACTCGTCGAGCAGCTTGGGTTCGCTGCCCACGTACTGCGTGGTGAGCGTGATCGACGGGTTCGTCCCGGCGCGCTGGAACAGGTGCAGCAGGGCGAACATACCCGCAAACGGGCTGCCTGAGTCGCTGTTTGCCTGGAAGAACTCCCCGTAGCGGACGATCAGCTCCGCGAAGCGCTCGAACGTCAGCTCGCTCCAATCCCACGACTGGCTCGACAGCCACGCCTGCGTGGGAGCGGCGGGCAACCCTCGGAAGAAGAACCTTGTCACTATCCCGAAGTTGCCGCCCCCGGCCCCTTGGTTGGCCCACAGCAGCTCGCGCTCGTCCGGGTCGGAGCTGTCAGCGCTCACGATCGTCGTCTGTGCCCGCCCATCGCCGTTGACGTGGACGATCTCGACGGCGTGGAGGTAGTCGATCGTGAGTCCGTGCAGTCGCGACAGCAGTCCATACCCGCCACCGGTGACATGGCCTCCGATCCCCACCGAGTAGCAGGAGCCCGCCGGTAGTGTCACCCCGTACTTGCGGTAGAGATCCTCGTACACGTTCCAGAGCGTGGCGCCGCCTTCCACGCAATAGAGGTCGGTGCCGCAACGGTGCACACCGCTCATGGGAGAGAGATCCACGATCACCCCGTCGCGGTTGTCGCACACGAAGTCCTCGTAGCAGTGTCCGCCGCAGCGCACGGTCACGCGCTGCTGCCCGTCCACCGCAGACTGCACGGCGTTGACGACCTGTTGGGTGTCGCCGCACACCTGCACGTACGCCGGCTGGCCCACCCAGCGCAGGTTGAACCCGCGCACCATCGTCGCATAGCGCGGGTCGTCCCGGTGGATGCGGTCGCCCGGGAACACTGTGTCTAACAGGCTCATCAACCCCTCTGCTTCTCGAATGTCACCCAAATCCATCCGCCCGCTGTGCGGATGCGTCCACATGATATGACTTGTCGACTATTCGAGACCTCTGCATCGATTGGAGCTCCCCCCAGTGATCGACCTCACCGCCGCCGACTCGACCTCCTCAGGACTCACCCGCCTTGGCCGCGCTGCCGCCAGTACCGTCGCCGAACTCGGGCCGCTCGCCGATCTGGTGGGGACGTGGATAGGCGCTCACGGCTGGACCGTGATGGCAGTGCCAAGCGGCGAAAAAGGGTTCCGCCTGATCGTCCGTCCCTATGTGGAGATTGTGAGCTTCGAGCCGATCGGTGCACCCGTACCCAATCGCGGCGGACCGGCGCCCGACCTGTTCATAGCCGGGCTTCTCTACCAGATGCGGATAGCCGACCGAGTGACGCAGGAGCCGCTGCACCTGGAGAACGGGATGTGGCTTAATCTCGGCGACACGCAGCAGCCATCGATCGTCCGCCAGGCGTCGATTCCTCACGGCGACGTGCTGCTTGCGCTCGGCGCCGCAGGCACACAAGCCGGCCCTCCGGAAATCCCGTCCATCAGCGCTGTGCCGAACGCCGGTCCCGACATGCCGCTCGGGTACACCGACCCCTACCTGCGCCCGGTGCCGAGCCCCGAAGGCGGCGGCGAATTCCATCCCGGCACGCCCAACATGGCGTTGCAGGAAGCCATCGCCGGGCAGGACATCGTCGCCACCACCAGCCTGTCGGTGTCCACGCAGGACGGCGGCGGCGTCCTCAACATCCCGTTCGTGGACCGTTACGCCAAGGCGTCGGAGTTCACCTGCACCTACTGGATCGAGACGGTAAGAGACCCGTCAAGCGGCGAAGAGGTTCAGCAGCTTCAGTATTCGCAGCAAGCCAACATCGAATTCCTGCAAGCCTTTGGCGGCTCTCCCGGTCAGCTGATCATGTGGCCTCACGTCAACGTGAACACTTTGAGGAAGCAGTAGCGAACGGCTCACCGGCGCGTATTCGCTACGCGCCGGTGAGCGCTTGGTGTGAATGCACGATCTGCGCGTGCATGTTCCTCTCCATCAGCTTCAACGCGGCGTTTGCGAGGTCCGGGTGGATGTGAGCGACGGCGTCTGGGGGAACGGTGACGCGGTAGTGACGGACGTAGGCGTCAAGAGCGGAGTAGAGCACGCACTGCTCGGTGACCTGTCCAGTCAGGATCAGCCGCTCCACGCCCTTGCTGCGGAGCAGGTACTCCAGAGAGGTTTCATAGAAGATCGAGTGGCGCGCCTTGGTGACGAACGCAGCGCCGCTCGGCGGCAGGACGGGTTCCACGAGCGCGCAGTGGGGTCCCTGTAGTGCTCGCTTGCACAACTCGCCGGGTCCGGCGCTCCATTCGCCGTAGTTGTCGTTGACATACACGATCGGAATGTCACGCTCCTGCGCCCGCTCTATCAGCGTCTGCATCGCAGGCAGCGCCTCACGAACGGACATCACCAGCCGGTCGGCGTCCTCGTGCTCATAGCGGTTGAGCATGTCTATGACTACGAGTCCGGTGCTCTGGCTCATGAGCCATTCAGGTTAGGCGGCCTACGGGCGAGCCCGGAAGCCATCGTGGCTACTGCTCGATCTCGTTGGGATCTTCCTGACCTGCCAGCACGAGCGATCCTTGCAGCACATCTTCCAGGTGGCGTTCCTGAATCGGCACAGCCCACCGTGTGAGTTGCTCGACCGCGGCGATGCCCGCTTTCTCGTTGAGCTTCGCGACGATCTTCCAGTGCCCCACCTCGCCGGCCTCCGCCATCGTCAAGAACTCGAACCCGTCGAGCGCGTCCTGCTCGCCCTCCAGGTAGGTCTTCATCATCTCGGTGGCCTCACGCTTGACCTCCCGAGCCTTCTCGACGATCGCCGTCTTCTTGCCGTCCAACCCTGCCGCCACCTGCGTGCAGCGCTCCTCGGTCTCGCTCGCCTCTTCGTGCATCCGCTCCAGCTTCGGGGCGAGATCCCGCTCGTCGTCGTCCAGCATCCCCTTCACCTTCTCGGTGGCGCCCTGTGCAGCTTCTGCGAGACCCAACACCTCCGCCAGCTTGCTCTCCAACACCGTCAGCTCAGCCATGGATCGACATCCTCCTGTCAGACTCTCGTCGCCTTGCCTGCGCGGGCGATCGGATTGCGCCGCGCTCACGCGTCTTGCTACCCACTTGGCCGCCCACTACACGATCCCGCGCGAGATTCCTCGACACCATCCGAGCGCCACGCGGGGATGCGCCTGCGGCGCCATAATCGGGGTCGATGACGCCGATTAGGAGAAGGCGCTGCGGCGCTGTCCTGTTCTGGACGATCGCCGGTGCCATGCACTTCGTGCGCCCTGGCTTCTATGAAGCGATCGTGCCCCCGCCGCTGCAGCGTTACAAGCGCGAGGTCGCCATCCTCAGCGGCATCGCCGAGCTGGTTGGCGCGGTGGCGGTGATACCGCGCAGAACGCGGCGCTTGGCCCGCGGCTGGCTGCTCGCCACCCTGCTCGCCGTGTATCCCGCCAACGTGTACATGGCGCTCGAACCCGAGCGTTTTCGTCGCATCCCAAGGATGCTCTTGTGGGCACGCCTGCCTGTGCAGGGGTTGTTCGCGTGGATCACTTGGCGGGGAACCGAGTAGCCGGCGCAAGATCCGAGCCGAAGCCGCGGCGCTGCTGCTCGCCCCACTGTGACTCCGTGAGAAGGTCGCGAAAGGCGAGCACCCGCCAGAGGTCGTTCAGCTGCCGGTAGCCGACGTTCTCCAGCACCGAGAAAACCACCATTCGCCAGACGTCGCGTCGCCGCTCATGCCGGCGAAAGGAGAACTCCTCGAGCGCCAGCGCCGATATCGAGAGCAGCTGGCCGAGCAGCACCGCCACCAGCAGGAAGGCGACGAAGATCGGCAGCGAGATGGCGCCGGCGAAAAAGCCCGCGGGCAGGACGACGTAACCGAGCGCGGTGATCGGCGGCCCGAGCATCTCGAAGAAGAAGAAGTACGGAAAGCCGATCATCCCGATCGTCCCATACCGTGGGTTCAGCAACATGCGGCGATGGGTCCAGAGACCCTCGACGAGACCCTGCTGCCAGCGGCGACGCTGCTTGGCGAGGCTCTTCAGGCTCTGCGGCGCCTCGGTCCAGCACACCGGGTCGGGGACGAACTCGACGCGGTAGGGCTCGCCGCGCTCCCGGTAGTGCCGGTGCAGGCGCAGCACGAGCTCCATGTCCTCGCCGATGTGCTCTTTGGACCAGCCGCCGACCGCTTCCACCGCCTGGCGGCGGAAGAGGCCGAACGCGCCCGAGATGATCAGCAGCGAGCGCAGCCTGCTCCAGGCGAGGCGCCCGACGAGGAAGGCGCGGAAGTACTCGATCACCTGGAAGGTGGCAAGCCAGTTGTGAGGCAGCCCAACCTCGGTGACGCGCCCGTGCTCCACCGTGCAGCCGTTGATGATGCGCACTATGCCGCCCGTCGCCACCACGTGCTCGGGGTCGTCGAGCAGCGGCTTGGCGATCCGCAGCAGCGCCCCGTCCTCGATCGTCCCGTCGGCGTCGAGCGCGCACACATACGGGTAGCGAGCCACCGACAGCGCAGCGTTCTGGGCGTCAGCCTTGCTTTTGCCGTTCTCCTTGTCGATCACCACCAGCTCCCGGTGCCGGGCGGAGAGGAACGTGCGGCGGATCGGGCGGTGCTCGACGCTTTCGCGTGCCACCGTCTCGGTCTCCACCAGCTCGAAGGCGTCGATCAGTCTCGCCAGCGTGTCGTCGGTTGAGCCGTCGTTGACAACCACCACCTCGAACTCCGGGTAGCGCAGCGCGAGCACTGAGCGAACGCTCTCGACGATCCCCGCCGACTCGTTGTACGCGGGGAGGAACACCGAGATCGGCGGTGTCAGCGGCGAGGCGAACGCCTCCTCCACCGCCTGGTGCCCGCGCGAGCGCTTGTAATGGGTGATCTCGCGCCAGGCGATCAGCGTGAAGATCAGATAGATGCCGTTGAGCACGGCGAAATAGCAGATCATGAACACCCCGAACGCCTGGACTGCGTCGGTGACGCTCACGCCATCAGCTCCGCGCGAGTGGCAGCCTGCTTGATGTACGGGCTCGCCTCAGCGCTGTCCGCCGCGGCGCGCAACGCTCGCGGATCGAGCGCGATGAGCGCCCGCGCCGCTGCCAGCGCCGGGTCGTAGACGTCGTCCTGGGCCTGCCTCACGAGCAGTTGCGACATCGCGCGGTCGCCCAGGCCGGCGGCTGCGTGGGCGGCTGAGGTGCGAACGAAGGAAACCTCGTCTTGCAAGCCCGCCATCACCGCATCGCTCTCGCGCCGCCCGCCGAGCACCCCGAGCGCACGCAGGGCGGCTGCCCTGACCCCGGCGGCGGGGTCGCGTGCCGCGATCGCCAGCGCGGGCGCCTCGGCGGCGGCGCCGATCAAGCCCAGCACCTCGGCGGCGGCACGACGCACCGCCTCCTCGCCGTCGTGGAGCAAGGGACGCACGTCCGCTGCAGCGCGCGGTCCGATCGAGATCAGCGCTTGACCGGCGACAGCTCGCGGCACGCTCCCGGACGCGAGCGCCTCCACCAAGGATGGCGCAGCCTCAGCGATCTCGAGCCTGCCGAGGCTGCGCGCGGCGGCGGTGCGCACGTCGCGGTCGCTGTCGCGCAACGCCTCGATCAGCGCTCCCGCCGCCCGCGGCGAGCCCATGTCGCCCAGCGCGAACGCTGCGCTCGCCCGCCGCCAGGCGCGACGGTCGCGCAGCCGTCCCAGCTCGTGGCTGACATAGCCGCGCTGCTCGAAGAACACGGCGATCCGCTCGCGCGCCTCGCCGCGCAGCGAGCGTGCGAAGCGCGAGAGGATCGCAGCCATCACACGCGCGTCGCGCTTGCCGACCTCCACCTGCGGCGACTCGCCCTCGACGATCGCGATCGCCAGCGGGCGCAGTCGTGACTCCGCCTCGGCGCGGCGGTGCTCGACGTGGGCCAGCAGCGTGCGCCGTGCGGTCAGCACCGCCAGCGTCAGGATGCCGGCTGCGGCGAGGCCCAGCGAGGCGATGTCGAGCGCTCGCAGCATCGGCTAGCGGCGGCCCAGCACCGCCTCCACGCGGGCGCGAAGCTCCTGGGGGCTGAACGGCTTGCGAATGTAGTCGTCGGCGCCGGCGTCGAAACCACGGCTGACGTCGGCATCCTGAACCCGCGCGGTGAGCATGATCACCGGGATGTCCCGCGTCCGGTCGTCTGCCCGCAGAGCTTCCACCACGTCGTAGCCGGTGATGCTCGGCATCATCACATCGAGCACCACGAGCGCCGGCAGGCGCTCCCGAGCAAGCGCCAACGCCTGCTCGCCGTTCTCGGCGGTCAGCACCTCATAGCCGGCTCGCTCGAGCCGGAATGCAACCAGCTCGAGGATGTCCTTGTCGTCGTCCACCACCAGGACGGTTTGCGCCGTGTCGGCGTCAGCGCCCCCGTTCGGTTTCGCACCCTCCACGACGCTCGCATCCGGCGTGGCTTGCGGTGTTGCACCTGTGTCCATGTCACCTCCTCGTTGCCGTCTCGCTGGCGACGCTTGTCGTCGGCAGCTCTATCGTGAACGTCGGTCCCTTGCCGAGCTCGCTCGCCACCGCGATCGAGCCGCCGTGAGCCTCGACTATCGCCTTGCAGATCGAGAGGCCCAGGCCGATGCCTTGGATCGCGGCGTCGGTGGCTGCCTGTGCCCGGTAGAAGCGCTCGAAGAGGCGGTCGAGCTCCTCGTGCGCAATCCCGATTCCCGAGTCGCTCACTTCGAGGTGCGCCTTGCCTTGGGTCTCTCGCACGCGCACCTCGACACGGCCACCCTCGTCGGTGAACTTGAGTGCGTTCGTCAGCAGGTTGTCCAGCAGCTGGCCGAGCCGGTCGCGGTCTGCGCCGCGCAGCTCCACCGCTTGTGTGTCGAGCGTCAACAGAACCCCCTTGCCGTCGGCGTGCGGGCGGGCTGCCTCCACCGCCTCGGCGGCGACCGTGCCGAGGTCGACCTCCCCACGCTCGAGTGAGAGGGTGCCCGCTTCCACCTGGGCGACGAACAGCAGATCCCCCACCAGCCGGATGAGGCGGCGCGCGTTGCGATCCACCACGCCGAGATAGCGGGCTTGGCGCTCGTTGATCTCGCCCGCCTCCTCGGCTCGCACGATGTCGATGTACCCGACGATCGATGTGAGCGGCGTGCGCAGCTCGTGCGACACCAGAGCGAAGAACTCGCTCTTCAGCCGCTCCGCCTCCTGCTCCGCCGCGCGGCGGCCCACCACCTCGGAGACGAGGTCGGCGATCGAGGCGAGCGCCTCCAGCGCTCCCTTGGGCGGCGGCTTCTCGCTGTCGAGGATGAAGCGCAGCAGGCCCAGCTTCGTCTCCCCGCGCCGCAGGGGCAGCGTGATGGTCGCGCGGATGCCTACCGCGAGCAGCTCCTGAACGGTCTCGTCCGCACTGTCCGCCGGGAGGGGCGCCCAGCTCACCTCGCCGCTCTCGAACGCTTGCAGATCGACCCCGCTCTCGGGGCTGTCGGGGGTGAGGATCGAGCGGCGCACCAGCTCGGCTGCCCTGGCCAGCCCCTCGCCCCGGCCGGTGACGTGGGCGCAGCGCAGGCCCCGGGCGGTCTCATCCCATTCCCAGAGCGTGCCCCCACGCCAATCCATCGCCTCGGCGAGCGCGTCGATCACCTTCGGCAACACCTCCTCGCCGGCCTGCGTCTCGGCCAGCGCCCGGCTGACCGCCTCTGTCGCCTGGCGCTCGCGGCTGCGGCGGACGCGCTCGTCGATGTCGCGGACGAACGCGCTGAGCGTCCAGCCGCTGCGTGAGCCGATCGCCGCCGCGGACACCTCGACGACGAAAGAGCGCCCGTCGCGGTGCATCGCGGTCGCTTCGAAGCGCATCGGCTCGCCCCGCCTGCCCGCCTCGATCAGCTGTTCGCAGCCGGCGGCGAACAGGTGCCGCATCTTCGGTGCCATCGTCAGATCCTGCACGGGCTTGCCGAGCGCCTCCTCGCGGCTCCAACCGAACATCTGCTCGGCGTGCGGGGTCCACTCCACCACCCGCCCGTGCTCGTCAGTCGCCATATAGGCGTCGTTCGCCGTTTCGAGCACGGTCTGGTTGAGGGTGGCGGTGCGCTCGCTGCGCTCGCCCGAGAGCACGTTGGCGATCGCCACCGTCGCCGGCTCGGCCATCTGCTCGAGCGTCTCGAGCTCGTGCCGTGCGAAATCCTCACGGCGGATGCGCGCGAACGAGGCAACCGCAAGCACCGGGTCGTGGCCGATCGGCAGATGAAGCTCGTGGCGCACCGCGACACGGCCCGCGAACCCCGAGACGGAGGCGGGGGCGTCGCCGTAGGGATGGGACGCCGTCACGCTTCGACGCTCCGCCAGCGCCATTCCAGCCAGCCCTTCACCGGGACGCACGACGGCCGGCAGGGAGTCCCGGTCGAAGCCGCGCGAGCACACGAGCGGCGCCTGCCCGTCTTCGACGACGTAAAGCGACGCCGCGTCTGCGCCCCCCGCACCAGCCAGCTCCTCGAGCAGGACAGCTCCAAGGTCGCTCATGCTGCGCTGCTCAGCCAGGCGCGCGACGAAGGTGTGGAATCGCTCGGCTCGCGCCTTGGCTGCCGCCAGCTCGTCCACGCTGCTCTCCAGTTCGCTGCGCTGCGCCTCCAGCTCGGCATTTTGAGCCTCGAGCTCGTCACGGCTGTGCCGCAGTGACGCAGCCATCGTGTTGAACCCCGCCGCCAGATCGCGTATCTCCCCGGCGCCTCCATCGGACACCCGCGCCTCGAGGTCGCCCTCGCCGATCCGCTCCGCCGCGCTCGCCAAGCGCCGAACGGGCGCGACGATCGAGCGTGCCGTCCAGAGGAGCCCGAGGAGGATCAGCACCGGGACGGCGATGAGCCCGATCAGGGCGATCGTTTCGGCGCTCGCCACCGACTTGGAGGCTGCATCGTGGCGCCGCGCCGCCACCCGTGCCTGCTCGGCGGCGAACCTCGCGAAGATCGCGCGCATCTGGTCGACCAGGCGCTTGCCTTCCGATGTGACGCTCATGTCTCGCGCGCCCGCCAGATCGTGGCTTGCCAGCTGGAGCACGCGGGGCTGATAGCCGTAGGCGTAGCGCTCGATGCGTTCATACAGCTCGCGCAGCGTCGCCAGATCGCCGTCGCCTCGCTCCCGCTCGGCTTGCAGGCTTCGCTCGAGCGACGGGATGACGCGCAGCGCCGCGCTGCGAGGCGCCAGGAAGCTGCGCTCGCCGGTCAGGAGGTAGCCGCGCAACCCGGTCTCGAGGTCGATCACCCGCTGCTCGAGGTCGTTGGCGAGGATCAAGCTCTGGCTCGACCTGACGAAATTGTCGTTGCTCTCCTTCAATTTCGACGTGGCGCCGAGGGTCGCCAGTCGCGAGACGATCACGATCGCCAATACCAGGCTGACGCCGATCACGAGCAGTGCGAGCAAGCTGAGGCGGCGACGCTTCACGAGGCCCTTCCGTATACGTGTGGCGCGATTTCACGCAAGCCGTAGCGCTGCGGCTCGGCAATCCGCTCGCTGCGACCCAGCATCAAGGCGCCCGCCGGCGCCAACGCGGTGGCGAGCGTGCGGTAAACCCGCTCACGGGCATCCGGGCGCAGATAGATCGCGACGTTGCGGCAGAGCACCATGTCCCATGCACCGCCCGGCGGACCGTCGCCGCTGAGCTCGCGCCGCTCCCAGCGAAGCCGCCTGGCGACGGCGGGCGGCTTGCATGCGGTGGCTGCCCGTGCTCGCGCGAGGTTCTCCGCCAGGATGTCGCTGCCGAGCAGGTAGGAGCTCCCCAGTGCCCCGGCGCCCGCCAGCAGCGTGGCGAGGCTGAACAGCTCCGAGCCGTCGCTGCACCCCGCCGACCACAGTCGCAGTCCGCCGCCCCGCGCGAGCAGGGGCGGCAGCAGCTCGCGCTCTATGAGCTCGAATTGCTCGCGATCGCGGAATGGGGCGGTCAGCGAGTTGGCGATCCGCGCGCGCAACCGCGCCCGCAGCGCGCCATCCGCTCGCACCCGCTTGCCCAGCTCGTCGATCGAGCTGGCGCCGGCGCTGTGCATCGCATCGACGAGCTGCTTCTCCACATGCCGGTCGCGATAGATCGAGAGCGGCAGATCGCACGCCCGCTCCAAGGCGTGCATTGCGGTCGCCGAGGCTGCGCGGCGCGGCAGCTGGGCCATCATGGTGTTCCGTCGCTCATCGTCGATCAATCGGCTGTCGCCGCACCTGTCTTGAACGAGCGGCAGCCCCCATGGTCATCGCGTCTAGGTGTGGGCGAGAGGGTCGGCCATGAGCTGGTGCAGTGGCGCCGCCGCGCCGCCGCGCGGGAATCGTAAGAGATACCGCCGACCGTCAGCGACCGTAAGGTCCTCTGCGAAGGATTCTAGGAGCGAATATCGCGTTAGAATACCTTAAAAGGGATCTAAAATCTATAAGGACTATGACCGTTGAAAGGGATTCTAAGTGGCTATTTAGATGATATAGTCCCTTCCAAGGGACTATATGAGAATCAGCCAACAGCTTACTGACGACGCCGTGCTGGGCGAGCTGGGGGAGCGGCTGGCGCGTTTGCGCCTGCAACGCAATCTCACTCAGCTTCAGCTCGCCGAGGAGGCGGGCGTCGACCGCAAGGCGGTGGTGCGCATCGAGGCCGGGGAACCGGTGCAGTTGCTCACGTTTGTGAGAGTGCTGCGCGCGCTCGGTCTCGTGGATGCGCTCGATGCGCTCGTGCCCCCGCCCCAAGCCAGCCCGATCGAGCTGCTCGAGTTGCGCGGGCGAGCGCGACGGCGAGCGCGCCCAGGCTCCAAGAGACCGTCTCAGCCGACGGACGACACGCGCGAGCCTTGGCGTTGGGGCGATGAGCGGTGAGCACCGTCGCAGAGGTGCGTCTGTGGGGCAGCCGCATCGCAGCCGTGTCGATGCCCGAGGAGGGCGGGGTCGCCAGCTTCCAGTACGACCCCGAATTCCTCGCCAGCCGAATTCAGGTTGCTCCACTGACGATGCCGTTGAGCTTGGACCCGTACACGTTCCCGCAGCTCCACGCCGACGCGTTCCATGGTCTGCCCGGCCTGCTCGCCGACAGCCTCCCCGACCGCTACGGGCATGCTCTCATCGACGCATGGCTGGCTGCGCAAGGACGCTCTCCGGAGAGCTTCAATGCCGTCGAGCGCTTGTGTTACATCGGCAGGCGTGGCATGGGTGCGCTCGAGTTCGCTCCCGCCCGGGGGCCGCAACCTTCGAAAGGTCACGACCTCGAGGTGAAGGCGCTCGTAGAGCTCGCCTCCGAAGCCCTTGCCCACCGCGAGCGGCTCGCTGCCTCGCTTGCCGAAGGGCAACGCCGGCAGGCGATGCGCGACATCCTCTCGGTGGGGACATCCGCCGGTGGGGCTCGCGCCAAGGCGGTGATCGCGTTCAACCCTGTCACCGGGGCAGTGCGCTCCGGGCAGCTGGACCTCGACCCGGGCTTCGAGCACTGGCTGCTGAAGTTCGACGGGGTTGCAAACAACAAAGACAAGGACGCGCTTGCAGACCCCGACGGGTATGGCGCGATCGAGTACGCATACTCGGTGATGGCGCGCGGCACCGGCCGCCCCTTTCACGACTGAGTGGAAATGGTATAGGGGGATCGGCGGAACGTACAGAAGCC
>JBQCGU010000040.1:0-58682 GCA_051955355.1 Solirubrobacteraceae bacterium | reverse complement strand
GGTGGTGTCGGTTGCCAAGGGCCTTGTGCCACCCGACGGCTCGGCTCCCACGCGCGTGCTCAGCACGGCTTTCGGCGCAGACCGGGTTGCATGCGTGGGCGGTCCCGCGCACGCCCAGGAGATGGTGCGCTCGGGCGCGGGGCTAGTGGCGGCGTCGACGAGCGAGCAGTTGGCGAAGGCGCTCGCACAGGTGTTCATCCGCGCGGGAGTCGTGTGTGAGCAGTCCGCCGACCCGGTGGGCGTCGAGCTGGCGGGAGCCGCCAAGAACGCAGCGGCGCTCGCCGCCGGGGCAACCGAGGCCCAGGGGCCGAATGCTGCAGGGGCGGCAGCCGGGCACATCTTCGCCGAGGTGTGGCGCTATGCGGAGCGGCTCGGCGCGCGGCCCGAGTCGATGATCGGATTGGCGGGCACGGGCGATCTGGTGGCTACCGCCCTGGCGCGCGAGAGCCGCAACCGCCGCGCCGGGGAGCTGCTGGCGGGCGGGGTGAGCGCCGCGGAGATCCCCGAGCGCATCGGCCAGGCGGTGGAGGCGCTGGAGTGGGTGCCGCTGCTCGCCGACACACTCGAGCGCGCTGGCGTGGAGGCGCCGGTGACGAAAGCGCTTGGGCGGTTGATATCGGGCGAGCTGCCGCTGGATGAGTGGGTGGCGCTCGTGCGCGCCACCGTCCCACCGCCTGCTCGCTGGCGCCGGCCACAGCGCGGCTTCTGGCGGCGGGTGTGGGAGCGGCTCACACGCTGACGAGCATCCTGTCGACGAGCACCGAGCGACGATCAGCCCGCAACGAGCGTGCTGATCACTGCCTCGTAGACGCCCGCCCCGTGGCCAGCCTCGGCAACACGGACGTTGCCCATCCCGGCGATCGCCTCGCGCATCGAGGGATCGCGCTCGACCGCGTTGGCGACGAGCCAGAAGCTGCCGACGTGCTCGGCGCAAGCGAGGTCCTCACGCGAGTCGCCGACGGCGAGCGTTTCCTCGCGCGCGTAGCCACGCACGCGGCGGTGAAATGCGACAGCCGCAGACTTGGATGCGCCGGCGGGGACCAGGTGATAGCCGCGCACGTGCGACAGCTCGGCAAGCGCGGCGGAGCGGCGGTGCACGACGCCGTTGTCCACCATGCGCAGGTGGGTGTAGCCGTGCTCGGCGAGCAGCGCATCCACCTCGAAGGCGTCCACCAGGCCGCGGAACAGGTGCGAGACTTCCCGATTGGCGTGCCACGGCTCGTGGTACTCCAGGCGCCCCTCGTAGCGCTCCAGCAGCAGCGCCGGCGCGCCTGAGCGCTCGATCTGCTGAGCAATCGTCAGCTCACCCGGCACAAGCTCGCCCGTCAGCCAGTGCTCCTCGCCGCCAAGCCGCGGATCGCCCCCCAGCACCACGCAGGCGCCGGCCTCGAAGATGTAGGCGTCCTGCCCGAGCAGTCGCGCATCCTCGGCAACCTGGATGCGACGGCGTCCGGACATCAGCACGATCTCGACATCGGCGCGCAGGCAGGCGTGGAGCGCGCGCACGCCCTCCAAGGACACGTTGCCCTCGCCGTCGTGCAAGAGCGAGGCTCCGCGGCCCAGCAGCGTGCCGTCGAGATCGAGGTACAGGCAGCGGATGCTCATCGCGCCAGTGCATCCGTCAGAGGCGGACGCTGCAACGGAAGGATCGAATCGGCGTGCTCCCACACCAGTCGGCCTTCAGCCGCCACGCGCGCAGCCACGGTGGCGAGCACGGTGTCTGCCATCTTCGAGAGCGCGTGCAACGGCTGGTGGCGGTTGCGGTGCTCCTCCAGGTCGACCTGCGCCATCCCCTCGAGACCCACCTCGCGCCACACGTCGATCAGCATCGCGATCTCCACCCCATAGCCGGTGACAAACGGTATGCGCTGCAGCAGCGCTCGACGCGCCGCCACCTCGCCGGCGAGCGGTTGGCGCACACCGGTGAGCTCCGGGTAGAACAGGCCCAGAGCGGGCCGCGCGGTCAGGTGGTTGACGCGCCCGCCGCCCTCTGGCACAAACATCCCCCCGTGCTGGAACGGCCGGCGGTAGAACGCCTTGACGAACTGGATGTCGGGCTCGCACACGAGCGGCCCGAGCAGGCCGGTGGCAAAGTGCTCGGAGAAGCCAGCGCTGTCGGCGTCGAGATACACCACCAGCTCGCCGCTCAGCACCGACAGGGCACGCCACATCGCATCCCCCTTGCCGAGCACCGGTCCGAAGGCGGGCATCAGCTCATGCTCCTGCACGACCCGAGCGCCTGCCTGCTCGGCGACCGTCGCGGTGCCGTCGGGCGAGGCGGCGTCGACTACGACGATCTCGTCTATCGCGCCGGCGCCGCGCAGGCTGCCCAGGCGGCTGACGATCTCTCCGACCGTGTCGGCGCATTCGCGCGCGGGCAGGCACACCGAGATCCCGCACTGGCGCTCCGCAGCGATGCGCGCGGGCGAGTAGCGCGAGTGGTGAAAGCTGCGCTGCGACTCCCAGCGCTCGGCGGCGGTGCTGACCATCGGCTCTACTATCTCAAGTCCGTTGGCCACAGCACGAACGATCGAGCCCTGGAGCACCCTGCTCGAAACCGGACGCAAGGACGGGCGGCTCGTGCGAGAGGCGCGCGAAGGACCGGGGCAGGCCCGGCTGGTGGAGGTCCCCGCCGAGCTGCATCCGGGGGTGCGCGCAGGGCTTGCCCGGCTGGGCATCGAGAGCCTCTACTCCCACCAAGCGCAGGCTCTCGACTCTGCGTGGGAGCGCACGACGATCGTCACCACCGGCACCGCGTCTGGCAAGTCGCTGTGCTTCAACCTGCCGACGCTCGAGGTGCTGTGCGGCGACGCGTTCGCGCGCGCGCTCTACCTGTACCCCACCAAGGCGCTCTCCCAAGACCAGGCGCGGGCGTTGAACGCGTTCGGCCTCACCAAGCAGGTGCGCCCCGCGATCTACGACGGCGACACGCCGCGCGAGACGCGCAAGGACATTCGCCGCAAGGCCAACGTGGTGCTCACCAACCCGGACATGCTCCACATCGGCATCCTGCCCCACCACGACACGTGGGAGCAGTTCTTCCGCAACCTGGCGGTTGTGGTGGTGGATGAGGCGCATGTCTATCGAGGAGTGTTCGGCTCGCACGTCGCCAACGTGCTGCGCCGATTGCGCCGGATAGCCGCCTTCCACGGCAGCTCGCCGCGGCTGCTGCTCGCTTCGGCGACGATCGCCAACCCGGTCGAGCTGGCGCAGCGGCTCACGGGCATCGACGACGTCGGGCTCGTCGACGAGGACGGCTCGCCGACGCCGAAGCGCCAGATCGCGATGTGGAACCCCCCGCTCACCGACGAGGCGATCGGCGCCCGGCGCTCCGCCCTCGGCGAGGCGGCAGAGCTGCTCGCAGCGCTCGTGCGCGAGGGGTCGCGCGCGATCTGCTTCATGCGCTCGCGCAAGGGAGTGGAGTTGCTGAGCCGGCTCGTGGCGCAGGACCTGGAGGGCTCGGGCGACGGCCATCTGGCGCAGCAGGTGGCGGCGTATCGCGCGGGCTACACCCCCCAGCAGCGACGCGAGCTGGAGGGACGGCTGATGCGCGGCGAGTTGCACGCCGTGATCACCACCGACGCGCTCGAACTGGGCATCGACATCGGCGAGCTCGACGCAGCGGTGGTTGTCACGTTCCCGGGCACCGTGGCGTCGCTGCGCCAGATGTGGGGGCGCGCGGGCAGGCGCGGCAAGGGGCTTGCGCTGTACGTGGCGGGTGAGGACGCGCTCGACCAGTTCTTCTGCCGCCACCCCGACGAGTTCATAGAGCGCCCGGTGGAGGCGGCGATCCTCGACCACGAGAGCCCGCAGATCCATGCCGCTCACCTGCTGTGCGCCGCGCACGAGGGACCGCTCTCGGCCGAGGACGCGGAGGTGTTCGGCCCGCGCTGGGAGACGCACGCCGTGGCGCTTGAGAGCGCAGGGCTGCTGCGCAAGCGCACCGGGCAAAGCGGCGGCGAGGTGTACGTGCCACGCCGCCCGAACGACTATCCGGCAGGGCGCGTGTCGCTGCGCTCCTCCTCGCCCGAGAGCTTCGCGATCGTGGACGTGTCGACCGGCGAGATGATCGGCCAGACCGAGGCGGCGCGCGCGCATTCGACAGTCCACGACGGCGCCGTCTCCCTGCACAGGGGCCGCTCCTATGAGGTGCGCGAACTGGATCTCGAGCATTGGCGCGCGCTCGTCGCCCCATTCAATGGCGACTGGTACACCCAGCCTAAGCGCGAGACGCAGACGGCTATCGAGCGGCTGCTCGACCGGCGGCAGGCGCTTGGCGTGACGCTCTCCTTCGGAGAGGTGGCGGTGACCGAGACGGTGCTCGCCTACCAGCGCAAGCGCCTTGCCGACCACGCCCAGATCGACCTCGTGGCGCTCGACCTGCCGGAAACGAGCTTCTCCACGCAGGCGCTTTGGTTCGAACTCGGCCCGGACTGCCTCGACGGCCTGCCGAGCGAAGACGCGCAGCCGCTCGACCACAGCGCCCCGCATTCGCCCGCAAGCCTGCTCGTCGGCATCGACGCGCTGCTCGGCGCGCTGCACGCCACCGAGCACGCGCAGATCGCCGTGCTGCCGCTGATCGCGATGTGCGACCGCTGGGACATCGGCGGGCTTTCCACCAACCTTCACCCCCAGACGGGCGGCCCGACGATCTTCATCTACGACGGGCACCCTGGCGGCGTGGGCATCACTCGCACGGCGTTCGAACGCTTCGAGGAGCTCTGCCGCGACGCCCACCGCCTGATCGCGGAGTGCCCGTGCGAGAGCGGCTGCCCCTCGTGCGTTCAGTCGCCGAAGTGCGGCAACCTCAACGAACCGCTCTCCAAGGCGGGCGCGCGGATGCTGCTCGAGCGGTTGCTCGCCGCTGGCTAGCCCTGACTGCCGGCGGCGATCTTCTGCAGGTCGATCGTGGCGTCGTACAGCTTGGCGTCGACGCCCTCCTCCAGCGAGACCTCGCGCAGCGGGCGGCCCGACTCTGTCGCCTTCTTGACGATCGCGGTGGCCTTGTCGTAGCCGATGGCGCCGTTCAACGCGGTGGCGACGGCGAGCGTGGCGCCCGCCGAGGCGGCGCAACCGGCCTTGTTGGGCTTGATGCCGTCGACGCACTTCTCGGCGAACACGCGTGAGGTGTTCGAGAGCAGGTGGATCGAGGAGAGCAGATTGCGCGCGATCAGCGGGATGCGCACGTTCAGCTCGAACTGACCCTGCATGCCCCCGACGGTGATCGCCGTGTCGTTGCCGATCACCTGGGCGGACACCTGGAGGACCACCTCGGGGATGACCGGGTTGACCTTGCCGGGCATGATCGAGGAGCCCTTCTGCAGCTCGGGCAGAAACAGCTCGCCGATGCCGGCGCGCGGGCCGGAGCCCATCAGCGCGACGTCGTTTGCGATCTTCGTCAGAGACACTGCGACAACCTTCAGCGCGCCGGAGAGCTCGACGAGCGCGTCGCGGTTGGCTTGCGCCTCGAAGCGGTCGAGCGGAGCCGCGATCTGCTTCAAGCCCGAATCCTTGCGCAGGCGGGCGCGCACCTTCTCGGCGAACTTGGCGTGCGTGTTGAGGCCCGTGCCCGTTGCCGTGCCGCCGAGCGGGATCTGCCCTACGTGGACGAGCGCTGCGCTCACGCGCTCCTGGGCGAGCGCCATCTGCGCGGCGTAACCGGCGAACTCCTGGCCGAGCGTCACGGGCACGGCGTCCATCAGGTGCGTGCGGCCCGACTTGACTATGCCCGAGAAGCTCTTGGCCTTGCGCGCGAACGAGCGCTCGAGCTGGCGCAGCGCCGGCAACAGCTCGTTCTGGGCGGCATCCAGGGCGGCGAGGTGCACGGCGCTCGGGAACACGTCGTTGGATGACTGACCCATGTTGACGTGGTCGTTGGGGTGCACATCCTTGCCGGCGAGAGTGGCGATCACCTCGTTGGCGTTCATGTTCGTCGAGGTGCCCGAACCGGTTTGGAAGACGTCGATCGGGAACTGCGCGTCGTGCTTGCCCGCGGCGATCTGCGCGGCAGCCTTCTCGATGCGCCCGGCGCGGCGCTTGTCGAGCAGCCCCAGCTCGCCGTTGACGACAGCCGCGGCGCCCTTCACGCGCGCAAGCCAGCGCACGACCGACACAGGCACGGTTTCGCCCGAGATCGGGAAGTTCTCCACTGCCTTGGCGGTCTCTCCGCCCCAGAGCTGCTGATCGGTCATCGAATCTCCTTGAATGCGTGAGGGCGAGCGTAAATCTAGTGATGCTCAGCCGCAGAAAGCCACCAGCTCGCGGGCGAGGCCGACCGGGTCGTCGTAAGCCATCAGAAAGCCGGTGCTCTCGAGCACCCGCAACTGGCCGGCAGGCAGCAGCCGCAGCGCCTCCTCGGCGCCATCCAGCGGATAGAAGGGGTCGCGGTCCGCCCACAGCAGCAGCACGGGCATGCGCAGCTTGGGATACAGGTCGAGCAGGTGGGCTTGCGCGCCCCGCGGCCAATGACGCGCGCACTTCGCCCACGAGCGCGCCAAGCTCGGATTGCCCGGCACGTCGGAGAAGGCGTGGCGCATGAGGTCGCGTGCGGCGGGCGCGCGCCGCTCGGACAGGCGCAACCCGCGCTCGGGGCTGAACACACGCGGAGTGGCGTGGGAGAGCAGGCGGTCGAGACCGGGCAACGAGCCGAGACGTGCCGCCATTCGCCACGCGGATCGGGCGCGCCCGTGCTCGACGCGACCGTGAAGCCTGTTGGTCATGATCACGAGCCTCCTGGGCTCGATCAGCCTGCGAGCGATCGAGTGCAGCACGATCTCGGCTCCGGCGTCATGGCCCCCGATCAACGGACGCGGACCGAGCACCTCGGCGGAGAAGCCGCTCATCACCTCGGCAAACCAGTCGATCGTGTACGGATGGCGAGGACGGTCCTCGGAGTCGCCATGCAGCGGCAGGTCGGGGATCACCACCCGATAGCGCTCGGACAGCCGCTCGACCACCGGCTCGAACTCGCGATGGGAGAGCAGCGCCGAGTGCAGCAGCGCGAGCGTCGGCCCGGCGCCGAGCTCGCGGTAGGCGACCCGCGCCCCGTCTGTGTGGTGATAGAGGCGGAGCCTCATCGTCGGGGCAAGCGCACCGGGCACCGCCTCATCGTAGGATGGCGCCGCGGCGCGAGCCTATGGCGAGCAACTGCGCCCACCTACAATGAGCCGCCCATGACGGCACGCTCGAGACACCCGCTGATACCCGCTCGCAGCCTCGATGCGCGCCAGGAGCTGCCGGCTTTGGAGCAGACGGTGCTCGAGCGCTGGCGCGAGCGCGACGTGTTCGGCGAGTCGCTGCGCATGCGCGCGGACGCCGAGCAGTGGGTGTTCTACGAGGGGCCGCCCACCGCGAACGGCAGACCCGGCTCCCATCACGTGCTCTCGCGCGTGTTCAAGGACATCTATCCCCGCTATAAGACGATGCGCGGCTTCCGCGTGGATCGCAAGGGTGGCTGGGACTGCCATGGCCTGCCGGTGGAGATCGGCGTCGAGCAGGAGCTGGGCCTGAAGAGCAAGGCGGACATCGAGCGCTACGGGATCGAGCAGTTCAACGCCAAGTGCCGGGAATCGGTGTTCGCCTACCTGGAGGAGTGGAACCGCCTGACCGAGCGGATCGGCTTCTGGGTGGACCTCGACGACGCCTACCGGACGCTGAACGAGAGCTACATCGAGTCGGTGTGGTGGGCACTGTCGGAGATCCACCGCAAGGGGTTGCTGTACGAGGGACACAAGGTGGTGCCCTACTGCCCACGCTGCGGCACCGCCCTGTCATCGCACGAGGTGGCGCTCGGCTACCGGGACGTGGTGGACCCCTCGGTGTACGTGCGCCTGCCGGTGGCGACTGCCGCGGGACCGCTCCAGCAGGGCGACGCCCTGCTGATCTGGACCACCACGCCATGGACACTCCCGGGCAACGTCGCGGTGGCGGCAGGCCCGAACATCGAGTACGCGCGCGTGCGCTGGGAGCAGCAGACACTCGTGCTGGCGAGCGCGCTCGTGGAGAAGGCGCTCGGCGAGCAGGCGCAGGTGCTCGACCGCTTCCCGGGCACAGAGCTGATCGGCGCGCAGTACAGCGGCCCGATCTTCGCCACCCCGGACCGCCAGGAGAGCGCTCTGCCGGTGATCGCCGGTGACTTTGTGACAGTCGACGACGGAACCGGGCTCGTCCATCTGGCACCGGCTTTCGGCGAGGTCGACTTCAGGGCAACAGCCGCCGCCGGGCTGCTGGACCCCGCCAGCCCAGCCGCCCTCTTCAACCCGGTGGCGGCGGATGGCACATATTCGACCGACGTGCACCGTCACGACGGAGGCTCCTACAAGGGCCGCTTCGTCAAGGACCCTGCCCTCGGCGAGGAGCTGATCGCCGACCTCGACGCGCGCGGCCTGCTGCTCAGACGCGAGGCTTACGAGCACTCCTATCCCCACTGCTGGCGCTGCGGCACGCCGCTGATCTACTACGCCAAGCCATCCTGGTACATCGCCACCTCCAAGCTGCGCGAGCGGATGCTCGCGGCAAACGAGACGGTGGAATGGCATCCGTCGCACATCAAGCAGGGCAGGTTCGGCGACTGGCTGAAGAACAACATCGACTGGGCGATATCGCGAGAGCGCTACTGGGGCACCCCGCTTCCGGTGTGGCGCTGCGGATCGGGGCATGTGCACACGATCGGATCGTTCGCCGAGCTCGAGCGCCTGTCGGGCAAGACGCTCGACGACCACCACCGGCCTTACGTCGACGAGATCGAGTTCCCGTGCACCTGCCCCGGTTGTGAGCAGCCGATGCGGCGCGTGCCCGAGGTGATCGACGTGTGGTTTGACTCGGGTGCGATGCCGTTCGCGCAGCACCACGCTCCGCTGGAGAACGAGAACCGCTTCACAGAGCACTTCCCGGCGGACTTCATCTGCGAGGCGCTCGACCAGACACGCGGGTGGTTCTATTCGCTGCTCGCCGTCTCAACGCTGCTGTTCGACCAGGCCCCATACCGCAACGTCGTCTGCCTCGGCCTGATCCTCGACGCCGAGGGACAGAAGATGTCCAAGTCCAAGGGCAACACCGTGGAGCCCTGGCAGGTGCTCGACTCCTACGGTGCGGACGCTTTCCGCTGGTATTTCTTCACATCCAAGCAGCCGTGGGACGGGTATCGCTTCTCCGAAGAGGCGATCGGCGAGGGCGTGCGCCTGTTCCTCAAGCAGCTGTGGAGCACGTATTTCTTCTATGCCCTCTACGCGCACGCCAACCGCGAGACGCTCGAGCGAGCCGAGCAGGCGGCGCCGAGCGCCGACGATCTGGACCGCTGGGCGCTGTCGCGCGCGGCGAGCACGGCGCTGCTGGTGGCCGAGCGTCTGGACGCCTACGACGCCACGACAGCCGGCAGGGCGATCGCCGAGCTCGTGGACGAGCTGTCCAACTGGTATGTGCGCCGCTCACGAAGGCGCTTCTGGGATGGCGACCCGGCGGCGTTTCACACGCTGCGCGAGTGCCTGCTGATCGTGAGCAAGCTGCTCGCGCCGTTCTGCCCGTTCATCGCGGATGAGATCTACGACAACCTCGACGGCACGCGCGCGAGCGGGCCCCGGTGCGACTTCCCGACGCCCGAGGCGCTGCCGGCGCGCGATTCGGAGCTGGAAGAGGCGATGAGTGTGGCCCGCGAGACGGTGAGGCTCGGCCTCGGTGCGCGCGCGCAGGCAAGCATCAAGGTGCGCCAGCCGCTGTCCGAGGCTGTTGTCGTGGCGGCAGGGCGCGAGCGGGCGGCGATCGAGCGGATGGCGGATGTCGTGCGCGAGGAGCTCAACGTACGCCGCGTGCGCTTCGTCCAAGGAGCAGACGAGCTCGGCGAATACGAGTGCAAGCCCAACTACCGCACGCTCGGGCCGCTGTTCGGCAAAGACATGCCGCTCGCCGCCGAGGCGATCGCCGCGCTCGACCCGAACGAGATCGCAGCCGCGCTGCGCGACGGCGACGAGCTCGGCATTTCGGCGGGCGGCCGCGAGCACACGCTGACGGCAGACGACGTGATCCTCACGATGAAGGCACCCGAGGGGTACAGCGTCGAGCGCGAAGGTGCGCACGCCGTGGCGCTGGATCTCCACATCGACGAAGACCTGCTGCGCGAGGGCCGCTCACGCGAGATCGTGCACGCCGTGCAGAACGCTCGCAAGACCGCCGGTTTGAACGTCGAGGACCGCATCGAGTTGGCGCTCTCAGGCGAGCCGGCTCTGATCGACGCCGCACGCGCTCACGAACGCTACATCGCCACGGAGACGCTCGCAGTCAGCACGGCGCTCGGCGACGGCGACTCCGCGGCGATGACCTACCGCGAGCAGACGGACATCGACGGCTTCGCGCTGGAGATAGCGCTCACCCGCGCCCAGTCTCGCGACTCCTAGCTGGAGCTGCGCTCAGGCCGCGAGAACCGGCTCGAGTTCTTGCTCCAGCTTCTTCTTCGGGTAGGCCCCGACGACCGTCTTGACCGCCTGGCCGCCCTTGAAGAGGATCAGCGTCGGAATCGACAGCACCTGGAAGGCGGCAGCCGTCTGCTGGTTCTCGTCGACGTTGAGCTTGACGATGCGCAGGTCGGGCCGCTCGGAGGCGATCTCCTCGAGCACCGGCGCCACCACCCGGCAGGGGCCGCACCAGGGAGCCCAGAAGTCGACGAGCACAGGCTTTTCGGACTCGACGACCTCAGCCTGGAAGTTGGAGTCGGTCACTTCGGTGAGCGTGCCTGCCATGGTGGTTCTCCTGTTCGAGTAGCTGCCGTCTCGCGCGCTGCTGTGACGCCTCCATCCACTATACAAAGTGAAGCAGGTTCAGCGGGGCTGGCCGACCGTGACCGTCCAGCCTTCCCACTGGCCGACGAACGGCGGGTGCAAACCGGTGAGCGACGCGAACAGATGAGGGGCTGCGTACACCTCGAAGAACGCGCACACGAGCAGCACCGGCAGCGCGATCGCAACGGTCACCACGGTGGCGGCGAGCAGTTGCTCCCACTCGCCGCGACGCGACGCGATGATCCAGGCGGCGAGCGGCAGGAACAGGGCGGTCAGCTCGGGGATGGCGTGCGGAAGCAGCACAACCAGCAACAGCGCCGGCGACACCTTCAGGAAGTGCGCCACGCCGGCGAGCGTGTGGCCGATCAGATAGGCCTGGGCAGACAACGAGAAGGTGGTGGCACAGGCGACAAACACGATTGCGATGCGCCCGCCGTGCTCGTGCACCCAGCGCGATACGCCGCGCTTGCTCTCCGCTTGCAGTGGCAGGGAGCTGCCCGCGATGAAGCCCGCCACACACGCCATCGCGTGCAGGGCGAGGACGAGCAGGTTGTGCGCGAACACAGACGCCACGTCGCCCAGATCCCCGACGGCAAACGGAGCGTGCAGCTGGATCGGTTGGCTGTAGCCGAACGACAGCTCCGCAATGGCGAGCACCGCCAGGAGCAGCGTTCCGGCGGCCACCGCCGAGCCGGCGACCCAGGCGCCAAGGACAGGCAGCGGGCGGCGCTGCCAGGCGGCAAGCGTAGTCCGGGTACGGCGTACGCCGTGGTAGAGGGCGTAGGAGGAGGCGTCCACCTCCTCCCTATCGGCCGGCTGGGAGCTCCACCTGAGCGGCGGGAGGCTGGCGCCCGAAGCGCAGGCGCGGCACCAGCCACATCGCCTCGGCGGCGATCTTCCACGACATCTTGCTCTGGCCGCGCTCGCGGTCCTTGAAGAGGATGGGCACCTCGACGACGCGAAAGCCGGCGCGCGCGGCGCGGTAGGTGAGCTCGACCTGGAATGCGTAGCCCTGGGAGCGCACGCTGTCGAAGTGGATGCGTTCGAGCACCTCGCGACGGAAGCACTTGAAGCCTCCAGTCAGGTCGCGCACGCGCAGGCCGAGCACGAGCCTCGCATAAGTCGAGCCGCCGCGCGAGATGAAGCGCCGCAGCAGGCTCCAGTCGGTGACGCCACCGCCGGCAACGTAGCGGGAGCCGAGCACGAGATCCCCGCCCGCACGCGCCGCCTCGAGCAGACGCTCCAGGTCGGCGGGGTTGTGCGAGAAGTCGCTGTCCATCTCCATCACATAGCCCGCCCCGTTCTCCAGGGCGTACGCGAAGCCCGCAAGATAGGCGGGTCCGATGCCGTTCTTCTCGCTGCGGTGCAGAACGCGCACCTGCTCGCGCTCGGACGCGAGCCGGTCAGCTATCTCGCCTGTGCCGTCGGGTGAGCCGTCGTCGACGATCAAGATGCGGTACTCGCCGCCGTGAGCCGCCATCGCGCTGTCGAGCGACTCGCTCGCAGCCGCGACGATCGCCTCGATGTTCTCGGCCTCGTTGTACGTCGGAAGCACAACCCAAGGCGTGCGCTCCTGCTCGGGCGAGGGTCCGTCCTGAATGGCTGTGGTTGCGTCTCGCGGCTGAATGCCGGTCATGGTGGGCACGTACCCTAGAGCAGATGCCCGCCGAGCTGACGAACTCCGCGATTGCAGCCGCCCTGGAGGAATTGGGCGACCTGTATGAGCTGGACGGAGCGATCGTCCATCGCGTGCTCGCCTATCGCAGCGGAGCGCGCGCCGTGCGCGAGGCGCCTGTGTCGGTCGCCAGGCTGGCGCGCGAAGGCAAGGCGACCGAGCTGCCGGGGATCGGTCAAACGCTTCAGGAGAAGATCCAGGCTCTGCTGCAAACGGGGGCGATCCCCGCGGCGGAGAAGCTGCGCGCGCGCATACCACCGGGGCTGATCGCCGTCACACGTCTTCCCGGGCTCGGCCCCAAGCGCGCGCGGCTGCTGCATTCGGAGCTTGGTGTCGACTCGCTGCAGTCGCTGCGCGAAGCCGCTCTTGCGCAGCGGCTGCGCGATGTCAGAGGGTTGGGCGTCAAGTTCGAGCAGAGCGTGCTCGCAGCACTCGAGCGCATGCCTACCGACGAGGCGGGACGCCCGACGCCGCGCCTGCTGCTGCCGGCAGCGATCGAGCTGGGACAGGCGCTCGCGGACGCTCTGCGCGAGCGCGGCGGAGAGGGCACCACGGTGATCCTCGCCGGCTCGGCGCGGCGATTGGTGGATGCAGTGAAGGACATCGACCTGATCGCAACCACCAAACGTCCGACGACGCTCGCCAAGAGCCTTGTCAAGCTCGAGCAGATCGAGACGGTGAGCTCGGCTGGGAAGGCGGGTGCGAAAGCGACGACCCACTCGGGTGTGAGCGTCGACCTGCGCATCGCCGCGCCGGCTCAGCTCGGCAACCTGCTCCAGCACTTCACCGGCTCGGGCAGGCACAACGCGGCGCTGCGCGAGCTGGCGGTGCGCCGCGGAGTGCACGTGTCCGAGTACGGCGTGCTCGCAGACGCAAGCGGGCGCACGAGCGTGTGCGCGAGCGAGCAGGAGGTGTATGAGCTGCTCGGGTTGGCGTACGTCGAGCCGGAGCTGCGCGAGGACCGAGGCGAGATCGCCGCCGCCGCCACACCCGCCGGCGAGGGCCTGCCGCGCCTGATCGAGCTGCGGGAGATCAAGGGCGATTTGCACTGCCACACGGTTGCCTCCGACGGGCGCAACACGATCGAGCAGATGGCGCTCGCGGCGCGCGAGCGGGGATACGAGTATGTGGCTGTCACCGACCACTCGGCGTCGCACGGCTTCGGCAACGACGTGTCGCCCGAGGAGCTTCGCCGCCAGATCGAGCGCGTGCGCGAGGCGGATGAGAGCATCGAGGGGATCAGGGTGCTGGCGGGCAGCGAGGTGAACATCCTGCCGGACGGGTCGCTCGACTACGACGACGAGCTGCTGGAGCAGCTCGACTGGGTGGTGGCAAGCGTCCACACGTCGTTTCGCATAGGCGAGCGGGCGATGACCGAGCGGATGGTGAGGGCGATCGAGCACCCGCTCGTCGACGCCATCGGCCACCCCACCGGACGTCTGATCGGAAGGCGCGACCCGTATGCGGTGGATGTGCACGCGTTGATCGAGGCGGCGGCGCGCACGGGCACGATGCTCGAGATCAACGCCAACCCGAACCGCCGCGACCTGAACGAGATCAATGCGCGCGCGGCTGCCGAGGGCGGGGCGACGATCGTGATCGACTCAGACGCGCACGGGGTCGAGCGCTTCGAGGTGATGCGCTGGGGGGTGGCGACGGCTCGACGCGCTTGGTTGACCGCCGCCCACGTGGCCAACACCCGCCCTTGGGGGGAGTTCGAGCGGCTGCGCAAGCGAGTGCGTGCCGGACATGCGCGGGCAGGCGCTTAGCGGCGCAGGCGTCAGGGCTCGGCAGACGCTTCGGTCGGAGCGAATACGAGCAAGCCGGCCTCCGTCGCAGCGGCGGCCATGCGCAAGTCGTAAGCGTAGATCCCGTCCAGCTGCTCGCCGAGATCGAGAGCTGTGGCGATGTGGATCGCGTCGAGCGTGCGCAGCGTGTCCGGTTTGAGCTCGCTTGCCGTCTTGCGAATTTGGCTGGTGATCGGCAACAGGCGTATTCCCTCCAGCTGTGTACGCGCAACCTCCACGCCGTCCTCGCCGGCGGCTCTGCGAGCCGCGCGCGCCACCTCGATTTCGAGGATCTCGGAGGCAACCAGTCGTGACCGGGAATCGAGAGCCGCGACCAACGCCGCCGTCTCCGGCTCGGGGAGCACCAACTTCACGAACGCGGAAGCGTCCAGATAGACGAGCTTCGCGTCTGTCACCTGCGCTTCACAGCCGCTCGCCGCGCGCCTCTTCGAGCGCTTCGGAGACGGCGTATGGCTTCGCGGCGTCCGGCGTCTTGAGCTCTTGCGCCGACGCGAGCACCTCTTGCGTGGAACGCACGGCAACCGTCGCGTGGCGCTCGTCCAGCCACCTGTCCAGCTCAGGTCCCTGATTGGCGAGCAGATCTCGCGCGCCTCGCAGGATCAGCTCGCGCGCAAGCGTCGCTGTCGGCTTGCCCGTGCCCAACAAAGGCCTCGTGCGTCGCAGCGCCTCGTCCAGCTCCGGATCACGAGTGAGCGCCAAGCGAGGGTGAGCGGTCGACATACGATTAGTGTAACACCGCTGTTGCACCATGGCCACGGCCTCCAAGCAGACGCGGCAACAGCTCCTGCGCAACTACCCGATCGACTTCCACCCGACGCAGGGGAGCGAGCGAGCGCAGCGCATGTTCGTGGTAGCGGGGCATGGGGTCGTCGAGCGCGGTGCGCAGCGCGGCGGCGAGATCGTCGTCGATCAGCCTGCGGTCGAGCTGGCGAGCTATCGGCAAAGCCACATAGGGACCGGGCGCGGGCGCGCTGACGAGCATGCAGCCGTCGGCGAGCGCCTCCAATTGGGCGATGCCGTGGTCCTCGCGGCGGGCGGCGCACACGAACACGCGCGAGCGGCGCAACAGCGCACGGTAGTCATCGGGGGCGAGCACGCCGGCGAACTCGACGCCCTCCTGGCTCAAATCGATCTTGGCGTGACGCAGCTGATCGGGAGTGGTGCCCGCCACGACGAGCCGCTCGCCGGGCTTATGCACCTCCCGCCATGCGGCGAGCACCCGGTCGAGACCCTTCTTGAGCGGATTGGCGGCGTAGGTGATGGCGGCGATGTCGCGCGCGGGGCGAGCGGTGCCCGAGCGCTTGGCGCGCAGAGCCGGATTGCGCGGATCGACGACGGCGCCGTCGAGACGGTGAAGCTCCCCCGAGGGCTCCACGGGCACAGGCACCACGAGCGTGCGCCGCTCGTCGATCCGGTGGCGCAGCGAGCGTGGCAGCTCGAGCAGTGCGCCCTCGCTCTGAGGCAGCAGCAGAGGCGCTTCGAGCAGGCGCCGGCGCTCGAGCGGGCGCTGCCAGAGGCCGTGACGACCGCGGCGATTGCCGGCAGCGGGTGCGTCGAAGCGGATCGCTCCGGGCGCCGGCCACAGCAGTGCGGCGGTGGTGGTGGAGTAGACGATGGCGCGCGGCGCGCAGCGCTTCAGCTCCGCCTGCAGCGCACGACGCGCGGCGAGTGCCCAGCGCAGGTCGGTGAGCATCAGCGTGCGCACCGGCGCAGGCGGCGGCACGGTCGCGATCTGAGCGCTCGCCCCGGCGCGACGCAGCGAGCCGAGCAGCTCCTCGTCCACCGCGCGCAGCCCTCCGGTGGAGCCCAGCGAGACGATCAGCACGTCGAGCTCGCTCACGTCGCCGCCCCGGTGGCACGTTCGGGGTGGATTGCTTTGAAACCGGGTGTGCGGGCGAGCTTGATCGAGCGAAACGGCGATGTGCGCAGGACGTGGAAGCGCACTCCGTCGCGTTCCTCGATCGCCGCCACCGCGGCGTCCTGGCGGCGCCACCAGAGCGCAAGCAGGATCTCGAAGCCCGCTCCGATGCCCGGGATCTGCGGCGCGAGGAAGCCGAGACCGCCGGCGAGCACCGTGAACAGCAGCAGCGGCCACAACCGGTTGAGCAGGGTGGCGCCTGGACGGTACTCGGGGAGCGCGTGCGTGAAGCGAGCCTCTCCGAGCAGGCGGCGGATCGAGTGGTTGATCCGTCCCCCGCGCCCCAACCACAGTCCGATCGCCGCCGCGAGCGCCCACCAGCAAACCGACACGAGCACCGCGCCCTGATCGGAGCCGGGCGCAGCCGACAGGACGGCGACGATTGCCAGGGCGGTTGCCGCAGCGGCGCTGAGCAGCACCGTGGCCCTGAGGAAGTCGACGAAGTGCACGCCCGCTCGCTCAGCGCACGCCTAGATCAGCGCCTCGAGCAGGCTTCGAACGCCGCCCGTCCCGTCGATCGTCACATCGGCGAGCTGGGCGAGCTCCGGCGGGACCTCCTCAGAGCCCACCGCCACACACACGGCGCGCTCGAGCGAGCCATCGGCGACGAGCGCGCGCAGACAGCGGAACGCGTCGATGTCTGTCGTATCGTCGCCCACGTACAGCGCCGCGGCGATCGGCGAGCCGTCGTCTCGGTGTCGCGCGCTCTGCAGCAGGGCGGTCACACCCAGCCCCTTGTCGAGCGCCACCGGGGGCCGCACCTCGAGCACCTTGCGTCCCCAGTGGACCGCAAAGCCCTCGTCCTGGGCACGCCGAGCGATCTCGCGCACGAGCTGCTCGGCAAGCGGCTCGTCGGGCGCGCCGCGCCAATGGAAGGCGGCGATCGCGTCCTTGTCCTCGCTGCGCACGCGCAGCCGCTGGTGCTCAGGCTCGTACACCCGTGCGGCGAACTCGCGCACGCGCTCACGCCAGGCAACCAGGTCGGGGTCGAGCTCCGGCCGGGTGGCGCCCGGGCGCAGCAGCTCGCCGCCGTGATTGCCGACATAGGCGATGCTGCCGATCGCGACGATCTGGCGAGCGGTGGCGGCCTGCCGACCGCTGATGCAACCCACGATGCGATAGCGCTTGGCGATCTCGATCAGCAGCGTGCGCGTGGACTCCGGCACCTGCGCGTCGGCGGCGTGACGCACGATCGGCGCGAGCGTGCCGTCGATGTCGAGCAGGACGGCAGCATGGAAGGGGTCTGAGCGAAGCGGCTCGAGCGCCTCGACGAGCGTTGCGGCTCCAGACACGACCTCTAGTATGCCGCCAATGGACACGGGCCGGGCGCTCAGGCTGGCGGCGATCGGCACCGCGGCGGGCGCCTTCAGCGGTCTGTTCGGAGTGGGGGGAGGGTCGGTGATCGTGCCGTTGCTCGTTCTATGGCTCGGCTATGACAGCCGCAGGGCGACCGCCACGTCGCTTGCGGCGATCGTGCTGATCGCCTCCTTCGCGGCTGCCACGCAGGGCGCGTATGGCAACGTGCACGTGCTCGACGGCGTGCTGATCGGGGTGCCGGCGGTCGCCGGAGTCCTGTTCGGCGCCTGGCTTCAACAGCGGATCGCCACGCGCGCCATCTCGCTGCTGTTCGCCGGCCTGCTCGTGGCGACGGCTGTGGAGCTGCTGCTGCGGTGATCGGCGCCATCTTGATCGGCTTGGCGGGCGGTGTGATCGCCGGCATGCTGGGAGTGGGAGGGGGCGTGTTGTTCGTGCCCGGCTTGGTGCTCTTCCTCGGCCTGAGCCAGCACCAGGCCGAGGCGACGTCGCTGCTGGCGATAGTGCCGGTGGCGATCGTCGGCACGATCACGCAGGACCGCTACGGCAACGTGCGCCGGATGGATTCGCTGCTGATCGGCGTGCTGTCGATCGCCGGCGCAGTGGGCGGCGTCGCGCTGGCGAACGCGCTGTCCGGCAAGGCGCTGCGGATCTCCTTTGCGGTGCTGATCCTCGTCGTGGCCGCGCAGCTCGTGCGCAACACGCTCGGGGAGGCGCGGTAAGCATTTGTTAGGGACGGGCAATCGTCCCTTGCCTTTGACGATTCGCCGTAGACTGGTTGGGGATGGGACTCGACAATCCGCTTCACATCGCCTTCCTGGTGGTGGTTCTGCTGCTGGTGTTCGGCGCCAGACGGCTGCCCGAGATCGGACGCTCGCTCGGCGGCGGCTTGCGCGAGTTCAAGCAGTCGATCAACGGCGAGCCCTCACGGCCCGCGTTGAACTCCGGACCGGAGCAGCCGCCCCAGCAACAGTCTCAGCCAGCCCAGAGCGCCGGCTCAGCGCCGCCGGAGCGGGCCGGTGCTGACCGCCTCGAAGGCTGACCCCGGCACCTGCTGCAGCTGAGCCAGGTCGCGCTTGTTCCAGCGGCGGCTGGGCGCCCCGCTGATGAACCACGGCGATCCGTTGTCGGCGACGATCAGCCCGTAGCGCTCGAGCGCGCGCAGGATCACGAGCGCCTGCCCATGGAAGCGCGCGAGGCTGAAGCTTGCCTTCAGACGCAAACGCAGGCCCATCGGCGGCAGGCTCGGGGCAGGACTGCCGGATGCGAAGTGGGTGGCGGGATGAATGTAGGCGCGCTGGGTTTGGCTGACGGTGACGCGCAGCGCGTGTTTGATTTCCCCTTCGCTCACTTCCTGATAGCGGGCGAGCAGCGGGAAGATAGGCAGCCCGGCGGCGTCGGCGGAGGTCCACCCTTCGGGGCGCAGCGCGTTGCTGCGCAGGTTGAACACTGCGCCTGAGCCCGCCTCCCAGCCAAGGCCGCGGCGGTGGGCTTTGTAGAGCTCGTACAGCTTGCAACTGCCCTGTTGCACGACGAGCACGTGACGGTCGCCGCCTTCTTCTTCGCCTTGCTCCACCGGGGCGTCCGGTGGGATCGGGTAGGGGCCACGGTTCGATTCGCCGCCCCATTCGGTGAACCTCACCGGGACCTTGCGCTGATGCGGGCCTACCACCACATAGGGCATGCCGTAGGAGGGGGTGAAGCCGAAGTCGGCAAACAGGTGGCCGGAGGCGCCGATGCTCGCGATGTAGGCGTCCGAGCGCGGATCGACGGGAGCTTGGGAGATGTCCTGGTTGAGCGGGTTGCTCGCCGGCAGTATCGGACAGTCGCCAACGCGCGCCGGGCGGGCGATCGGTGCACGGGCGAGCGCAGGCGCGACAGCCCCCGCGAGCACGCCGAGCAGGCAACAGAACATGGGTGTGCGCCGTCCGCTTGCCACGTTCCTCGCTAGAGCAGGCTCGCCGCCATTCTCTGCACCTCGGCGAGCGAGGTCAGCCCGTCGCGCACCCTGGCGATCCCGTCCTCGCGCATGCGACGCATGCCGTGGCGCTCGGCGACAGCGGCGATCTGGTCGGTCGGAGCGCGGTCGAGCACCAGCGCCCGTATCTCTTCCCCTACGCTCATCACCTCGTACAGTCCGATGCGCCCGCGGTATCCGGTGGACCCGCAGCGCTCACAACCGGCGGGATCGTATACGCCGTCGCGGTCCAACCCGTGCAGTTCGAGCACCTGCTCGGACGCTTGCGTGGGCTGCTTGCAGTGCTGACACAGCAGGCGCACGAGCCGCTGCGCCACCACGCAGTCGATCGCCGATGCGACCAGGAAGGGCTCGATGCCCATGTCGATCAGCCGCCCGAGCGCCCCGGGAGCGTCGCGCGTGTGGAGCGTGGAGAGGACAAGGTGGCCGGTGAGAGCGGCCTCGATCGCGATCTGGGCGGTTTCGCGGTCGCGGATCTCGCCCACCATGATCACGTCGGGATCGGCGCGCAGCATCGAGCGCAATCCGCTTGCGAACGTGACCCCTGCCTTGGGCGCGATCTGCATCTGCCTGACGCCGTGCAACCGTGACTCGACGGGGTCCTCGATCGTGAGCAGGCTGCGCGATCCGTCGTTGATGGCCTTCAGCGCCGCATACAGCGTCGTCGACTTGCCGTTGCCTGTCGGACCGGTGACGAGCACCGCTCCGTGCGGTCGTGCGATGGCCCCGGCGACGCGCTCGTGCTCCTTGGCGCGCATGCCCAGGTCCTCGAGGGTCTTGACGGCGATCGACTTGTCGAGGATGCGCATGTAGGCGCCCTCGCCGTGAACCAACGGCAGCGTCACCACGCGCACATCCACGCGCCGGCCCTCCACGTTCAGGGCGAAGCGCCCGTCCTGAGGAGCGCGACGCTCGGAGATGTCCATCTCCGCCATCACCTTGACACGGGAGATGACGCCGGCGGCCTTGCGACGGCTGAGCGTTGCCGCCGGTGTGACCACGCCGTCCACACGGAAGGACACGCGCATCTGCGACTCCTCCGGATCGATGTGGACGTCGGAAGCCCCGCGCTCGGCGGCTTCGGCGATCAGCGCGTGCACGAACCTGACAACCGGGGCGTCGCTGCCGTCGGGGGCGACGTTCGCCAGCTGAGGCTCAGAGGCGTCGTCCTCCCCCGCGATGATCTCCTGAACAGCGTGGGTCGAGCGGCTCAGGCGCGCAACCAGCATCTGAACGTCCTCCGCCGAAGCCACCGCCGCGCGCACACGCCTGCCGGTGATCATCGCGATGTCGTCGATCGTGAGGACATTCGTCGGGTCGCTCATGGCGAGCAGAAGCGCGCCGTCGTCGAGAAACGCCACGGGCACCGCCTGATAGCGCCGGATCGCCTCGACATCGAGCAGTCCCACCGCCTCCATGTCGAGCTCCTGGGAAGCCAGGTCGATGTAGTCGAAGTGCAAGCGCTGGGCGATCGCGCGCGCCAGCTGGTCGTGGCGAATGACGCCTTCCTCGACGAGCATCTGCCCGGTGAGCTTGCCCTCGGCGCGCGCCCGCTCGACCGCGTGCTGCACCTGCTCGTGCTCGGCGTAGCCGAGATCGACGACGATGTCGCCGATCAGACGGGTGGGAGCGCGCAGCGGTGACCTGCTTTCGCCGCCCTGCAAGGTGGGTCGCGGAGCGTGTGCCACCAGCAATGGATCGGCAACGGCGACGCGGCACTGAAGACCGAAATGCTGGAACTGCGGGTTCTCCGCAAGCGCGGTGCTGGCAGCGTGGAGCTAGAGCCCTCGCTCGAAGGCGCCCTTGACGGAGGCGTCGAGCGCGTTGAGGCGATACAGCGCAAGCGCCTCAGCGGAGGCGAAGCGCGGCTGGGGCGAGCCGTCGGCTCCGTGGTGGGCGATCACGCAGTGCTCGAGCGCCAGCCGCCGCTCGGAAGGCAGGGCGGGTGGCGCATGCGAGGCGATCAGCCGCAACCCGAGCTCCACGTGGCCGAGCAGGCGCCCTTCCTCGCTGTAGCCGATCTCCGCTCCATAGGTGAACTCGCGCGTCTTGCCGATGTCGTGCACGATCGCCGCGCACAGCAGCAGGTCGCGATCCAGGCGCGGGTGCACGTTGCACAGCTCGAGCGCGAGCGTGGCAACCGCCACCGTGTGCTCGAGCAAACCGCCGAGAAACGCGTGGTGTGCGCCGGAGCGAGCTGCCCGCCCGGAGCCGGCGTCGGGCGCCGAGCAGGGCGCCTTGCGCAGCGCCGCTCGCAGCTCGCGGTCGGCGAGCAAGCTGTCGAGCAGCGCGCGCAAGCCGGGGTCGTACACCTCGCGCACGAGGTGCTCCAGAAATCCTTCGAGCTCGTCGAGGTCGCGACGGGAGACGGGCAGGAAGCCGGCGGCGGCGGACTCCGAGGCGTCCACGCGAGCGATCTGCTCGATGGCGATCTGCAACTCGTCTCGGAAGCGCTCGACGCGTCCACGCACGTGCACAAGATCGCCGCGCTCGAAGCGCCCGGCGAGCAGGTCGGCGTCGCGGAACGCACGCGCCTTGACCGTGCCGGTGCTGTCGCGCAGCTCAACCGCCAGATAGGGGCTTCCGGCGCGCGAGAGCAGGCGCTGCTTGCCCACGCACGCGAGCACCGCGTCGAGCGGCTGCCCGTCGCGCAACGTGGCGATCACGCCACCTCCCGAAGGCGCCTCGGCAGAGGGCTGTGGCGCGCTCGGCGCGTGGCCGTGGCGGGGGGAAGCAGATGAGGGAATCGGTCCGGGAATCGTGCGCCCATGATGTACGGTGGTTCGGATGCAGCTGATTTGGGATCGCCGTCCGGCCGGCTTGCGGGCGCCGGCTATGGTGTGCGCCTTCTCGGGCTGTAACGACGCCGGCGACGCGGCGTCGAACGCGACATCCTTCCTCGCCTCCTCGCTGGAGGCGCAACGCTTCGCGCGGGTGGACAGCGAGGAGTTCTACGACTTCCAGTCCAACCGCCCAACCGTGAAGATCGACGAGTCCCAGGCGCGCGTCATCTCCTGGCCATGCGTGGAGCTGCTGGAGGCGCGCGCACCGCGCGCCCCACGCGACCTGGTGATCCTCCAGGGAGCGGAGCCTTCGATGAAGTGGCGCTCGTTCAGCAAACTGGTGGTGGATCTCGCGGAAGCGCTCGACGTGCAGTTGGTGGTGACGCTCGGCGCATTGCTCGCCGACGTGCCGCACTCCCACCCGGTGCCGATGACCGGCTTTGCGTCCGATCCGACGCTGATGGAGCGCCTGGCGCTCAAGCCGAGCGCGTACGAGGGGCCGACGGGGATCGTGGGCGTGTTGCACGCGGCTTGCTCGCAGGCGGTGCTGCCGTCGGCGAGCGTGTGGGCGAGCGTGCCCCACTACGTGGCGTCCGCCACCAGCCCCAAGGCGACGCTCGCGCTGCTGCGCAAGCTGGAGCTGCTCGTGGGTGTGTCGGTGGACGTGTCAGAGCTCGAGAGCGCCTCGGAGGAGTACGAGCGCCAGGTGAGCCTCGCGGTGCAGTCGGACCCGGACATCCAAGCGTTCGTGGAGCGCCTGGAACAGCGTGCAGCCGAAAGCGAGGACGACGGTTTTGGACCGAACGAGCTCCCCTCGGGTGACTCGATCGCGCGTGAGTTCCAGCGTTTCCTGCGCCAGCGCGGGCGCGAGGACTAGCTACTTGCGCTGATACACCGCGTAGGTGACGGCGGCTTGACCAAGGATGTCTTTGGTGGAGCCGTACTCGTGCTCGGCGACGGTCGGCGAGAAGCCCGGCGAGAGCGAGATCGGTTTGCGCAATGCATACATCACGAACTCGATCGTGTCGGTGTGCCCGTGATCGGGGCAGATCGGGCTGTAGGCGGCCTTGCCCGCCGTGTTCCTCCCGACGATTCCCCCAGCCGGCACCTGCCCCGCACCGACGCCATGGCTCTTTGGGTCGATGCCGCCTACCACCCAGCGGATGCCGCCGTTTGACTTGGCGTTGGAGTCGTCGATGACGAACAGCACCAGCTCGGCTGCCTTGGTGGACGTTTTTTCCCATTGCAGCGGTGGCGAGATGCCCTGGCCGTCACAGGTGTATTGGACGGGCAGGGGTCCGTTGCGTTCAAACGCAGAGCTGGCGTGGGCGAAAGCGCCGGGCGCCGTGTAGACCTCTCCCTGCGTGTTGGCGGAAGCGGCGGCGGAAGAGCGCGAGGAGGCGCTCGAACGAGCCGGGGTCGTGAGATTTTCGCCGTGGCCTTTGTACTGCTTGCAGTCTTCCATCACATATGCGGGCATGCAGTCGGTGAGTGCCCGCCAGTGAGCCTGGAAGCGCCTCTCGAAGCTCGTCAGCATGGTTGTGCGCTGCGCCTGCGACCTTCCCGAGGTGACCTGGCTTGCAATCCGGCTGGTGAGCAGTTCGACTCGCACGCGAGCGAGCAGATCGCTCTTGCTCTCATGCGACTTGGCGAGGTACTTCTCGAGCTGGCCGCTCTTGGGAAAGCTCTGGTGGATCAGCTTTTCCAGGCGCTGAGAGACTTCGCTTTCGGGCACGCTCACGTGACGGGCCTGCGCCTCCCCGAGCACCCAGCTGGAGGTGATCAAGAAGCCGAGCGCGCGGTGGCTGGCGTTGGAGTCGCCCCCGAGGGCGTTCTCGACCGAGAGCCAATGCGCGTAGCTGGACTTCATGATGGGGGTGCCCGACACGTACGCCACAACCTCGCTGCTCGCAACCGAGTGCGTGGGCGCGACTCCAGGGGTGGCGAACGTGGCGGAGGAGGAGCTGGATTTGCTCCCACCGCACCCCGCGAGCGGGAGCGCCACGAGCGCGGCGGCGCCAAGCAGTGCGAGCGACATCCTCCCCTTCATTCCGCCGAGCACGCTATCCAGCGTTGTTAAAGAGAGGCGAAAAAAGCGTTTGCCCGGCAAGTGTCAGCGGTCCCCCGCTGGACACGCGACGCGGTAATCGCACAGCGCGCACACCCTTGGCGAGGGCGTTGGCTCGAAGCGCTGGGCGGCGATCGCCGCGCCCGCCTCCTCGACGACGGACGCGATCCAGTCGGGATCCATGCAGCTGCTCGGCACGGGCACCTTCTCGTCGTCGAGCACGTAGCAGTAGGCAAGCTTCCCAGCCGTCACGCCCCACGACTCGCGAGCGCCGAGGGCATAGAGGGAGAGCTGCACGTCGTGCTCCAGTTGCTCAGCGCTCTTGGGACGCGAGGTCTTGTAGTCGATCAGCTCGTAGCTGCCGTCGGCAAGCTCGTCAACGCGGTCGACCCGCCCCCGGATGTGGTGGGGGCCGAGCCTGAACGCGAACTGGCGCTCGAACCACGCCGGCTTGGCTTCGTGCGCCTCCAGGCGCTCGTGATAGCGCGCGAGCGCCGTGCGAGCCTTGGCGAGCAGATCGCGCTCGACATCGCTCTGCCCGAATCCACCGCGCCGCCAGCACTGGTCGAGCAGCGCAAGCATCTGCGCGAGTGTGGTGTGACCTTCGGTGTGGTAGCGCTCGAGCACCTGATGCACGGCGATTCCGAAGCGCTGGTTGAGCGTCTGCGCGGAGGGCACCTTCAACACCCGTGCGAACTTGTAGCGCAGCGGACAGCTCCGGTAGGTCTCGATGTCCGATGCGGACAGAACGAGACCCTCACCGCGCTTGGGGATGAACCCCTTCAGCGACGGTTCCTCGCGGCGGGCGAAGGTGGGAGCGTCACCTGCGAGCAGCGACTCGTCGAGCGTGGATGTTTCGAAGATCTCGCGCTGAAGCGGCGTGCAGGCGGCGAGCAGGCGGACGTTGATGTCGTCGAGCGCCTGCTTGACACTCTGCCCTGGCGGGCGGTCCTTGAGCGCCGCGAGCTTGACGAGCTCGAGGTAGCGCACCACCCCATGGGAGATGTCGAGATCGGTGTCCAGCCGCAGCTCGCCGATATGCCCGGCGACCCTCATCGCGCCGCCGAGCACGTCCTCGCGCAGCGCCTCGATCGTCGCCTGGAGCGTGTCCGGCACGGCCTCCGAGGGAGCCTTTTCTCCGAGCAGCGCCCGCTCAGAGGCTGCGGTGAGCTGCGCGGAGAGCTCGGCGGGCGTGGCGCTCAGCCGTGGCAGCAGCGCATCGAAGGCGGCGCTCGCCTCCTCGTGAAGCGCCATGAACCGCTCGATCCGCTCACGTGCCTCCGGTGGCAGGTTGGGCGACTCGAGCGCCGCCGGCAGGGCGCTCACCACATCCAGCTTGCGCTTGCGCGATAGCTGCACCACACGCGCGATGTCCACCTGGCGCATTTCCACAGGCGGGCGCCCCAGCACGCGCACAACGGCGGCGGCATCGCTGGGGTCGCTCAGCAGGCGCACCCACGCCACGACGTCGCGCGCCCACGCCCGCTCGAAGAGCGAAGGCGTTGCCGAGCCGCCGTCGTCAGCCGAGCCGCCGCGGTCGTCCACCGGCCGCTCAGGCGCGCCATCGCCCTCCGGCGTAGCAGGCGCGGTTAGGGAAATGGCCACATGTCAAGGATACGAGCGCTCGGCGTTGCGAGCGGTACCCTCACGCGCTCCAGAGCGCCTGGAGGGGCAGCGCCCACATCCCGTCTCCTAGGTGAAGCGTGCGCGCGCCCGCGTAGAGGACCGCACCACACGTCATTCGCTCGCCAACACGCTCCCGCAACCGACGCAGCCCCGCGAAGTCTTGAGGGCGCACGGTGGCGCTCGCCTTCACCTCGATCCCGACTATCTCCCCCGAGGGTCGCTCCACTATGGCGTCCACCTCGTGCCCATCCTCTCGGTAGTGCCAAAAAGTCAACGGCTGCCCGAACCAGGACGCCTGACGCTCGAGCTCGTTCACGACGAACGTCTCGAACAGCGATCCCGCGAAGCCGCTGTCGTCGCGTAGCCGTTCTGCGTCAGCCCCCACCAGGGCGCTGAGCAAGCCGCTGTCCGAGACATACAGCTTGGGAGCCTTCACCTGACGCTTGCCGAGATTCACGTGCCACGACCTGCGGATCCTGATAAGGAAGAGCCGCTCGAGCACATCAAGATGGGCCTTCACCGTCTTCCCATCCACTCCAGCCTCGCGAGCGAGAGCGTCGTAGCGTGCCAGACCGCTGGAGCGGGCTGCCACTAGTCTCAGCAACGTCGCGATCGACGACGGTTCGCGCACACGTGAGACATCCGACACGTCGCGCTCGACGATCGACTCCACATAGCTCGAGAAGAACAGCGAGCGAGCCGCCTCCGGACGCCGGCGCGCCTCGGGGAAGCCGCCGGCCAGCAGCGTCGAGGCGTACTCGTGTCTGCCCAGCGGAGCGTCTGTGAGCACCGGGGGCTCGCCCGCGAACATCCGTGCGAGGAACTGGTCGTTTCGTCCGGCGATCTCGCCCTGCGTCAGCGGCCAGAGCGTCAGATAGTCAACCCTGCCGGGCAGCGCATCGCTCACCGTGGGGATGCGACGCAGATTGGCTGAGCCGGTGATCAGGAACTGTCCCGCGGTTGGATCTCTGTCGACGCGAGCCTTGATCGCGAGCATGAGCTCCGGAACGCGCTGAATCTCGTCTATCACCGTGCACCGTCCGCGAGCAGCGAGAAACCCAGCCGGATCGGCGCCGGCAAGTGAGCGCACTGGCTCTTCGTCGAGCGAGACGTAGTCAGCTGACAGGTGCTCCTCGGCAAGCTTGCGTACGAGCGTGCTCTTGCCAGCTTGACGCGGCCCAAGCAGGCCGACCACTCGCGCGAACCGCATCGCGTAGAGGACAGTGTCGGCCATGTTGCGGTTTACAAACTCCATGACTTCTCCGTCAATCGGGAAATTCGGCTCCGGCAACTCGGAGTTTAGCGTCCGCTAACTCGGAATTGGACATCTGGCAACTCGGAATGCGAGGCGGCGGAGGGACACCAGCCGCTGCTCGGCGCAAGCGCTGCAGCGACTCCTGAGTCAGGGTCCTACGCTCTAGAGATGGAGTCGATCGACTGGCGCCTGGCTCAACGCATCGGGGAGCTGATCTCCGGGACGGCTCCCAGCCTGCCGCTCGACGCCGCCCCAATCCAGCCGCTTGCCGAGCAGTTCGCCGCCCAGGTGGCTGCCTACAGCGGCCTTCAGCCGCCCGAGAGCCTGCCGGCAATCGAGCTCGTGGATCGCTCGCGCTGGATCGAGGCGAACATTGCCACGATGCGCCCGCTGCTCGAGCCGCTCAGCGCTCGCCTGGCGGAGGGCAGCGGTCCGTTCGCAGGCGCCATGCGCTCGGCGTCCGGCTTCTTGCTCGGCGCCCAGGTGGGGGCGGTCACAGGGATGCTCTCCCAGCGAGTGCTCGGTCAATACGACGTCGCGCTGCTCGACGAACACACTCCTCCGCGCCTGCTGCTCGTGGCGCCGAACCTGTCGCAGGCGGCGCGCAACATGGCGCTCGAGCGCAACGAGCTCGTGACGTGGGTGGCTATCCACGAGGTCACCCACGCCGTCCAGTTCGGCGGCGTGGGTTGGCTGCGCGAGCACCTCGCCGGAATGCTGCGCGAGCTGATCGAAGGACTCGACGTGAAGGTTGATGTGAGCCGCTCACTGCGCCTGCCGGCGACTGAGGACCTGCGGGAGCTGGTGCAGCGAATCCGCAACGGGGAGATGCTGCGGCTGACGCTCGGCGAGCAGCGCTGGGCGCTGGTGGAGCGGATGCAAACCACGATGTCGCTGATCGAGGGACACGCCGAGCATGTGATGGATGCAGTGGGCGCCGAGGTGCTCCCTTCGCTGCCACGCATGCGCGCGGCGATGACGCGTCGGCGCCGCGAGCGCGCTTGGCCCTGGCGGATCGTCGAGCGGCTGCTCGGCATGGAGCTCAAGCTGCGCCAGTACGAGGTGGGCCGGCGCTTCTGCGACGAGGTTGTGGCGCACGCCGGCCCGGAGGGGCTGAGCTTCGTGTGGACCTCGCCCGAGGCGTTGCCCACTGCCGCCGAGCTCAAGCGCCCGAGGCTGTGGGTCGATCGAACGAACGTTCCGCGCATCACAAGCTAGCTCCACATAAATCCAATATTTACGGGCTTTTCAGGTCTGCTTGAGATGTCGGTGTAACGATGTCCTACATTGGGTTTAGGAACATTTGTTCGTGGTAAGCTCGAACGGAGCAGCACCCATCGAACGTACGTGCCCCCTCCACAGGAGACATCCCAGATGGCAACCGCCAACAACTCTTCTTCGTCGGGCTCAGCCCCGAAGCGCCGCACGACGAGTGCCGCGACCAAGCGCACCACCACCAAGCGCACCACCACGCGCTCGACCGCGAGCGCATCCACCCGCTCCGCGTCCGCCTCGCGCAGCAGCGCCACCACGCGCTCGTCGAGCACCGCCGAGCGCGCGGTCCTGATCCCCGTAGGCGCCGCGCTCGTGGCACGCGACCGCGTGCTCGCAGGCGTGAACGAGGCGATCGCCAACTACAACAGCACCGCCAAAGCGTCCGCTCAGCTGCGCAAGTTCGAGCGGCGCGGATCCACCGCCCGCAACAGGCTCGAGCGCGAGGTGCGCAAGACGCGTGTGCGCGTGGAGCGCGAGGTGCGCCACACCAGGACCCGGATCGAGCGCGAGATGCGCCGCCGCCGTCGCGATGCCGAGGAGCTCGCCTCGCGCGTGCAGGAGCGCCTGCCCAGCCTCGTCTAGCACCAGCACTTCCCCCGTCCGGCGACCGGAGAGGCGCCGGCCACGGGAAAGTCTGTCGGCCCCATATCCCGCCGGCAGTCGCAGACCCTCTCCTCCCTCGCCGCCGGGGTGGCCCCACCGCCTCGGCGGCGTTTGTTAATGGGTTTGTAAGAATGCGAGAGACATGGACCGCGAGGAGATACTGAAGGCACTCGAGAGCGTCATCGACCCGGAGCTGCGCCGCTCGATCGTCGAGCTCGGCATGGTGCGCTCGATCGAGACCTCCGAGAACGGCGTGGTGGATGTCACCGTGTCGCTCACCACCGCCGGCTGCCCGATCCGCGGGCACTTCCAGACCTCCGTCGCCCAGGCGGTGTCGGGAGTGCAAGGCGTGAGCCACGTCAACGTCTACTTCGACGTGCTCAGCGACTCCGAGAAGGCAGCGCTGCAACAGAAGCTCGGACGCGGCACCCTCCCCGACGGGGCGCTCGCCCAGGTTTCGAACGTCATCTGTGTCGGCTCGGGCAAGGGGGGCGTGGGCAAGTCCACGCTCACCTCCAACCTCGCAGCAGCGCTCACGGTTGAGGGCAAGCGCGTGGGCGTGCTCGACGCGGACGTGTGGGGCTACTCGATCCCGCGCATGTACGGCCTCGGCGCCACCCGCCCGGCGGTTTCCCCCGAGCGCAAGATCGTGCCATTGCAAGCGCATGGCGTGAAGGTGATGTCGATCGGCTTCTTCCTCGAGGAGGACGCCGCCGTGGTGTGGCGCGGCCCGATGCTCCACAAGGCGCTCTCCCAGTTCCTGCAGGACGTCGACTGGGGCGTGCTCGACTACCTGTTGATCGACCTTCCGCCAGGCACGGGCGACGTGTCGATGACGCTCGCCCAGCTGCTGCCCCAGGCGCAGTTCGCAATCGTCACCACACCTCAGCCCACCGCCCAGAAGGTGGCGCGCCGCTCGGCTGAGATGGCGCACAAGGTGTCGCTTGAGATCTGCGGGGTGATCGAGAACATGTCCGGCTTCACGACACCCACCGGCGAGCGCTATGCGATATTCGGCGAGGGCGGCGGCCAGGACCTCGCCGACGAGCTGGACGTTCCCTTGCTCGGCAAGGTGCCGCTGACGATGCCGCTGCGCGAGCACGCCGACAGCGGCGTGCCGCTCGTGATCGAGAATCCCGACGACCCCGCCTCGCAGGCGATCCGTCAGGCGGCGCGCGGGCTGATCGCGATGGCGCCGGTGCAACTGCCGACGCTGCCGATCACGCAGGTGGGTGCTGCTCCCACGCCCCCCGCCAGCCCCAAGCCGGCGGGCATGTCACTCCCCATGGCCTAAGACGGCGAACGGCGTGCGCCTGGCTTGCACAGCCGGCGCGCCGCACGGTCAGCGTGCGTTGGCGAAGTACTCCGCGTTGATGGCAGCGAACTTCTGCCATTCGTCGGGGAGCTGGTCCTCGGCGAAGCACGCGTCCACCGGGCACGCCTCGACACAGGCGTCGCAGTCGATGCACTCCTCGGGATCGATATAGAGCTGCTCAGCCGCGTCGTAGCCGGGCTCGTCGGGCGTCGGGTGGATGCAGTCCACGGGGCACACCTCGACACAGGAGTTGTCCTTGGTGCCGATGCACGGCTCAGCGATTACGTAGGCCATTCGCTTCCTTCTCGATCGTTGATGCTTGACGGACGGGACCGCCAATACTAGCGAGCCGCTACGTTTGGCTGATGCTCTTGCTGACCGGAGCGACGGGCCTGGTGGGATCGGCGCTGCTGCGCCGGCTCCTCGACGACGGCCAGCCTGTGCGCTGCCTGGTGCGCGACCCGCGCCGGCTCGGCCCGCTGCGCGTGCGCGTGCAGATAGCGCTGGGCGACCTGTCCGACCCCCGCTCGTTCAGGAACGCGATGCGAGGGGTCCAGACGGTGGTGCATCTCGCCACGGTGACACGCGATCAGCCGCGCGGCTCGATCGAGGAGCTGACCGCGATGGCGACCTGGCGGATGGTGAAGGCGGCTGAACGAGCCGGCGTGGAGCGTTTCCTCTTCCTATCGGCGCTCGGCGCCTCAAGACACCACCCAGCACGGCTGATGCGGGCCAAGGCCGTAGCCGAGCAGGCGGTGCGAGAGGCGTCCTTGCAGTCGGTTGTAGTGGCGCCTTCGTTCGTGTACGCGCCCGGAGACCGCTGGCTCAGACTGCTCGAGCGCTTATCGCGACTGCCTGTCATCCCACTCCCCGGCAGCGGACATGCGCGCTGCCAGCCGATCTGGGCCGAGGACGTGGCGGACTGCTTGATGGCAGCGTTGAGCCGGAGCGCGGCAGACGGCGGCCCTGACGTGGGCGTCAGCCGACGCTACGAGCTCGCCGGGCCGGAGACGCTCACGTACGACGACGCCATCCGAACAATGGAGCGATCGATCGGGCGCAACCGACCGATCGCCCACATCCCCGCAGCGCTCGCTTCACGCCTGCTGGAGGCGCTCGAGGACCGACCGGTCGACGGCGCTCCCGTCACTTGGGCGGAGGCACAGCTGCTGTGGGCCGACATGCTGGCGCGCGAGGGCACCACCGATGCACGCTCGTTGGGCGTTCAGCCGCGAGCGATGGCTTCGGTGCTGGGTCCGGCTGGCACAAGCACGTCGTAGGCGCCGAGTACAATTGTCTACGACGGAAGGCGATGTGGTCTGGGACCACAGACGGCTGATACCCGCGAGTCCGGGTTGCTCCCGGATGGAGTTCGATTCTCGCGCCTTCCGCCAATGATTCCGCTCGAGCGGTGACCATCAGCGACAGCAGACGCAAGGATCAGTGCGTCGGCGCCCAGCAAACGCCTTGCTTTCGTGGTCACCGTCGAGCACAGTGTTACACTGCACACAGGTATCAGCCGTCTGGGGCAGCATCCCCATCGCCCGACCCGCCAAGCTGGCGGGTCGAGTTGTTTAAGGCAAGGACACAGGCGGGCGCCGACCCGCCCACGGCGCAGCCGCTTCCAGTTGTGCGGCAAGCAACAGCAGCGTGCTCTCATCCGCCGGACGGCCTGCGAGCTGCACACCCAAGGGCAGGCCGTCCTCGCCCTCGTACAGCGGCACCGAGATGGCGGGCTGGCCGCTCGCGTTGAAGATCGGCGTGAACGGGGTGAAGTAGCCCGAGCGCGTGAACGTGGACATCGGGTCGGGCGCCGCCGTGTCGAGCGTCCCCAGCGGCAGCGGACGCTCGGCGAGCGCTGGGGTGAGCAGTGCGTCGTATTGCTCCAAGAAGGCGACGAGCTGACGGGTGAGCGCCTGCAGCTGCACTTCGAGCGCCGCTCCCTGCACCGAGGTGAAACCTTGGGTCATCTGGTAGATCGCCCAGCTCATCGGCTCCATGTCCTGCTCGGTGGGGTCCTTGCCGGCAACCATTGCCGAGTAGGGGATTTGCAGGGCGATGTGGATCGAGAACACCGCTCCGAACAGCTCCGACAAACCAGGTATCTGCCAGGGGGGGTCCACCTCGACGATGTCGTGGCCGAGCGATCGCAGCAGCTCGGCGGCATCCTGCACCGCCTTCACGCAAAGCGGATCGATGGCGGCGTCGGGCAGCGGCGGCAGGGTGGTCATGGCGATCTTCAGCCGTCCGGGCTCACCGGCAGCGGCAGCGGCGAACGGCTGAGCCGGCGGCGGCGCCCAGGTGGCGTCGCCCGGCTCATAGCCGGCGAGCACGTCAAGGATGGCGGCGCTGTCGGCGACGGTGCGCGTGAGCACCCCGTCGGCCACGAGCGGCTCGTCACCGAGTTCTGGCGCGAGCGAGATGCGTCCGCGCGCGGGCTTGAGGCCGACCAGCCCGCAGCAGGCCGCCGGGATGCGGAGCGACCCGCCGCCGTCGTTGCCGTGGGCGACCGGCACCAGCCCGGCAGCCACCGCCGCCGCCGACCCGCCCGAGGAGCCGCCGGGCGTGCGCTCCAGGTCCCAGGGGTTGCGCGTGGGCCCGAAGATCGCCGCCTCGCTCACGGGCAGGATCCCGTACTCGGGCAGCGTGGTGGTCCCGACGATCACAAAACCAGCCTGCTTCAGGCGGCGGGTGACGTTGTGGTCGTAGTTGGCGACGTAGTCCTTCATCAGCGAGCAGCCGATCGTCAGCCGCAAGCCATCCACAGGGCGGTTGTTCTTGATGGCGATCGGCACGCCCGCGAAGGGCCGCTCGTCGCCGGTGCTTATCTCCTCGGCGGTGGCGAGCGCCCGTTCGGCGTCAACATCGACAAACGCGTTCAGCTGCGGGTTGAGCTGCTCGATGCGCGCGAGCGAGATCTCGACGAGCTCGCGTGCGCTCACCTCACCGGAGCGCACCATGCCAGCCAGCTCGCCGGCGGAGCGGAACATCAGATCGCTGTCGGACACCGCTTTTCTCCCCTCATCGACGACGTGGCTTGGCTGGGCAGCCAAAGCGTATGCCATCGGGAGGCTGGCGAGCGATTCTGCGACGATATCGCCCTGCCCAGAAGGCAGCCGGGCCGGCTCTCCGCTGCGATCCAGCGGGACCGGCTCTCAACCGGTCATCCAAGCTGAAAGCGAGTGCAATGAGCGAGGTCACAACCCAGTCTCCTCCGCCTGCCGTGCAGGTCCAGTCGGGTCTCGAGGGCGTAGTCGCCTTCGCTACCGAGATCGCCGAGCCCGACAAGGCGGGCGGGTCGCTGCGCTATCGCGGCGTCGACATCGAAGACCTGGTTGGGGCGGTGCCCTACGAGCAGGTGTGGGGACTGCTCGTCGACAACCACTTCAAGCCGGGACTGCCGCCCGCTGAACCGCACGTGCTCACCGTGCGCTCGGGCAACCCTCGCGTGGACGTCCAATCGGCGCTCGCGATGCTCGCGCCCGAGTGGGGCTTTGGCGAGCTGATCGACATCTCAGACGAGCAGGCACGCGACGACCTGGCACGCGCCTCGGTGATGGCGCTCTCGTTCGTCGCCCAGTCGGCGCGCGGCTCCGGCCAGCCACCCGTGCCCCAGTCCGAGGTGGACAAGGGCACCTCGATACCCGAGCGCTTCCTGATCCGCTGGCGCGGAGAAGCAAACCCGGACCACGTCAAGGCGATCGACGCCTACTGGATCTCGGCTGCCGAGCACGGGATGAACGCCTCGACTTTCACCGCACGCGTGGTTGCCTCCACGGGCGCCGACTGCGCAGCGGCGCTCTCCTCGGCGGTTGGCGCACTGTCGGGTCCGCTGCACGGCGGCGCGCCCTCACGCGTGCTGAAGATGCTCGCGGAAGTCGAACGCTCGGGCGACGCCGAGGCGTGGGTCAAGCAGGCGCTCGACCGCGGTGAGCGCCTGATGGGTTTCGGCCATCGTGTCTACCGCGCCGAAGACCCCCGCGCGCGTGTGCTGCGGCGCACCTGCCGCGAACTCGGCTCCCCGCGCTTCGAAGCCGCCGAGGCGCTGGAGAAGGCGGCGCTCGCCGAGCTGACGGCACGCAAGCCCGACCGCGTGCTCGCCACCAACGTGGAGTTCTGGTCAGCGGTTGTGCTCGATCTCGCCGAAGTCCCGCCGGACCTGTTCACGCCGATGTTCACGTGCGCGCGCGTGGCTGGCTGGTCGGCGCACATCCTCGAGCAGAAGCGCGAGGCCAAGCTGATCCGCCCCACCGCCCAGTACATAGGACACGGCCCCCGCTCGGCGGCGGACGTCGAATAGCCCTTAAAGACCGAGGACCCGGATCGAACCGGGTCCTCGGCACTGCCAACTCGTAGAGAGCGGCTCTACATCATCCCGCTCATGTCGGGCATGCCACCGCCACCGCCGCCCGCTTCCTTCTCGGGCACCTCGGCGACGATCGCCTCGGTGGTGAGGATGTTCTTGGCGATCGACGCGGCGTTCTGAAGCGCCGAGCGGGTCACCATCGCGGGGTCGATCACGCCGGCTGCGACGAGATCGACGATCTCGTTCGTGGCGGCGTTCAGGCCTTCGCCCGTCTTGGCCTTGCGCACGTCGTTGACGACAACCGAGCCCTCCAGGCCCGCGTTCTCGGCGATCTGGCGCAGCGGCTCCTCGAGCGCCCGCAGCACGATCCGCGCTCCGGTCTTCTCGTCGTCATCGCCCGCACCGTCCAGGGAGACCGCGTCGGCGGCCTGCAGCAGCGCGACGCCGCCGCCCGGCACGATGCCCTCCTCGAGAGCCGCGCGCGTAGCCTGGAGCGCGTCCTCGACGCGGTGCTTCTTCTCCTTCATCTCGGTCTCGGTGGCGGCACCAACCTTGACGACCGCGACACCACCGGAAAGCTTGGCGAGCCTTTCCTGAAGCTTTTCGCGATCGAAGTCCGAGTCGGTGTTCTCGACTTCGGTCTTGATCTGGTTGATGCGGCCCTTGATCGCCTCGGCATCGCCGGCGCCGTCGACGATCGTGGTGTTGTCCTTGCCCACCACCACGCGACGGGCACGTCCGAGCTGGGACACCTGGGTGTTCTCCAGCTTCAAGCCCATCTCCTCGGTGATCACCTCACCGGCGGTGAGGATGGCGATGTCCTCGAGCATGCGCTTGCGGCGATCGCCGAAGCCCGGCGCCTTGACAGCCACGCCGGTGAACGTCCCGCGCAGCTTGTTCACCACGCGCGTCGCGAGCGACTCGCCCTCGACATCCTCGGCGATGATCAGCAGCGACTTGCCGGACTGGATCACCTGCTCGAGCACGGGCAGGATGTCCCTGACCGAGCCGATCTTCTGGTTGGCGATCAGGATGTAGGGGTCCTCGAGGGTGGCCTCCATACGGTCCTGGTCGGTGACCATGTAGGGCGAGATGTAGCCCTTGTCGAACTGCATGCCCTCGGTGAACTCGAGGTCCATGCCGAACGTCTGGCCCTCCTCGACGTTCACCACGCCGTCCTTGCCCACCTTCTCGATGGCGTCGGCGATCACGTCGCCGATCTCCTCGTCGCCGGCGGAGATTGTGGCCACGCGGGCGATCTGGTCCTTGCCCGACACCTCCTTGGACTGCGAGGCGATGTTGCCGACAACCTGCTCCACCGCGCGCTCGATGCCGCGCTTCAGAGCGAGCGGGTTGGCGCCGGCGGCCACGTTCTTCAGCCCCTGGCGAACGATCGCCTGGGCGAGCACGGTGGCGGTGGTGGTGCCGTCGCCGGCCACGTCGTTGGTGGCTGTCGCCACCTCGCGCACCAGCTGCGCACCCTGGTTCTGGAAGACGTCCTCCACCTCGATCTCGCGGGCGATGGTGACGCCGTCGTTGGTGATGGTGGGGGCGCCGAACTTCTTGTCGAGGACCACGTAGCGGCCCTTGGGGCCGAGCGTGACCTTGACGGCGTCAGCCACCGCGTCGACGCCCGCCTCGAGCGCCTTGCGAGCCTCCGCGTCGTACTTGAGCTCCTTGTGTGCCATAAGTCTCTTCTCTCCTTACGCGACCTTGGCGAGGACGTCGGACTCGCGCAGCACGAGCAACTCCTCACCGTCGATCTTGATCTCGGTCCCGCCGTACTTGCTGTAGAGGACCTCGTCGCCCTCAGCCACGTCGAGCGGGATGCGCTTGCCGTCGTCGTCGAGCTTGCCGTCGCCAACCGCGAGCACCTTGCCCTTCTGGGGCTTTTCCTTGGCGGTGTCGGGGAGGACGATGCCGCTGGCGGTTGTCTCCTCCTCGTCGATCGCCCGCACGATCAGGCGATCGCCCAGGGGCTTCAATTTCATGCCGAATGACCTCCGTGATGATGCTTCATGACTTGAAGTGGGGGCTGATGCGCCCCTGAAGTCGCCCGGTTACGGGCTTGGCACTCTCACTGAAGAGTGCCAACAGGGTGGAATATATATCAGCCCGAAAGCAATTCAAAGCCTGCCTTTGGCAGTCGCCCGCGAAAGTGCCAGCGTCATGCGGTCTGGCGGCTGATGGCGCGCTCGACCTCGCTCCCGCGTGCTGTCAGGACCCAGGCGTTGGGGGCGCCGCGCGCCTGCCCGGCGCCGGTGTTCTCGATCAACCCGAGCCGCTCCAAGCGCGTGAGCAGCTTGGAGATCTGGCCCTGGTCCTCGATGCCGGCGGCCTCTCCCACCTCCCGGTTGGAGGCGCCTGGAGCTCCGGCGATCGCCACGATCACACGAACCGTCCGGTAGGTGAGCCGCATGTCGAGCTCGCGCAACGGGTCCTTGCTCGCAGGAGCTCGGCGACCGCGGCGCTTGATCGCCGGACGGGCGCTCTCGCGCTGAGCGGCGGCAGGTCCAAGGTAGGGCAGCACGATCATGCCCATCAGCGGTCCCGCCAACTCGAGCACCGAGCCCCGACGCCGGCCGTCGATCAGGCGAGCGTGGAGCACGGACAGCACACCACCCACCCCTCCCTCGGCGGTGAGCGGAGGAAGCGCGCCTCCGGCGCGCGCTTCGGCACGACCTTCGTCCACCACCGCGGTCAAGACGCCCAGCAGCTTGCGCCGGCGCTCCAGCACCTTCGGTCCTGCGCCGAGCGTCTCAACGACGCAAAGCCGCCCCATCCCGGGCTCGTCGTCGATGAATTCGAGCAGAGCCACCAGACCGGCGTGAACCCTGGTGCGCCACTTGGCGGACGGGTCATACACCTCGCGCAGGTAATCCGACGCCTGCCCGATCGCCTCTTCGAGCGCCGCCAAGAAGCAGTCTTCGCGATCGCTGAACATTTCGTAGAAGGTGCGCCGCGAAACCCCGGAGCGGGACACTATGTGGGCAACCGTCGCCTCGGCGAGCCCCCGCTCCGCCGCGACATCCACCATCGCCGCGATCATCCGCGCCCGCTGGATCTGAGAAACGTGGTTTCGTCCCACCCGACTCGCTCCCCTGGACAGCCCGTCGGACAGCGCCTTGTGGGGAGGAGACTGGCGAGCAGCACCACCGACGTTGCTCGCTCCTCTTGAGTTGGATTGTCGTCTTGCGGCCATTTAGCGGGGATCTCCTAGCTGTGAGGCGCCCCCTGGCCGCCGCCGAGAGGGGTGAGCAGCGACGGCCAGGGATGACACCCGTGGACGCGACAATCCTCCGCTGTTTTCAAGCGGTTGTCACGCCGTGTTTCCCACTTGAGCGCGCGTGGGCGCGTCGCAATCGCTAGTTCTGCGCGCCGCCGAAACCCTTGATGGCTTCGGTCATGCCCACGGGCTTGTCGACGATCTGCGAGAAGCGAACCACCGTGACGGTGTCATCCATCGACACCGAGCGCCCATAGATCTGTTCGAGGAAGTTGATCAACTCCTCATGCCGGCGGAACTCGGGGTTGTCGTGCTTGATGTCGCGCGGAGAGAGCTGCGCGACCTTCATCACCTCGACGTCGTCGATCACCGCCTCGAAGATCCGCTCGCGCGGGGAGTACTGGTAGCCGATCGTCACGAGCACCGCCTGGTTCTTGCGGTACTTGCTCGACTTGTCTCCGAGCCGTATCGTCGCGGTCTTGCGACCCTTCTTCAGCTCGTCGGCGAAGATGGTGGAGTAGAAGTTGAGTACCTGCACGACTGGGCAGGCTATCGGTCTTCTGGCGCAAGAGCCAGTGCGCGCCCCACCATCTCGCGCTCGCCCGCGTAGCTGAGCTCGCGGCGAGCCTGCTCGAGCCCCATCCAGCGCGCCTCGAGCACCTCGTCGTCGTGATCGGCGGGGTCGCCCGAGATGTAGCGGAACAGGAAGAAGAACACGCTCTTGGGCACCCTGCGCCCGCCACGCACATACCAGTAGCGCACCTCCCCGAGCTCGATCACCGCCTCGGCCTCGACGCCCGTCTCCTCGCGCACCTCTCGCGTCGCAGCCTCCACGCGGCTCTCACCCTCGTCGATGTGCCCCTTGGGCAGCGCCAGGACGAGCGACCCGTCGGCTGCCCGCCTCGTGGGCACGATCGTGAGCACCTCATCGCCGCGCACCACCACCCCGCCCGCCGACAGCTCGCGGGTGCGCGGTCGTGGGGAGGCGGGCGATGAGGAGGAAGCCTTTGGGGAGGCGCCGCCGCGCTTGCGCCGCGCGGGAGGCGACCCACCGGCGGGACTCACGCCGCGAGGCCACTCGGGAAGCTCGCCCGGGTCAGAAGACATAGCGATCGAGCGCCTGCGGATCGTGGACGATCAGCCGACCGCGACCTTGCGAGATGACCCCTGCGCGCTCGAGCACCGCGAGGAAGCGCGAGGCGGACTCGCGCGAGGAGCCGGCGAGCTGTGCGAGATCGGCTTGAGTGGCGGTCACGAGCACGTCGCTGTCCCGATGCTCGGCATCTGGGCGTGACCCGTCAGAGCCCGGCGTCCGCGCCGCGTCCTGCGCCGACTGCCGCGCCAGGTCGCGCAGCACGACCGCCACCCGACTCTGAACCGTCTGGAAGGACTGCCGCGCCAACCGCTCGTTGGTCTCGCGCAGGCGCCTGCCGAGCGCCACCACCAGGCGACTGGATATCTCGGGATGCTCACCCATCAGCCTGCGCATGTCCGGTCCGAGCACAGCCACCACCGTCGTCGGCTGCACAGCCTCCACGGTAGCCGAGCGGCGCTCGTCCTCGAACATCGCCAGCTCGCCGAAGATGTCGCCGCGTCCGAAGGAGGCGAGCGTGATCGTGCGCCCATCCGGATGCTCCCTGATGGCGCGCGCCTGCCCGGAGTGGACGACGTAGCAGGTGTCGCTGGCGTCACCCTCGCGGAACACGATCTGCCCAGAGTCGAACGTGCGCGGGACGGCGAGCTGGGCGATGCGGCGCAGGTCGTCCTCCTGCAGCGTGGAGAACACGGGCACGCCCGAGAGCAACTCCAAGATCTCCTCCGAGCTGACAGCAGCCACGGCCAGGAATATGACATGGCTGCGCCGCAACCACCGCCACCCACCGGCGTTATGTTGAGCAGTATGGCTCCTCGCAAGCCAGTCGCCTCCCTTTCGCTCGCATGCACGCTCGCCGTCGGAGCGCTCGCGGGGCTGCTGCTCGCCGGAGCACCTGCCAGCCACGCCTCCGTGCGCGCCCGGTCGCTCGCCGCGCTCGCCGGCCGCTCGCCGCTGAGCTCACGTCTGCTGTGGGCGACGGTGGACGTGTGCAACCCCCACGATCAACCCTTTACGGTGGGCATCAGAGGCTCGATGCCAGGGGACGGCAACCCCAAGGACACGCTCTACATGCGGTTTCGAGTCCAGTATCTGCAGGCGTCGGGCAAACGTTGGGCATACATCGCGCACGGCGCCGACTCGGGCCTGCTGAAGCTGGGGTCAGCGGACGTTTCGCGACAGGCGGGTCGCAGCTTCCAGTTCGCGCACGCATCGGGTGCCCCGGCGTTCACGTTGCGAGGCGTCGTCGCATTCCAGTGGAGGCACGGCTCCACGGTGTTGGCGAGCACCTACCGCGTCACGAGCGCAGGCCACAAGAGCGTCGCCGGCGCCGACCCCAAGGGTTACAGCGCAGCCACCTGCACGCTAACCAGCGGTTGAGAACAGGCGCGGATCGTTGCTGATGATCCCGCCCACACCGAGCGCAGCCAGCTTGGAGATGCGCGCGGCGTCGTCCACGGTCCACACATACAGCTCGCCGCCCGCCTCGCGCACAGCTCGGCACAGGGCAGGGGTGACCACGCGCCAGTGCGCCATGATCGCATCGACCAGCCCGCTCTTCAGGGCCGCCCGCGCCCGTCGCGGGAGCATCGCCTTGTAGCCGGTGAGCGCCGCAAGGGCGGGGATCGCGGTGAGCATGTCGGTGGTGTAGTCGCGCCGCACGCGCGGCACCGACCAGCCGAGCCGAAGGCCGGGCTCGGCGGCGCGCACGCGAGCCAGCGACGACGGGTACATGCCGCTCACGAGCGCGCGCTCCACGAGACCGAAGCCGCGCAGCGCGTCCACCACGCGCAGCTCGTAGCCGGGGATCTTCACATCCACGTCGAGCTCCACGCCGGCGAACGCCTCACCCGCCAGGTGCTCGAGCGCCTGCTCGAGCGTCAGGGGGGTGCGCGAACGCATGTCCTCGTAGTCGTGCGCCACGAGCAGCTCACCGCTGCCGTCGACGCGCTCGCTCAGGACGTCGAACTCGATCATGTCCACACCGTGCTCGAGCGCCGCGTCGAAGCTGGCGAGCGTGTTGCCCTGCTCCAGATGCGCAGCTCCCTTGTGGCCGACCCGTCTGAACAGGGTGAGCGGACCGGTGGTCTCGAACGCAGTCACAGCTTCAAGGATAGGGCCGCCCGGGGGACCGGGAGCCTTAGGAGACCGGCAGCTGCCCAGCCGAGTTGTGACTGTCCTCGATCGCCTCCACCGCCGCCCGCGGGCCGATGTAGGGAGCGAGGATCAGATACGTCAAGTGATCGACCAGGCACGGCAGATAGCGCAGGCGATCGTGTGGGGCGTAGCTGGACAGGATCGCCCACACGGCGCCGAGGATCGCCTCTGCGGCGACGGCTGGCGCCCGTTGAGGATCGGGCACGCCGCGAGTCATCACCTTCAGGAAGCCGTCCATCAGGCCTCTCAACCGCTCGGCGACGCCGTTGCCCGAGTCGAACACGTCGACGAACGTGAGCCTCACCAGGCCCGGGTGAGCGGCGCAGAAGCCGATCAGGGCGCGCACTCCCGTCTGCACCGCCTCCGGCCAGGAGTCGCAGAGGCGGGTGGCGCTCCAAACCGCATCCAGCGCTTCGGCGGCGAACTCGTCCACGACCGCGAGCAGGCACTCGTCCTTGATGTTGAACTCGCGGTGAAAGCTTTCCGTGGTGGTGCCGGCGTGGCGGGCGATGTCGGCGTCGCTGATGTTCACATACCCCTCGTCCAGCGAGAGCTGCACGAGCGAGTCCATCAACAGCGAGCGCTTGTCTTTGCGCTCGAGGAACTTCGCCTTGCGAGCGGGCAGCGGCGGCGGGGCGCTCGAGCCGAGCGTGCGCAGCCGCACCACCGAGGAGGAGCGGTAGGAGGCGATCCAGTCGAGCAGCTCGTCGGTGAGGCCCGCCAGCTCGCGCTCACGCTGATCGCGCAACCTGCGACTCACCACGAGCCGCACACCGCCGACGATCGCACGGGGCGCCAGCGGCGGCAGCGCGATGCGGTCGGGGCTGAGGCTGAAGCCGGTGGCGACGATCCGCTCGAAGGCTGTTGCGGTGACCTGCGTGCGTTCGTTTCCACGGACGCCCATGCCGGGCGCCTCGATCAGCACGAGATATGCGGGCCGCGGGTCGTGCGATATTTCGCTCAGGAACGCCTGCAGCGCCGCATACAGCCGGTTTGCCCAGCCTCGCTCGGACATCCAGGCGCGCAGAACCCGCTTGCGGGCGCTCGCCACGAGCGCGTCGTAGGTTGTCAGGAAGCACTCTTCCTTGTTGGAGAACTGCTCGTAGAACGCCCGGCGCGACACACCAGCCAGAGCGATCACGTGGGCGACGCTCGTGGCGGCGTAGCCGCGCTGGTAGACCGACTCCACCATGCCGCCGAAGATGCGCGCGCGCTGATGCCGCGCAACCGCCTCGCGGCCCATCCCGTGAGGGCCATGCGGAAGCCGCTTGTACAGCGGCGTCAGCGGGACGCCTGCCAGCGCTTCGGCCTCGGACTCACCACCGCCGTCAGCCCGCAACGTCTCCCCATCCGTTCCAGTCATCCCCATTGTTCGGGAAGATAGTTCAGAACCGGACTATTGGCAAGCGTTTGACTATCCGAGCACACTCCGGTGTTTCTGACTTCATTGGCAAACCACTCGCCAGCAGGCTGACGTCACTGGCTCCAGATGTCAAGCGTGCAGGGTCAGTCTGCGCGGGCCTGCTTGAAATCCGACATCTTCGAACAGTCCCTGGAGCGCGGAGCCGATCGCGGGCGCTCCGTCCAGCCGCTCGAGCGCCACGCGGCCGAGCTTGCCCGCGCGGACTGCGTCGGCAAGCGCACGCACCGCGCACACGAGTGGAGCCTCCTCGCCTCGGACTGGCCCGCCGGCGTCGATGAGCGTGAGCAGGCTGCGACCGCCGCGCTCGAGGTACAGGACGGGCTGTGCGTCGAGGAGCACCACGTAGGAGCCCTCCATGCGCGCCGGACCGCGACCCGGGTAATCGCGCCGCGGCCACGGCAACGTCGCCCCGTAAGGCTGCGCGGGATCGATCGCCGACAGCACGAGCGCGGTGTCCTCCTCCTCCGCGCGCAAACGCTCCACCGCCCCCGGCAGAGCGAACTGCGCCCCGCCGAGCCCCTCGACGAAGTATCCGCGCCGGCAGGCTCCGATCGTCTCCAGCTCGACGAGTGCGCTGTACACCGCCGAAAAGCCGCCCGGCAAGCCCTCGGCGAGGACCTGCTCGCGCGTGAGCAGCCCGTAGCGCTGGAGGAGCAGCTCGGCCTGCGCCCTCCGACGGGCGCGCGGATCGACCTCGGATGCGAACAGCGAACTGGTCAGCCACCAGCGACCCTGCAGCGGCGCGGCAGCCGAGCTTCGGCCCCCGCGCAGCGTCGAGCGCGAGCCCATGCCGGCGGCGAGGGGGGTCTTGACCACGGCATGTCGACGGGCGCGCAGAGGAGCCCAGGCGTCGTTCGTCACCTCGCCCGCCCACACGAGGTCCCACAACGCCTGCGCCAACGCCGACGCCGGCAAGTCCAGCCCGGCGAGCAGATCGGTGAAGAAGCATGGGCCGGCGTGCAGGCGCGTGCGCAGCAGGTCGTGGGGTCCATCCGCCGGAAGCGGAGCACGCCCCGCCGGCGGGGGGCCGAGCAGCGGAGCGTCCTCGCGGAAGTACAGAGCGACGCGACCCGAGTCGCGGCCGAGCGCGCCGGCGCCCACCCACACCACCTCGCCGGTGGCGCAGAGCATGTCCATCCAAGATGGCGAATATGCGCCGGTGCGGCGTGGCAGCACGTCGCGCTCCCACGCCTGCACGGGCAGTGGGAGGCCTTGCAGCGCGATGAGCGCCTCGCGCAGCCGCTCCACCCCTGCCGGCGATGGCGAGCGGCGGTCGATGCCCTGCCAGGCGGGCAGGAAGCGGGCGAGAGCGCGCGCGTCGAGCGGCTCTATCTCCTTGCGCAGAGCCGCAATCGACGCGCGGCGCAAACGGCGCAGCACCTCTGCGTCGCACCACTCGCGGCTGCTGCCGCCTGGACGCAGCTCGCCGCGCACCAGCGTGCCGTCGCGCTCGAGCTCGCGCAACGCAGCGGAGGAGTCCACGCCGTAGCGCTCGTGCAGCTCCTCGGCGGTGAACGGGCCATGGGTGCGCGCATAGCGCGCGAGCAGCTCCCCCAGCGCATCGGGCACATCCGCCAGGAAGGCGCTCGGCAAACCGCTCGGCGGGGAGGCTCCGAGCGCGTCGCGGTACAAGCCGGCGTCGTCGGCTGCGATCAGGCGCTCCTCGCGACAGATCCGAATGCGGGCGACCCTGCGTTCGCGCTGCAACCGCCCCAGAGCGGCGTCCAGGTCGAACCCGGGGCTAACGCGGTCGGCGAGCTCCTCGATGCGCAGGTCGCCGACGCGGCGCAGCACGTCGTGCAGCGCATCGGCGCTGTCAGCGCGACTGTGCGGCGAGCGGCAGGAGAGGTCTTCTTCGACCTGGCCCAGCGCGCCGGGATCGATCAGCTCGCGCAGGTCCTCCATCCCGAGCAGCTCGCGCAGCAGCTCACGATCGAGCGACAGGGCGGCAGCGCGTCGCTCGGCGTTCGGCGTGTCGCCCTCATACATGTACGTGGCGAGGAAGTCGAACAGCAGCGAGCTGGCGAACGGCGATGCCGTGGGGGTCTCCACTTCCACGAGCGAGAGCTCGCGCGTGTGCAGGGCGCGCAGCAGCTCCACCAGGCCGGGCACGTCGAGCACGTCGCGCAGGCACTCCCTGTAGGTCTCGAGCACGATCGGGAAGTCGCGATGTCGATGCGCGACTTCGAGCAGCGCCTGCGCCTTCAGTCGCTGCTGCCACAGCGGAGTGCGCCGTCCGGGGTAGGCGCGCGGGATCAGCAGCGCGCGACCCGCGTTCTCGCGAAAGCGCGCCCCGAACAGCGCCGAGCCGCCCAGCTCGGAGACGATCAGCTCCTGCACCTCATCGGGGTGCAGCCCCACCAGCTCGGCATCCGAGGGGGCGCCCGCCGGCCCGCCGTCGGTGTGAGCCGCAACGCCGTCCCCGGACCGGCGATCGGCTTCGGCGGCAAACCCGTCGGGCGAGTCGAGGTCGACGTCGGGCAGGCGGACGATCACACCGTCGTCGGAGAAGATCGCCTCGCCGTCGATCCCGAATAGCTCACGGATCTTTGCGGAGATGGCAAGGCTCCAGGCGGCGTGCACACGTCCGCCGTATGGGGAGAGCAGGCACAGGCGCCAGTCGCCGATCTCGTCGCGGAAACGCTCGAGCACGATCGTGCGGTCGCTTGGCAGAACCCGGGTGGCGGCTTGCTGCTCGCGCAGGTAGTCGATCAGGTTGCGTGCGGCGCGCTCGTCGAGGTCGTAGTCGCGCACGAGCGCCTGCTCGTCCTGGCGCACAGCCCAGCGCGCGAAAGCCCCGATGGCGGCGCCGAGCTCCTTGGGGCGCCCGACGCCTTCGCCCTTCCAGAAGGGCACCGCCCCCGGCACGCCGGGTGCGGGCGTGACTATCACCCGGTCGCGCTGAATCTCCTCGATCCGCCAGGAGGAGGCGCCGAGCAGGAACACCTGGCCGGGTCGAGCCTCGTAAACCATCTCCTCGTCGAGCTCACCCACGCGCCGGCCGTCGGGGAGCGTGACGGCGTAGAGGCCGCGGTCGGGGATCGTGCCCGCGTTGGTGACCACCAGCTGGCGAGCCCCGCGACGCGCGGTTATGCGCCCGGCGACGCGATCCCACACGATGCGCGCACGCAGCTCGCCGAACTCGTGCGAGGGGTAGCGGCCGTCGAGCATGTCGAGCACGCTCTCCAACAGCGGACGCGGAAGCTCCGAGTAGGAGTAGGTGCTCCGGACGAGCTCATACAGATCGTCCACCTCCACTCCCTCCTGCTCGGACGCGGCTGCGACAGCCACGATCTGTTGCGCGAGAACGTCGAGCGCGTTGCGCGGGACGACAGTCGGCTCGATGGCGCCTTCGCGCATGCGACGGCACACCACGGCGCACTCGAGCAGGTCGCCACGGAACTTGGGGAATATGCGCCCCTTGCTGACGTCGTCCACGCCGTGGCCGGCACGGCCGATGCGTTGCAAGCCGCGCGCAACCGACTTGGGCGACTCGATCTGCAGGACGAGATCCACCGCGCCCATGTCGATGCCTAGCTCGAGCGAGGATGTCGCCACCAGGCACGGCAGCCGCCCGGCCTTCAGCTGCTCCTCGACCGAGGTGCGCTCCTCGCGCGAGAGCGATCCGTGATGGGCGCGCGCGATTTCCTGCTCTGCGAGCTCGTTGAGGCGAAGGGCGACGCGCTCGGCGGAGCGGCGGTTGTTGACGAACACGAGCGTCGAGTGGTGCTCACGCACCAAACCGAGCAGCTCGGGGTAGATCGCAGGCCAGATCGAGCCCACCGTCGACTCGCCCCCCACGAGTGGGTCCAGCGGATCGCCGCCGTCTCGGTCGGGTTCTGCCATCGACTCGACCGGAACGTGGATGCGCAGGTCGAGCTGCTTGCGAATCGCGGTGTCCAGAAGCGTCACCTCGCGCCGCGAGCCCACGAGGAAGCGGCCCACCTCGGCGAGCGGGTTCTGGGTGGCTGACAGCCCGATGCGCTGGACCTCGGCGCCCGCGATGCGCTCCAGACGCTCGAGCGTCAGGGCGAGATGGGCGCCGCGCTTGACCGAGGCGACGGCGTGGATCTCGTCGACGATCACGCAGCGCACCGCGCCCAGCATCTTGCGCGCCTGGGAGGAGAGGATCAGATAGAGCGACTCGGGTGTCGTGATCAAGATGTCGGGCGGTTTGCGCGCCATCGCCGCCCGCTCGCGCTGCGGGGTGTCACCCGTGCGGATGCCCACCGACACCTCGGCGCCGATCCCGCGCAGGGGTGCCCGCAGGTTGCGCTCGATGTCGTAGGAGAGGGCCTTCAGCGGAGACACGTACACGATGCGAGTCCCACCGTGAACGTCACCGGACTGCTTCTCACAGGAGAGCCGGTCGAGCGCCCAGAGGAATGCCGCAAGCGTCTTTCCCGAGCCTGTGGGCGCCGAGAGGAGCACGTGCTCGCCGCGTGCTATCGCGGGCCACGCCATCGCCTGGGCTGGTGTGGGGACGGCGAACGTGTCCTCGAACCAGGCACGCGTGCGGGGGCTGAAGCACGTCAGGGGGTCGGCGCCGGCAGGCGGGGAGCCGGTGTGAGACGACGACATTTGGCCGAGGCTAGCGCTCCGCCCGCCCGACCAGGGCTTGACATATCGATCACGTGGGCGTCGAATGTGTCTTTGCGTTCGATAACCCACATTTCGGGACAGTTCCATTACACTGCCCGCCGTGGAACCACGAGACAAAGCGCAACAGGGCACCCGTCGACTGCCGCGGGCATCCAGACTCATCGCCGCCTGGCTGAGGCGCGTCGCCGGCCACGGAGGCGCCCGCCAGACCCCCGGCACGACCGAGCCCACGCCCGCGCTCGACCTGCTTCCGCGCCTGCTCGACGGGAGCTCGCTTCCCAACGGGGTCGTGGAGGTTGTAATCGACGATCCACGTTTGTCGATGCGCCGCCTGTTTGACGTGCACGACGGGGAGATCCTCGTCGTGCAGCCCGGCTCGGCGGTTCCGTGGACGAGCATCCGCGGCAGCAGCAACGCCTGGGCGGCGGCATTGGGGTGCGGCGGGGATGTCTCTCAGCTGCACCACACAGGCGAGCCGGATCTTGCCGAGAAGGTGCTCAGCGCACTCGAGAAGAAGCGTTTATGCCCCAGCCGCGACGAACGGCGCTATTCAGTTCTGGACTGTTCTTGACGGACTAGACTGCGGAATGACCGTCTTTGGGCGCGATCGGCGATACTTCCAGTTTGAGATCGCACCGTTTCCCAGATATGATGATCATTCAAATAGAAGAGGTGCACCCCGTCAGCAGCACCTCCGGCACTACGGATAGGGGCCAGAGTAGAAATGCCTAGGAAAGCAAGCTCGAATTCGTCGAAGAACGGCCGCGAAGGCGACTGGTCGATCCCCAGTCTGCGCGAGCCGCGTTACTCCCAATCGCTGGAGCGCGGCTTGGCCATACTCGGCTGCTTCACACCGGATCGCCCGGTGCTGGGCATCGCCGACATCGCCGACGAGCTTGGCATGAGCCGCTCCACCACTCACCGTTACGTGATCACGCTCGTCGCGCTCGGCTTTCTCGAGCAGGGCGCCTCGCGCAAGTACCGCCTGGGCCTGCGGGTCACCGACCTGGGCATGTCGGCGCTGAACTCGACCGGGCTGCGCGAGCACTCGCGCCCGTATCTGGAGGAGCTGCGCCAGCGCACCTCCTACACGGTGAACGTGGCGGTGCTCGACGGGCCGGAGATCCTCTACGTCGACCGCGCGCGCAGCTTCCGCCGCGGGCAGAGCAAGATCGACCTCAACCTGCGCCCCGGCTCACGCCTCCCGGCTTACTGCACCTCGATGGGCAAGATCCTGCTCGCCTACCTCCCCGAGGAAGAGCAGAAGGAGCTGATCGGCCAGATGACGCTCACCCGTCGCGGGCCGAACTCGATCACGAGCAAGAAGGCGCTGCGCACCGAGCTCGAACACGTCCGCGAGGAGGGCTTGGCGGTCAACGACGAAGAGCTCGCCGAGGGTTTGCACTCGATCTCCGCGCCGGTGCGCTCGGAGTCGCGCGAAGTGGTGGCGGCGATCAACATGGCTGCCCACAACTCGATGATCTCCCTTGAGGAGCTGGTGGATGCGCTCGGTCCCCACCTGGTGGCGACGGCTGACAACATCTCCGCCCGTCTCGGGTACCGGCGCGAGGACGAGAAGAAGAAGGGCTAGCGGCACGCGCCGGAGCGATACGCTTCCGGCGATGAGCTTCCCCAAGTGGATCGCCCTGCCGCTCGCGCTCGCCTGCGCGTCGACGCTTGCCGCGTGCGGAGAAACGGTTTCCACGAGCGGCTTCAAAGGCGAAAGCCGCCAGGTCGCCGAAACTGTGTCCGACTTCCAGAAGAACGCTACGGCGAGCGACGAGCAGAAGCTGTGCGCCAACGACCTCGCCAGGACGCTCACCAAGCGCCTGAGCGCAGTGGGCGGTTGTCAGGCGGCGATCAAACAGCAGCTCGGTCAGGTGGACGCGCTCAACCTGACCGTGGAGTCGATCGCGGTCAGCGGAGCAACAGCCACAGCACGCGTGAAGAGCACGTGGGCGGGCAAGAACCGCACGAGCACGCTTTCGCTCGTCAAGGAAGGCAAGCGCTGGAAGATCTCGGGGTCGAGCCGCTAGCTCACGCCAGCGTTCGGCCGTACTGACGCTCGTAATAAGCGCGATAGTCGCCCGAGCGGATCGGCTCCCACCACCAGCCGTTCTCTCGATACCAGGCGACCGTGCGCTCGAGACCGTCGGCAAAGCGCATGCGCGGCTCCCAGCCGAGCGCGCGCACCTTCTCCGAGGAGAGCGAGTAGCGACGGTCGTGTCCAGGGCGGTCGCGGACGTACTCGATCAGCGACTCGCCGGCTCCGGTGAGCTCGATGATGCGCTGCACGACCTCGATGTTCGGGCACTCGTCGGGACCGCCGGCGTTGTACACCTCACCGGGCACCCCGTGTTCGAGCACGTGGCCGATGGCGGAGGCGAAGTCGGTGCAGTGGATCCAGTTACGCACCTGCATGCCGTCGCCGTACACGGGCAGCGGATCGCCGTGCAATGCGTTGAGCACCATCAGCGGGATCAGCTTCTCGGGGTACTGGTAGGGGCCGTAATTGTTGGACCCTCGACAGATCAGGGCGGGCAGCTCGTATGTGTGGAAGTAGCTCTGCACGAGCAGATCGGCGCCGGTCTTCGTGGCGGAGTAGGGCGAGGACGGACGCAAAGGCGACTCCTCGGTGAACGAGCCCTCCTCGATCGAGCCGTAAACCTCGTCTGTGGACACCTGCACGTAGCGCAGCTCGCGCTCGCGCGCAGCCTCGAGCAGCACGTAAGTGCCAAGCGCGTGGGTCTTCACGAACGCGTCGGGCTCGGCGATCGAGCGATCGACGTGCGTCTCGGCGGCGAAGTTCACCACCGCCTCGCAGCCCTCGATCGCGCTCCCCACCGCCTGCGGGTCCTCGATCGCCCCGTGCACGAAGCGAAAGCCGGGCAGATCGCGCACGTCGGCGAGATTCTCCTCGCGGCCGGCATAGGTGAGCTTGTCGAGCACGGTTACCTCGTCCGCGTGCTCGCGCAGACGCTGGCGCACGAAGGTGGAGCCGATGAACCCGGCGCCGCCGCAAACGAGAAGTCTCATGCGCGCATCATTCCATCACGCGCCGCAAGATAGCCGCCAAGCCCGTCGCGCCAGTCGGGCATCGGCAGCACGTCTGCACGCTCGGAAGCGAGCGCCGACCAGGCAGGACGCGGCGCCGGGCGAGCCATCTCGGCGGTCGTGGCTTGCAGCACGCGGCAATCGCACTCGGCTTGGCGGAAGATCTCCCGCGCAAAGCCGTTCCACGACACCGATCCGCCACCGGCGAGGTGCACGAGCCCGCGCACTTCGCGCTCCAGCAGGCCGATCAGCGCCGGGGCGAGATGGCCGGTCCAGGTGGGGCAGCCGGTTTGATCGACCACAACCGACACCTCGTCGCGCTCGCAAGCCAGGCGAAGCATCGTGTCGGCGAAGTTGGACCCGCCCGTGCCGAACAGCCAGGCGGTGCGCACGACCGTGTGCTCGGGCGAGGCGGCCAACACCTCTTGCTCGCCTTCGAGCTTGGTTTGCCCGTACACCGTGCGCGGCCCGGTGGGGTCCGACTCCGCATAGGGTCGCGGGCTTCCCTGCTCGTCGAGCGGGGCGTCGCCGCTGAACACGTAGTCGGTGGATACGTGCAGGAGCGGGACGCCGTGCTGTGCGGCGGCGCGCGCCAAGCGCCCGGCGCCGAGTGCGTTGACGGCGTGCGCCTGATCGCGATGGGCCTCGGCGCCGTCGACGTCGGTCCAGGCGGCGCAGTTGAGCACCGCGTCGGGCTTGCCGGAGTCGAACGCGTCGGCGATCGAGGCGGCGTCGCGAATGTCGAGCTCTGCATGAGACACAAGCACCAGCTCGTGACCGGCGCGCTCGCCCGCGCGAGCGACGTCCTGTCCGAGCATGCCGGCGGCCCCGGCGACGAGCAGCCGCATCGGCTAGAGGATCGCGATGTCGGAGTTGTCGCCCACCATGAAGCGATATGCGCGCGGCTGGCGGTTGCCGCGCCTCACGGTGACGTTGCGGCCGAGCAGCGAGGACTCCATGCGGCCATCCAGGTCGCACACCGAGGAGCGCTCGAGCAGGATCGAGTGCTCGACCTCGGCGTTCTGGATGCGACACCCGGCGCCGACGGCGGTGTAAGGGCCGATGTAGCAGTCGCGCAGCTGCGCACCCGCGCCGACGATCGCCGGCCCGCGGACGGTGGTGCGCTCGAGCACAGCCCCCGGCTCGATCACGACGCGCCCGTCGACTTGGGAGTCCACCAGCTCGCCCTCGATGCTGGACGTCAGGTTGTCGAGGATCAGCCGGTTGGCCTCGAGCATGTCCTCGAGGCGTCCGGTGTCCTTCCACCAACCGCGCACTACGTGCGGCTCGACCCGCAATCCGCTGTCGACGAGGTGCTGGATGGCGTCGGTGATCTCGAGCTCCCCGCGCCCGGACGGCTCGATCGCGCGGGCGGCGTCGTGGATGGCGCTCGTGAACATGTAGACACCCACGAGCGCGAGGTCGGTGGCCGGCTCGGCGGGCTTCTCGACCAGACGCACCACGCTGCCTATCTCCCCGGCGGGGGCGTGAGCAAGCTCGGCAACCCCGTAGTTCTGCGGGTCCGGCACCGGCGTGAGCAGGATCAGCGCTTCGGGCTCGTGCTCGCGGAACGCTGCCACCAGGTCGGATATGCCGCCCTGGAGCAGATTGTCTCCGAGATACATGACGAACGGGTCGTCGCCGAGGAACGGCTCGGCTGTGAGCACCGCGTGAGCAAGGCCGAGCGGCTCGTCTTGGACGATGTACTCGATGTGCACGCCGAAGCGCTCGCCGTCGCCCACAACCTGCCTGATCTCATCCCCGGTCTCGGGGGCGATGATGATCCCCACCTGCTCGATGCCCGCCTGGGCCATCGCCTCGATCCCATAGAACAGCACCGGCTTGTTGGCAACCGGCACGAGCTGCTTGGCGCTCGTGTGCGTGATCGGACGCAGGCGCGTGCCCTTGCCTCCGGAGTGGATCAACCCCTTCAACGACTCCATCCAGCCAGAAGCCTACGAAACGCCAGCCAGAGTGGGCCGCTGGCTGTGAGCAATGCGCAGGCGGCCAACCGCCGCGAGCACCGCCTCGCGCGCGTCGGAGGGCTCGAGCACCGCTGCGTCACCGGCCTCCTTGAGCACCTCGCGCACGAGCCAGTCGACGCCGGCGAAGCTGAGCTGCACCACCGTCGAGCCGTCCGCCAGCTCCTCGAGGACGCGCCGGCGCTCGCGCGCCCAGCGGGCTCGCTCGGGGGAGATCCACAGACGGGCGCTGCGTGACGCCTGCACCTCGCCGGTGCGCATCCATCCGTCGACCTCGGCAGCCGGGTCGACCTCTGCCCGCGGCTGGAACGCCTCGTCGGTGACCTGGACGCGCTTGATGCGATCGAGGCGGAAGTGACGCATCTCCCCCTTGGAGGGGTCGTAGGACGCCAGATACCAGCCCTCGCGTCCGTTGGTGAGCGCGTAGGGCTCGACACGACGCAGCGAGAACTCGTCCTCGTTCTCCTTGTAGTAGTCGAGCTCGACGATCCGATGCTCGACTATCGCCTGCGAGAGCGTGCGCGCCACCGCGGAGTCATCGGCAGCCGTGTGCGCCACCTGCAGCCCCTGCTCCATCGGGTCCTCGCCGAGGGCGGCGACGATCTTCTCGCGCGCAGACGCGAGCGAGCCCTCGGGGATGTGCTCGCCGATCAGGTCGATCGCGGCGATGAGCGCCTTGGCCTCGACCGGAAGCAGACGGGCTGGACGGTCGAACGTGTCGCTGTAGGGCTCGGGGTCGACGTCTATCTCGCGCTCGTCGTCGAGCACTTCGGCGTAGAGCACGTAGGAGCCTCCACCGAAGTTGACGACGTTGAGCACGTTGATGTCCTCGCGCAGCTCCTCCTCGGTGAGCTGCAGATCGCGGCAGAGATCGTCGAGCTTCAGGCGCTCACCGGCTCGACCCGCCTGGATCAGGATGGAGGCGAGCGTGACCAGGCGAGCGAAGCGCTCAGGACGGATAGCCGCCTCGCCCGAACCCTCGCGCTCGCCGCGCCGCGAACCCCGGGCGGAGCCCGCACCCGGCTCAGGCTCAGAGGGGGGAGCGCTCGGGGCCAGGTCGAGCGTGCCCGAGTGCCTTTGCTCGAGCAGGCTAAGGCGGCGCTCGAGCTCCTCGACGAGCTCGGGGGGGCCGAGCAGCTGGGCGTTCTCGCCGAGGCCGAGCACCCACGAGACGATCATGCGAGCACTCGAGTAGGAGGTGCGGAACAGGCGATCGCCCTCGCGCGCGGGCAGGATCTCCCCGTAGCGGCCGAAGTGGCGCTCGATCTGCCAGGCGATGCGCTCGCCGACGAGCACCTCGGCGACGCCCTGCTGGGCCTCTCCGCCGCCTCCGAGCTGCCACTCGGCGCGCCCGGCGTACTCGCGCGGGTCGAAGTCGGCTGGCCGCTTGAAGTCGTGCTCGGCCTTGGTGGCGTATGACACCTTGCCGCGGATGCGCGAGAGGCGAAACACGCGGATCGCCTCGCGCTCGTGCGAGTAGCCGAGCAAATAGAACTCTCCCCCCTGGAAGAGCAGGTGATAGGGGTCTACGCGCCGGGAGTCCTCCTCGCCGCGCTCCATTGTGTAGTAGTCGAACGTGATGGTCTTGTTGCGGAAGATCGCAGTCTCGATCTTCGCCAGGCGGGCGGAGAGCTCGTGTCCGTCGGCGGAGGCGGTGATGCCGAGCGCCACCGATCGCTGCTCGGGGGCGTCGAGCGGACTCGGGCGTCCCCAGGTGATCTGCTGCAGCGCCAGGCGCAGCGGCTCGGCGTAGGCGAACTTCCCGTCGAGCAGGTGCAGCGCCGTGTGCAGCGCCGCAAGCTCTTCGTCGCTGAACTCGACCGCCGGCAGGTGGAAGTGCTCGGGGCGCAGCGAGTAGTTCTCCTGCTCGGCGGCGCCGTCGGCGGGACGATCGACGACGAGTTTGATGTGCAGCGACTCGAGCTCGGAGCGGTCGGCGTAGAAGCGGCGCGCGAACGCATCCTCGTTCATGCCGCTGTAGCCCTCCACGTCGCGCCTGATCTCGAGCGCGGTCACCGGTCGGCGCTCGGCCATGAGATACGAGATGAGCGACAGCTGGCGGATCAGCTTCTCGGTGTCCTTGGCCATCTGACACCACGATAAACGCCGCAGGCGAGGCGATCCGTCCCGGCGTCTGGAGCGCGCGCTATTTGCGGGTTTTTGGCCGCTCGCGCGCGCCGAGGCTCAGGCGGCTTCGCGCGCTGGCCGCTCGCCGCCCGGGACGGGGTGCGCCCCATCCTGGGCCGGGTGTGCGCTGGCGAGAACCGGCTGCTCACGCCCGGCGAAGAACGCCCCGGCACCGATGCCGCGGTCGAATCCCGACCAGCGCGATCCCGGCGCAAGCTCCTTCTCGATGCGGTCGAAGCTGCCGAGGCGCCCACCAAGGTTGTCGATCATGTGCACGAGCGTCGCCTCGCGCGTGCAGGGCACCACCGGGCTGCCGTGCTCGAGCGACCCGTGGTGGGCGAGGATGATGTGCAGGACCGCCCACTCGAGCTCGCGTGGGAACCCATCGATGTCCTCGATCAGGCGCCGGATGCGGTAGTAGCCGAGCGGTATCTCGCCGTGCAGGCGTCCGAGGTCGGTGAGGTCGAACACCCTCTCTCCCCCATCCACGTCGCCGTAGGCGTCGAGCTTGCCGATGTCGTGGAGCAGTGCGCCGGTGACGGCGACATCGCGATCGATGCCCCCGAACGTCGCGGAGATGGCACTCACCGCCTGGGCGACGCCCAAGCAGTGCTCGAGCAGGCCGTGGCGGTAGGCCTGGTGGTAGTACTTGGCGGCGGGGGCGCTGCGGTAGAGCGCCCACAGATCGGAGTCGGTCCCGAACACGCGCTCGAGCAGAGTCGCCAGGTGCGGCTGACGGATCGTGGCGATCAGCTCGCGCAGGTCCTGCTCCATCTGATCGGCTCCGCGCGGCGGCCCGTCGAGCAGATCGTCCATCGAAAAGCTGCCCGGCTGGGGTTCGGAGAGCGAGCGGATGTTTATCTGTGGCCCGAAGCGCGGATGCACCGCGTAGCGTCCGCTGACATGGATGGGAGCGCCGGCGGGCGCGATCGATTCGACGCGCGCGATGTCGTCCCACACCATGGCGACGACTGCACCCGTGCGATCGGCGAGCTGCAGGCGCAGGTAGTCGCCCCCGTCGCGCCGCGCCCGGCGCTCAGCGGCCCGCACCAGCAGGACCTGATCGATGTCGGCGCCGTCTTGGAGCTCGTTGACGAGCATGGCGTGAAGGTAGAGCGCAGCCCGGACGCAACGCTCCGGGCACTGGACGGCGATGTGCCGCGATGTCTAAACGCATGTCAACCGGTTTGGCCAACCAGCACCTAGACGCCCCCGTTCGCGAGCCTTACTCTCCGATTGTGTAAGACCCAGTTCCCGGCATTGTGTAGCGACCAGTTCCAGACATTGCGTAGCAGACGGTTTTCAAACGACAGGGGAAAGCTCGTATGACAAGCGACACACGACTCAGGATCATCAGCTGGAACGTGAACGGCATCCGCGCCCGCATGCCGCGGATCGCCGAAATGCTGCGTCGCGAGCGTCCGGATGTCGTGTGCCTGCAGGAGACGCGCTGCCCCTACCGTCACTTCCCGCACAGCCGCTTGGAAGAGCTCGGCTACCACGCCCAGCACAGCCCCGGCCGCAAGCATGGCGGCGTCGCGATCCTGATTCGATCCGATCACATCGTCACACGGCGAGGCGCAGCCCTTGACCACAGCCACGGCATGGCGGAAGGACGCTGGCTGGCGACGACATGCGAGGGCTTGACGATCGGCACGGTGTATGTGCCGGCGGGGCCGACACGCGAGGAAGTCGACGACTCGGGCAAGCTGGCGTTCCTGCGGGCGGTGGCCAACCAGGCAGGCGCCGAGCAGTCCGTGCCGATGCTGATCGCAGGCGACTTCAACGTGGCGCCCACCGACGAGGACGTGTATGAGCCGAGCTGGCTGGAGGGCACCACGCACACGGCGCCGACCGAGCGTGAGGACCTCGTGAACATCCTGCACGAGGGCGACCTCGTCGACGTGTACCGCAACCTGCACCCCGACGATCGCGGCTTCACGTGCTGGGATCAGCGCGGCGGCCACTACGCACGCGACTACGGCCTGCGGATCGATTTGGCGCTGGCGTCGAGCGGGTTGGCGGCGCACATCACCCGCTGTGAGGTCAAGCACGAATACAGGCAGGGCCGCCGTCCCTCAAACCACGCGCCGCTGGAAGTCGAACTGCAGGGGCTGCGCCCCGACGAGGAAAGCCGGGAGTCGGCGCTTGCCGCGTAGGCCCCCATCCACGAGCGCGCGGCTGCGAGTCGCTCGAGATCGCGCGATCGTCGAGGCTCGCTGGCTGCGCGAGCTGTCGAGCCGACGCCGGGACCGCCGGAAGGCCACGCGCGAGCTGCCGGCGGCAGCGCTGCGTCCTACGGCTCGAGGCGGTTGGGTCCTCGATACAAGAACGTGACCTCGCGGACGTTGTCTTGACCGAGCATCTGCATCAGAAGCCGCGTGAGGCCGAAGCCGAAGCCGCCGTGCGGAGGCGCGCCGAAGCGGAAGAAATCGAGGTAGTACTGGATGGGGCCGGTGTCGACGTTCTTTTCGTCCGCCTGAGCGAGCAGCTGCTCGTAGCGGTGCTCCCGCTGGGCGCCCGTTGTGATCTCGATGCCGCGCCAGAGCAGGTCGAAGCTCTTGGTTATCCCTGGGCGGTCTTCGTAGCGCATGTGGTAGAAGGGCCGCACCTCAACCGGGTAGTCGGTGACGAACACGAACTCGCTGCCCATCTCATCGGCGACGATCGCCGACAGCGCGCGCTCTGACGGCGGATCGAGGTCGTGGCCGGCTCCAGGCGGCTCGTGGCCGTGCTCGGCGAGCATCCGCTTGGCGTCGGCGAGCGGTATGCGCGGGAAGGGAACGTCGGGCACGGTGAGGCGGGTGTCGAACGTCTGGGCGATCTGCTCGCCATGCTGCTCCACCACGCGCGTGAAGACGTGGGCGAGCCAGCGCTCCTCGAACGCCATCACGTCCTCGTGGGAGTCGATCCACGATATCTCCACGTCGACGCTCGTGAACTCCGTGTCGTGGCGTGAGGTGAACGACGGGTTGGCGCGGAACACCGGCCCGATCTCGAACACCTTGCCAAAGCCTCCAGCCATCGCCATCTGCTTGTAGAACTGCGGCGACTGGGCGAGGTAGGCGGTGCGGTCGAAGTACTCCACCTTGAACAGCTCGGCGCCCGACTCCGAGGCGGAGCCCATCATCTTGGGGGTGTGGATCTCGACGAACCCCTGCTCGCGCCAGTGCTCGCGCATGGCGTGCTCGACCGTGGATTGCACGTCGAAGATCAGCCGGCGGTCGGGACGGCGCAGGTCGAGATAGCGCCAGTCGATGCGCTTGTCCAGCGCCGACTCGGCGGTGACGGGCAGTTCGGGCTCGGCGAGCGAGTCCACGCTCAGATCCTCCAGCTGCACCTCCAAGCCGCCGAGCTTCACGCGCTCGTCGGCGACGACGAGCCCGCTGACCGTGACGGCGGACTCCGGAGTGAGCGCGGAGATGCGCTCGTTCAGCTCGCTCGGCGTGTCGTCCTTGGAGAGCACGAGCTGCGCCATGCCGGTTTCATCGCGCAGGACGACGAACTGGACGCGCTTCTGGTCGCGGATCGCGTGCACCCATCCGCGTACACGGACGGTTTCTCCGATGTGGTGTTTGAGGTCGGATACAGACACGCGAGACAAGAGGCGCGCCATGCTAACTGCTCGGCGTATGCGCCGGCGGGCCAGCAATAGGGTGTGTGGATCTACCGTCTGATCTTCCACCTCTTCCTGCGACGCCTCGACCCCGAGAGGGCACACCGGCTGGCGGCGGGAATGCTGCGCGCGCTGACCGCGATCCCGGGCGGGCGAGGAGCCCTGCGCGCGTTGACAGGTCGACCCGATCCGTGCCTGCGTGTGCAGGCACTCGGCCTGACATTCTCGAGCCCGCTCGGCGTGGCGGCGGGAGTGGACAAGGACGCAAGCTGGTTCGAAGCGCTTGGAGCGCTCGGCTTCGGGTTCGTGGAGGTGGGCACGGTGACCGCGCTCCCACAGGACGGAAACGATCGCCCGCGGGTGTTTCGCATCCCGCAAAGGCGGGCGCTGCTCAACAGGATGGGCTTCCCCAACCCCGGCGCACATGCGGTGACCGAGCGCCTGCGCGAGCGCAGGGGCGAGACGATCGTGGGAGTGAACGTCGGCAAGAGCAAGCTGACGCCGCTCGAGCAGGCGACGGAGGACTATCGCGCCACGGTGAGAGCGACTGCGCCCTTTGCGGACTACGTGGCGGTGAACGTCAGCTCGCCGAACACGCCGGGGCTGCGCGATCTGCAGAGCCCGGAGCTGCTGCGCGGAGTCGTGGCGGCGATCCGCGAGGGCCTCGCGGACGCCCGCGTGAAGCGACCGATCCTCCACAAGATCAGCC
>JBQCGU010000039.1:0-12260 GCA_051955355.1 Solirubrobacteraceae bacterium | reverse complement strand
CCGGCCGTCTTCTTTAACTTGGTTTGTGCACTCCCCCTACACCCCCTCGCGGCGCCGCCCGCGGCCGCCCGGGGGGGGGGCCCGGCGGTGGGACCGCCCCCCGCGGCGACCGGCGCATGCGCCGGTCGGTATGAGGATGGGAATAGGCTTGCCCGGTGAGCGCTCCTGTATGCCTGATCGTGAACCCGTCCGCCGGCGGGGGGCGCGCGGGCCGGGCGCTGGACGCCGTGGTGCGGGCGCTCGAAGGGCACGGTTTGAGTGTGCGCAGCGTGCAAACGCGCGATCTGGATCACGCGCGCGAGCTGGCGTGCGCCGCCGCCGAAGCGGGTGAGGCGGTGGTGTGCTTGAGCGGCGACGGCATGGTGGGCGCCGTGGCGGACGTGTTGAGGCGCTTCCCCGATGCCCTGCTCGGCGTGCTCCCCGGCGGACGCGGCAACGACCTGGCGCGCGTGCTCGGCATATCCCAGAACCCCGTGCAGGCGTGTGCGACGATCGCCAACGGAGTGCCCCACCTGCTCGACCTGGGAGAGGTCGGCGGTCGCGCGTTCGTGGGCATCGCGTCGGTGGGGTTCGACAGCGACGCCAACCGCATCGCCAACCAGGCGCCGTCGCGGCTCGGCAACCTCGTGTACGCCTACGGGGCGCTGCGAGCGCTGCTCGCGTGGAAGCCGGTGCGCTTCGACATCGAGCTCGACCCGCCCGGCGAGCGGCACACGTTCGTCGGGTACACGGTGGGCGCGTGCAACTCGAAGACCTACGGCGGCGGCATGCGCGCCGCGCCGGATGCGCTGCTCGACGACGGGTTGCTCGACGTGATGGTGCTCGAAAGCGTGAGCAAGCTGCGGTTCCTGACGCGCATCCTGCCGCGCGTGTTCAAAGGCACCCACGTGCACGACCCGTGCGTGAGGATGTTCCGAGCGCGCGAGGTTGCGATCGGCGCCGAGCGGCGGTTTGCGATGTACGCCGACGGCGACCCCATCGCCGAGCTGCCCGTGCGCGTGCGAGCGCTGCCGGGCGCGGTGCGCGTGCTCGTCCCGGAGCACCGCCCCGGCGCCGATCCGTTCGTGGGAGCGCCTGCGCCGTGAGCGCGGGACTGGGCGTCAAGCTCGCGCTCGCTCGCGCACTCGCGGCAGCCTCCCGCCTGCGCGGCGGTGGCGGCACGAGCCTGCCCGGCAAGCTGCTCCTGCGCCTGGACCCCGACGCGATCGCCAAGCTTGCCGAGCGGCTGCCGCAGGGCAGCGTTGTCGTGTCAGCCACCAACGGCAAGACCACCACCGCCACGATGGCGTCCGGCATCCTCGAACGGGCGGGATTCGGACTCGTGCACAACCAGGCCGGCGCCAACATGGCTGGCGGCGTCGCCTCCACCCTGCTCGCCGCCACCCGGCACGGGCGCGCGATCGCCGGGGAGCTCGGTCTTTTCGAGGTGGATGAGTTCTGGCTTGGCGGTCTTGTAGAGCAGCTGCATCCGCGGGCGATCGTGCTCGGCAACCTGTTTCGCGACCAGCTCGACCGCTACGGCGAGCTCGACACGATCGCCGAGCGCTGGGCGCACGCCGTGCGCGAAGGCGCCGGGCTGGAGGCGACGCTCGTGTGCAACGCCGACGACGCCATGATCGCCGACCTTGGGCGCGGGCGCGAGCGGGTGATCTACTTCGGCGTCGAAGACCGCTCGCTGGCGCTCGACGGCATGTCGCACGCCGCCGACGCCAAGCACTGCCGCCGCTGCGGGGCGCCGTATGAGTTCGCGGTGGTTTACCTCGGCCACCTCGGCTGCTACCGCTGCCCGTCGTGCGGGCAGGAGCGCCCCTCCCCCTCGGTGCATGCGAGCGCAGTGAAGCTCGAAGGCGTTCGCGGAGCGCGCTTTCGCCTCACCACCCCGCAGGGCGACGCCGAGGTGCGCCTCGGGCTGCCGGGCCTGTACAACGTCTACAACGCGCTCGCCGCCGCCGCGCTCGGCGTGGCGCTCGGCGTGGCGCTCGAGGACGTCGTCGAGGGCCTGCAGGGCGCCCGGGCGGCGTTCGGACGCGCCGAGACGGTGCGTGTGGATGGGCGCGAGATGCGCATCCTGCTCGTCAAGAACCCGGCGGGCGCCAACGAGGTGCTGCGCACGCTGGCGCTCGAGCCCGGGCAGCACGACGTGCTCGGGGTGCTCAACGACCAGATCGCCGATGGGCGCGACGTGTCGTGGATCTGGGACGCCGACTTCGAGCTGCTCGCCGGGCGTGTGCGCAAGGTGACGTGTGCCGGCACCCGCGCGCCCGAGCTCGCGCTGCGCCTGAAGTACGCGGGCGTCGACCAGCGGGCGATCGAGGTGGAGCCGGATCTGCGCGTCGCGCTGAGCGCCGCCGCAACCGGCGATGTTGACCGCGACGGCGGCGGGCCGCTGTATGCGCTCCCCACATACACCGCCATGCTCGCCCTGCGCGAGCTGCTCGTCGAGCGCGGGGATGCGCGCAGCTCGTGGGGTTGACGTTGCGCGTGTGCGCGCTCTACCCAGACCTGATGAACATCTACGCCGACCGCGGCAACCTGATGGTGCTCGAGCGCCGCTGCGCTTGGCGCGACATCGGCTTTCAGCTGAGCTCGAGCGGGCTGGGCGAGCCGCTCGACGGAGACGCGCACGATCTCTACTACATGGGCGGCGGGCAGGATCGCGATCAGCGGATGTGCGCCGAGGACCTCGTCGAGCACAAGCGCGCCGGCCTGCACCGGGCAGCCGGTCGCGACGCTGTGATCCTGGGCGTGTGCGGCGGCTACCAGCTGCTCGGCCACTCCTACGCGCTCGACGGCGATGACATGCCAGGCGTGGGGCTGCTCGACCTGCGAACCGTGCGCGAGCCCGGCCCCCGGCTGATCGGCAACGTGGCGATCGAGGTGACGCTCGACGCGCCCGACACCCGCCAGGAGCCTGCGCAAGTGCTCGCCGGGTTCGAGAACCACGGCGGGCGCACACACCTTGGCGTGGACACCACGCCGCTCGGTCGAGTGCTCAAAGGACACGGCAACGACGGGCGCAGCGGCAGCGAGGGAGCGCGCACGCGCAACGTGATCGGCACCTATCTTCACGGTCCGCTGCTGCCGAAGAACGCCTGGTTCGCCGACTGGTTGATCGCCACCGCGCTCGGCATCCCCCCCCGGCGAGCTCGCACCGCTCGAGGACTCGCTCGAGCGTGCGGCGCACAACAGCGCCCGGCGAGCCGCCGGCGTGCCGGCGGCGTAGGATCCACCCATGGAGCTCTCCGAGTATCAGCGCCAGTCCCGTCGCACCGCCGAGTACCCTCGCGAGGCGTGGCTCGCCTACCCCGCGCTCGGATTGGCGGGCGAGGCGGGCGAGGTGGCGGAGCACGCCAAGAAGGCGATCCGCGACGACGGCGGGACGGTGAGCGAGCAGCGCAGGGCTGCGATGTCCAAGGAGCTGGGCGACGTCCTGTGGTATGTCGCTCAGCTCGCCTCCGAGCTCGGCCTCGACCTCGACCGGATCGCCGAGCAGAACCTGGAGAAGCTCCTATCCCGTCAGCGGCGCGGCGTGCTGTCGGGCAGCGGAGACGAGCGCTGAGCGGCTCATCGCCGTTTTCTTGCCGAACGCTTGCGCTTGGCCTTGGGGCAGCCGCTGGCTGCGATCTTGACCGTCCTCTGCAAACCCCTGCCGTTCTGTGCGATGAACTTGACCGGGAGCTTGAGGCCGATGCGGCAGAGATTGCCGGTTGCCGCCAGGGCGGAGTTGGGGCCTTGCGGCAGTTTGAGTTCGAAGCTGCCGACGGGCACGTCGGGGATGGCGCCGAAGGTGGAGGTCGTTATCCCTTTGCTGATGAACGTCGTGCCGTGCAGCTGCACGGTGGTGCCGTAGCCGGACAGCACGACGATCAGTTCGGGGAATTTCGCTCCACCGTGTGACACGAAGTAGGCGGGGCCGGTGAGCGGCACCGGGATTACGGGCGTGAGCGCCCGCGCGGTCCCCACCCGCGAAGCCGGCGGGCAGGCTGCCGGGTTGGCGTCGAACGTCGTGTCCGGACATGCTTTCTGCAGAGTGCTCAGGCGTGACGGGAGCTGTCGCGGCAGGCTCACCTTCACGTAGCGGACGTTCGCCTGGGTGCCGAAGGGCGCCTTTGGGTATGAGAGCTTGACGTTCAGGCTCGCCCCGTTGCGACGCGACGTGCGCCCGGACGTGGACACGCTGAACTTCGGCGCGAAGCGCAGCGTCGCGCAGTTGGCGACTTGGAACGGCACGTCGAGCGTGCTCGTGGCGCCCTGACTGCTGGTGAGGCTTGCGCCGATGGCGAGCTTCGAGCAGTTCGTGGGGTTGAACGTGAACCCTGGCCGGTCGATCGTCACGTTGACGTGCTTGATTTGCAGCGGTATGCCGTCGATCATCTGCGGGATCGCGTATGGGCCGCTGCTGTCGCTGGTCACGGTGAGCGCTGCGGTCAACGGGTCGACTTCGATCTTGGCTCTCACCACGACGTGACCCAGGTCGAACGGCCCGGCCTTCGCGGGGTTGACGATCGAAAGCCCGTACGGGGCGCCCTGATAGGGGCCGGTGATGAACACCTGCCCGCCGGTGACGGTGTAGGGGTCCGGCCCAAGGCCGACGCTCACGGTCGTGTGCCCGATCAGGCTTTCAAGCCCGCACGTGCCGGCGTCGGCTTCGGCTTCGCCGCACAGCTTCACGCCCGACAGGCTGCCGATCAGCCCGGAGGGCAGCGTCAGGCGAATCGCGTCGAGGTTCTGGTTGCCGTCTTCGCGGCTCATCGTCATCGTGAACGGCGTGAACCCACCGGCTTGCAGGTTCAGGCTGCCGGCGGTCAACGCGGGAGCGAACGGGAGCGGGTTGCGGCATTCGCCGCCATTCGGCCCGGAGGTGATCTGGAACGGTGCTGAGCCCACGCTCGCAGGCGGGTTGCCCGACCATGGTGTGAGCGATGCGGCGGTGGAGTACGAGCCGCACAGCGCCGGGGTGGTGAGCGGCGCCCTCGAGCCTCCGAAGAAGTGCAGTTCGGCGTCTTCGAAGGGAAGCTCCGGACTGTTGAAGGTGGTCGTGAGCTGACCTGTGCGTTCGTCGAGCTTCACCTGGCCGGCGAGCTTGACCAGCACCCCGGAGAACGGGTCTTCGGCGACGAGGTACATCGCGAGCAGGCTGCCGAACGGGTTGGCGTTCTGCGCCGCCAGATACACCGCCCCTTCCAGATCGTGTTCGATCAGCGGCGAGTGGATCTTGACGGTGGCTATCTTCGACGCCGGCGGACACGACGGGTTGCCGGCTGTGTGCAGCGCGATCTGCTGTTCGGAGCACGCTTCGAGCCCGCCGGCGCCGGCAGGGCTGACGGACATGCCTTCGGGCAACGCGACCGTGATGCTCTTGACAGCCGACTCGGCCAGCCCCACGGGGTTCAAACCCGCATCCTGGGGAACGTGGACGTCAACCGACAAACCGGTGGGCGTGCTCGCCTGTTCGCCGTCGGGCTTGACGGAGATCGACGGTTCGAAGTTCAAGCGGTCGCACCCATCGAAGCGGAACGGTTCGCCTTCGGGGTTCTGGAACGTGTAGGACATGCTCTTGGTGACGCCCGGTTCCGACCACGAGTCGCCTTCGACCGTCGCTTCCGCGGGCGCCGAGCACGACGTCGGCATGATCAGGAACGGCTGCTCCTGTTCGGGAAGCGGGCAGGCGGCTTCTTCCCCGCTGTTGACATACCTTTCGGCGGAGTGGCCCACCAGGCAGTCCGTGCTGCGTTGAGTGTCGTGCCGTTTGTCCGACGGCGCTCCCCAGAAGGTCACCTGGCTGCCGACGAAAGCCACCAGCTGAGTGATGTTGCGCACACTCACCGTGACGCCGTAGTCGCCACCGGTGCGGACGGAGGCGTCGATCACGACACCCACGGGAGAGGAGGTCGCGAAACCGAACCGCGCCGGCTCCCCGATCGACGGTTCCAGGTTGTAGATCGGCGAGGTGTCGGTTCCGGGAACGTGGGGCGTGCCGTTTACGCCGAGCGTGTTGACGACCGACGTCGCGACGCCCATGATCGTGTCCGCGGGGCATTTGAAGCCCGGCACCTTGCCCGCCTCCTGCGTGAACACGTAGATGTTGCACTTCGGGATCGCGTCCGGATTGCCGACGATACCCGAGGGCAGCTGAAACTGCAGGTCCTTGCCGAGCGCATTCGGCAGCGCTTCGAGCAGGTGTTCCCCCGTTTTGCTGATGAACGAGGTGGTGTGTGCGTTCAGGCCGAGCGAGGTGGTCATCTGGAAGGGATGCGAACCGGCCTGGGTGTCCGGTGCCCCGCCCTCTTCTTCAGGCGCGATTTCGAAATTCTGAATGCCGAACGACTGAGGGTCTTCGAGGGTGAGATGGCGATGCGAGGCATCGGGCGCCGCCCCGCCGCCGCTGACGGTGACTTCGTTCACGTCGTCGCCGTGACCCGAAGTGAACTTGACCGGGATCGACACGCTCAAGTGTTCATACGGCATCAGAGGCCATTCGTATACACACCTGACGGTTTGGAGGGCGATCGAGCAATGACTGTGTTCGCGCTCTTCCCGATTCCCGGATTCCCCGCCCCCGCCTTCGCCGTACACGGTCAGCGGTTCCACGCCGGCAGGAAGATTGTCGGTCACGATCAGCGGGCTCGTGCGACCATCGGCTGCGCGGTCACCGAGATTCGTGGCTTCCACCACGATCTCACTTTCGCCACCAGCCTTTTCGGCGGGCGCCGAGATCGTGTGCAAATGCCACCAAGGGCGGCACGACACACACGTCCCGACCGCAGATGCGCCGGTCACGAGCGTCGTGCTCGAGAGAAGCCCGGCGATCAGCAATACCATCGTCACGGCAAGGGCGACCCTGCCCGTCGATCGTGTCGCGCTCATCGGTGCCCCCTCGAGGTCGCTTGCGCCTTGTGGGCAGGCTTGCGGCCATAGCGCTTGACTGCCGCCCGTTCGCAGCGCAAGCGCTTGCTGCGCTGATGGGGGTAGCGTTTCCTGCACTGCTTGCGCGCCCGCGCCAGCCGTGTCGAGGACGAGCCAGGGCTCGCAGCAGGTTTGGAGAACGACGTCGGAACGTTGCCCGAGCCTGAGAACGTCACGCTTGGCGGAGGACCGAACGTTTCCGGTTGAGCCGCGGGCGCCGAGCGGCACGCTTCGGCGGTCGAGCACGGCGGCAGCGAGCCCGCACCGCTGGTCAAGCAGGGCACGGCGGCGGAGCAGACGTGAGCGTCATAGACGTCGAAGCTGATGTCGCGGTCGGCAGGCGCCAGTTTCGCGCTCGTCACAAAGAACGCATCGTCGCCGCTTTCGCTTGCGTCGTAGAACGCGGATTCCGCCGACGAGGTGCCTGAGGAGACGAGGCTGATGCAACCCCCGTCACGTTCGCTGTACGCCGGTGCCGAGACGCTGCAATCCCCCACGCCGACCGGCTCATACTCGTACACGTCCTCCGTGTTGTTGGTGTCCTGCGCCACCAGCGCGTCGGAGCTGTTGAAGAACATGCGACCGCTGTCGAGCAGGTAGCGGGGCTGGTAGGTCGAGATGGTGCCTTCCACCTTGTTCCAGCCAGGGATGTTGGCTGCGATCCAATGGTTTTGCCAAACGTCGGGCTTGTCAACGAGCGGTCCCTGTCCACTGTAGAAAACACCCGTGGGTCGCTCGCCGGTTGGATTGCACGAAACGCAGGACAACCTCCCCGAAACAGAGTCGTAGAGATACACCTCCTCGTCGACTTGCCCGCTGGTAGCGTCGACATTGTCGTAGCCGGTGAGCGGGCGGTCCGACATGAACGTCACGAAACGACCGTTGGGCGAAACACGAGACGCAACTAACGAAGGATCGTTACCGCTCGTGATCGCGCTTTCCCCAAACCAATCTTTTTCGTCCTGGGGAGAAAGCTTGGCTATCAGCGTGAGCTTCCACCGTCCGCCTTCTTCCCGGGCAATGTAGAGGTTGGCTTCGCCGGCCAACGCTCCATTTGTCAGCACGCCCTTGGACACGAAGTATGCCTCTTTGCCATCTTCGCCGACGCCTATGACCGCGTTCAGGACTCGCGCGCTCACTTCGCCGGGACCGTGGTTGGGCGTGATGTCGGTCTGCTGCCCGGTTTCGAAGTCGAGCACGTGAAGGTCGCCGTTTTCCAAGTAGAAGATCCGCGACCCACTGGCATTCATCGTCTGAAACATCGCATGACGGCCGCCTATCTGAAGAGTCCTTTCTTCAACCATGTCGCGGATCTCAAACAGCGTTTCGGTGTTCGAGGGCTTGTAGCTCCACACGATCCGATCACCATTGGCAGACACAGCATGCGCGACTGTTTCGCGATTCGGGCCGCCGATGAACGCATGCTCCCCTTCCGGTGACGGTATACGCCCGGCACCCGAACCGAAGACATTGACAAGCTCGAGCTTGCCGCTATTCCACTCGTACAAGTTCTCAAGTGTTTGACAGACTTCACACATGAGCGGATATTTGTATGCTTCGGGGGTCAACGCAGCGGGGTCTTCGAAAACCACGTGGCTGAGATCGGTAGTGGCGGCCCTGAATAACATGCTCTCGTCTTCGCTCCCAAAAATCGTCCCTGATGGAACGTTTGACGGAGAGACTAGCGGGACATAGCACACCTGTGGATCGCCTGGGCAAACACTGTTGTTCCGCAGGTACAAGGTTCTTTCGGTGGCTTCGCTTGATAGAGGAGGCGTCATAGCCCCGGGCGAGATCGTCGCACGAGACAGATCGATAGAGAACTGCATAGGCGGCAACGTCGACTGTTTGCCCAGCAGTGCCGCTGTGGTTTCCGGAAGCAAGGCTGCCGGTACCCCCACTTCTTCTGAAGTCCAGTCAGTGAACGTTCTCTGCGAAAGCACCTCTTGGAATGACCACGGTCGGCCTTCGACGTGTTCCGTCACAGGTTCATTCGCAACATAAGCGATGCCATGACCGTCGGCAGCGGCCTGAATGTCATAGGCCCCTTCACCATCTTCAATAAGTGCGCCATGTTTATTCGCGGGCGACACGAGCTCCCACTCACGTCCATCGGCCAGCACGTTGCCGGTCCGGGGTGACCATGTGGTAAACGTACGATCTTCGCTTGCGATCACGCCAGATTGATTACGAGCCACTATCCTGTAGTGATAAGTAGATGCTGACAGCAAACCTTGAATGTGACGGCTCACCAAGACGAAGCCTTCGCCCGCAGCGAGCGTTCCTTCAGCGGCCACGGTTCCATAGGACGCGGTGAGGCCGTATTCAACCCGATATTCAGTGCTTTCGTGCGGACTTATCTCGCCGCTCAAGGTTGTGCTTTCGGCCGTGACACCGGTAGCCCATGGGCGGTCAATTTCGGGCACCGCCGCAAACGTCGTCGAGGCAACGGCCATGCTTAGTACGAGCACGGCCGCGCACACATGTAGCGAAATGAGGGTTGCGCGACGCGCCTGACAGCGGCCGAGCGTCGGCGGTGCATTGTGTGTGCTTTCTTGATGTGCCATTCATTATCTCTCTACTAGACCGACGTGCTGAGTTCCATGGCGTCGGTGTTCGTCGAGAAAGCGAGGTGCGTCTTCAACGTCACTGCTGGCAACCGACGATACGGTGTTTGTATGCATCAGGCGATGGCCGCCTTGCTTATTCAGCGGACCGATCGAGGTTTGCCTGGCTTCGACACCTTCTCTTATGCCTGAAAAAGTCCGTACTACGCTGCCAACGCACGACGTCTTGTGTGGCTTGTGTCTTTTGCTTTCGGCCACGGCCCGATTAGGCGCAATTTCTTCTTCGCCTTCCCCCGTGCAGATCAGGTGTGCTTCCGCCAAATCCGGTCCCTCTATTTCGACTCTGACGCCGCCCGATGCCCATCTTACCAGAGTGTCACCCACAGAGGCGCTGTTGTCGTGCGATCGCCCCCTGCTTTTACCCTCGCCATCTTTGCCCAAGACCCCATTCATGCTGGCGAGAAACAGAAAGAGGATCACGCGAAGCGCTAGACGTCTGCCTAGCTTCGACATCGACTGCGGGGCATTCTTTTTATGTGCCATCAATCATCTCGCTACTAGGAAAGGCTATACCAGTGCATCTTGACGAACATACCATCTCTCCGGTCTGCCACCATAGCGCCGGAGAGATGGTGCTCGCATCTTTCAGGCAATCACCTTGCCTATTCAGCGGTCACGGCCCATGATCCTATGACTTCAGCGCGTCCTTCGGCAGTAGCGTTGGCCCTAATCGAGGTTCCGTACCGATCGGCTTCTGCTTCTTCTTCTAGATCAAACACAGGATAGAATTTGTTCATGTTTCTGGAGCGTTGTTCAAACAGGCAGAAATTCCCTGCCTTTGCGCCCGGAGCCTTATATGTACCTTTACATTCGCCAGAGGTTATCGCGGCGCTTGGCGTGGCTTCGCCTTCACCTTCTCCAAGGTAGATGACATGCGCTGCCACCGGTCCGGGCAATGGTATTGGAAAGGATACAATCGCAAAGCTGCCTTCACCAGCCTGTGCAAAATGACTGATCACCCAGTGACCGTACTCCGATTTACCAGAAGGGAGAACATCGGTGTAACCAGTCTGTCCGTTACAGACTTCATGCGGTGTCCCCGAGCCTTCTACTTCGACGGTGACTCCGCCAGCGCTGCCGCAGCCTCCCGCGGTGCCACTGACAGTCACGCTCTTACCGTCGGTCCCGGCGCTTCCATTCGTACCGTCTTTGCCTGGCAGGCCGTTCAGGCCGTCTTTGCCGTTCACCCCATCTTTACCGGCTGGACCGAGCTTGCCTTCCGGCCCAGCTGGACCGAGCGCACCTTTGAGCTGCTTCAAAACCTTTGAACTGATTTGTTTTGTTGACGTGATCACTACGCCAGATGATTTCCGGCTCTTGGGCTTTTTGCTTGAGGCCGCTACGGCCCCACCCGCCATCGCAAAGACTAGAGCAGCAATAGCCACAATCGTCGTTGCGTTCAATTGTATGCGTATGCGATGCATCTCTTACATTCCTCCCCTAACGGGTGTGAACTTCGGCCCACGACTAGGCCTCAACTGCGGAGTATGATCAATAGCCACCGCTGATACCGCACGCATAGCCATATGTCTTCTCCATGGACGGACGACGATAGTCGGGCGGCTGAGCGTCCGCCCGACTATCGAACATCTTACTACCTAGGTTTCCCTACTTGGGTCTATCTACACTCAATATACCCATCTTGTTTAGTTTAGAACACTCAATTCTTTTCCGTTGTTCAACGACGTAGTGCCACTGGCGTTTACTTCGGCCGACGAACCGCCTTCGGTGCATGATTCGGATTTTGATTTCGATACTTCTCCGGACACCGTACCATTGGCATTATTTTTCAATTCTTGCGATACAACTTTACCAACGCAGGTGTTCGTGTGTCCGTTGCAGCTAACCGTGAAGCCCGGTTCGCCCCCCGTCCCTGTAAACGTATCTGTGGGGAATTTGGTACCTTTGGTCAGTGTAGACGGCCATGGCATGTGCGTCGGTTCCACTACAGCCGTTTCGCCTGCTTTACATCCGCCCGGGTTGACCGAGCTGACTACGCATTCAAGTTTGGTCCCGTTGCCGCCTTTGTGGCCTTTGTTGTCTTCAACTAAGGTTACTTCGTCTTTCGCGCCTGTTCCAACTGTTCCTAGTAACGCACCCGTACAAGTGACTTCGGTGGTGACGAACCCAAAGAACGATTTTCCTACAAGCGTCCAACTACCTGAGGTAGTGGCGGCTCCCGCAGCTCCCATTTTAGCGCCGCTTTCTAACCATTCAGAGGCGTTCGCTCCAGCGGCGGAGACTGCACCGAATGCAAGTACTGCAAGAAACGCGGCACAAAGCACCTTTACATTTCTCATGTCTGTTATTTACCTTTCCCCCGGCTGAGGCATAGTTGATCTCGGCCCCTTACCGAGGCTCTGGATATGACCGGACCGTGCACCCGTACTTATACGGTCAGAGAGCGCTATGGCCCGACCCGTATGACTTCATGGAGATCCAATCAGTGGATCTAGCCATAAAGCTAGCGTTAGCTTAGCCGGCTGTCAAGCATCCGTGGGATCATGTTTCCCACTCGCCCCCCGGGGCTGTTCGAAGGCCCGTCTGCCAGGCTCTCTGGCCTTCTGCTTCGGCTGCCGGCAAAGCCTTGGCGTTCTTCGTCCGGTCAGGCAGGAGATCGTCAGCCGTCACGTAAACGGCAATGAGCAGCAGGTCGAGGTCGGCGTCCATCGAGGCCCCCTAAGGTCGGCGATGCCAGTTAGCACCGCCGACTTCGACCCTGCTGCC
>JBQCGU010000038.1:0-34830 GCA_051955355.1 Solirubrobacteraceae bacterium | reverse complement strand
GCGCATCCTGCAACGCCTGCTCACCCTCGCCGCCGCCATCAGCCTCAACCACCAACTCGGCCGCCCCAGCCGCGCGCTCGTCAACTACAGCGCCTGAAAGCGTGGAATCAATCATCTAGCCGACTTCTATATCTTGCGCGGGTGAACGGCACGCGAACCGCGCAATTGCGCCACCTGGGCGACTTCTCCACCAGCAGGCGGGTGCTCGTGATCGCCGCGTTGGCGGCGCCGCTTGGAGCACTCAGCGCGTGCGTGGCGTGGGCGCTGCTGCGCCTGATCGGCCTGATCACCAACCTCGTCTTCTACCAGCGCGTGGCCACCAAGCTGGTGGCGCCCGGGTCACATCACACCTTCGCGCTGATCGTCGCCGCCCCGATCCTCGGCGGCCTGGCGATCGGTTTGATGGCGCGCTTCGGCTCGGAGAAGATCCGCGGCCACGGCATCCCGGAGGCGATCGAGTCGATCCTCACGGCGGGCAGCAAGGTGCAGCCGCGCGTGGCGCTGCTCAAGCCGATCTCCTCGGCGATCGCCATCGGCACGGGTGGCCCCTTCGGGGCGGAGGGGCCGATCATCATGACGGGCGGCGCGTTCGGGTCGATCTGCGCGCAGTTCCTGCACCTGACCGCCGACGAGCGAAAGACGCTGCTCGTGGCAGGCGCCGCGGCGGGCATGGCGGCGACGTTCAACACGCCGCTGGCGGCGGTGCTGCTCGCGGTGGAGCTGTTGCTGTTCGAGTGGCGTCCACGCAGCTTCATCCCGGTGACAGCCGCCGTGGCGGTTGCCACGACCGTGCGCGTCCCGCTGCTGGGCAGCGGCGCGATCTTCCAGGCGCCGACCGGAGCCCTGCACCTGGATGCAGGCGTTTACGGGCTGTGTGCGCTGTGCGGCATCGGCGCCGGCTTGCTTGCGCTCGTGGCAACCACGCTGGTGTACCTCTCCGAGGACTTCTTCCACCGCCTGCCGATCCACTGGATGTGGTGGCCGGCGATCGGCGGGATCGTGATCGGCGTCGGCGGGTTGATCGTCCCGCAGGCGCTCGGGGTGGGCTACGACGTGATCCGCGACGAGCTGACCGGCAAAATCGCGCTGCACCTGATCGTCGGAATCCTCGTCGTCAAGACGCTGATCTGGTCGCTGTCGCTGGGCTCGGGCACCTCAGGCGGAGTGCTCGCGCCGATGCTGATGATCGGCGGCGCGCTCGGCGGCCTGGAGGCAACGGTGTTCCCGCACGTCGGCCCGGGATTCTGGCCGCTGGTGGCGCTGGCGGGCGTGCTCGGCGGAGTGATGCGCTCGCCGCTCACGGGTGTGGCGTTCGCGATCGAGCTCACCCACCGCTACGAAGCGGTGTTGCCCCTGCTGATCGGCGCGACTGCGGCGTTCGGCATCTCGGTGCTCGTGTTGCGGCGCTCTGTGCTCACCGAGAAGATTGCGCGTCGCGGGTTGCACGTCTCCCGCGAATACAGCGTCGACCCGCTCGAGGTGCTGTTCGTCGAGGAGGTGATGAGCACGATCGAGCCGAACGGTTACAACGGGGGTCCGATAGCCGATCCAGCGCCGCGGTCGGTGTACACCGACGACACGCTGCGCCACGTGGCGTACGCGATGGCTGAGGCGGGCGTCACAGAGATGCAGGTGCGCAAGCGTGACGTTCAGCGCATCGTCGGTCGTGTCACGCTCGAGCAGCTGCTCCAGGCGAGGCTGCGAGACCTGCAGGAGGAGCGCCACAGCGAACGAGTGCTCACGCCACGCGAGCTGCTCGGCTGGCAGCGATAGCAGACGCTCCTCAGGCGGTGTTGCGCGCGACCGTATCGCCCGACCGGGTGGGCGGGTCAACGCCGAGGCGACTCATGACCTCGTCCCGGTCGGTCCCATAGGCGTCGAGCACGCGGTCGAAGTGCTCGCCGTACACGCGAATCACGGCGAGCAGCACGTCGGTTGTCGCCACGCATGCCGCTTTGCGCTCGCCGGCGAGGCGCCGCGCGTGAGCAGTCACCTGGCCCACCATGTCGCGATCGTCCCCCCGGGTCGCCTCACTGCTCTTCGGCGCGTCCTGGGCGTGGGCGCGCAACGGCCCCTCGCCGACGCCGAGTGCTTGCAGCGCCGCTCCGGCGTCGCCGTGCAGCCGCAGGATCCGCAGCCAGCGCTCGGCTTGGGCGGCAGGGGTGCGGGCGAACGGCATCGCGGTGGAGGCGAGGCCGAGCGCGACCGCGGCATCCGGGGCAAGCGTCGAAACCTCGCTCACCGAACCGCCCCCAAAACCGCCGGTTGGGCGGGGTGCGAAGCGCGCAGCGAAGCGACGTTGTCCGGTGCAAGCGCGGCGTGCGGCGATCCACCGGCGAAACGCACCTCGAGCAAGACGGCATCGGCGTGCTCCATGCAGGCGCGGGCTTCGCTCGTCAGCTTCGCGACTTGCGCGGCGTCGACTCCGCAAGCTGCCAAGAACCGCCGCAGGCGCCTGCCGTCCGCGTCCTCGGGTCCGAGTTGCAGCTGCTCGACGAGCACATGCGGGGACTGGTGCGCGCCGTCGATCGCGAGCAGGCAGGCAGCCATGTCGTCGGGGCGGGCGTCGGTTTGCTCGACCACCCGCTCCAAGAGCGTCGACGCCCCGCTCCCGGGGTCGAGCTCCTGAACGGCGCGCGTGAGCCGCTCGGTGCCGAACAGCTCCGATCCGACCCTTGCCTCGGTGAGACCGTCGGTGTGGAAGCACACGCGTGCCGCGCCGGGCACCGACACCACGGTTTGACGCGCCCCGGTGCGCATGCCGGTGCCTATCGGTGGGGAAGCGGACACGGTGACCGGCACGAGCGCCACCCCTCCACCGGCCACCACCGGCGGCGGATGACCGGCGCTGGCATAAGCAAGGGTGCGCTCGCGCGGGTGGTATGTGGCTGCGACGACCGTCGCGAACGACGCGCCGAGCTGGCGCTCGAGCACCGTCCCCGCCGTTCGCAACACCTCCCGCGGAGACAGCCCCGCCTCCAGATAGGCGCGCAGCGTGAAGCGCAGGAGCGCAGTGTGGGGAAGCGCCTGGCGCCCATGACCGGAGACGTCACCGACGATCACGCCGAGCGTGCCGTCGTCGAGGGCGAACACGTCGTAGAAGTCCCCCCCGGCAGCCGGCCCGTCTGCGGGCGTGTACGCCACCGAGGTCTCGACAGGGCCGATCCGTGCCGGGGAGACGGGCAGCAGAGCGGCTTGCAGCAAGCCGACGTCTTGGAGCAGTTGTGCGCGCTGGCGCTCGAGCCTGCGGCTGCGCAACGCCGCCAGGCGCGAGCGCACCCCCAGAGCAAGGGCGAGCGCGAGCAGCGCCCCGATGAGCACGCGCACCACCAGCGGAACCACTCCGACGATCTTCGTGATCGTCTTGACGATCGGTTCCAGCTGGCTGGCGGGCTGTGGGCGGCGGGCGGGACGCGCGTTGCGCGCGTGGCGACCGCTGCGTCCGCCCGCCGCAACCGGCGAGTCGAAGCGGGCGTTGGCCGCCGAGCGGGCTGTGGGCGCACCCGGCTGGCGGGCGTGGCGATGCGATGTGTGCGCACCTCGCAAGGTGGCGTGGCGAGCGCTCCCGCCGGCGTGATGCCTTGGCGCAGGCGAATTGGCGGGCGCGATTGGCGTGGCGGGCGCAGGGGCGCTTTCCGCCGGGTGCGTCGATGTGGCGTCTGGCGTCGCTTCGCTGCTGGGAGTGCTCGCCGGCGCGGGCGGCGCGGGAGGGGCAGCCGGGCTGGATTCAGGCGTGGATACGGGCAGATTGGGCAGTGACACGTGCGGGAGCGAGGACGTTTCCACCTTGGGGGTGGTGAGCGTTGCAGCGCTCGCTTTGCCGATTCCGTTGCCTTTGCGCACGGCGTCGCCTCTGCCCCCACCCTCATCGCCCTTGCCCACGCCCGCCGCTTTGCCCACGCCATTTCCGTTGCCGTGACCAGTCCGCGGTCCGCTCGACCCGGCGCGGGCCGGGGGGAAGGGTGCGGGGTTCGCGGGGCTTGCGCGGTTGGCTGCGTCCGCGCTCGGCGTCCAAGGCGGAGCGCCCGCGGAGCCGCTCGCTGCGGATCTGCCATGCCCGGGGTGCGCAATGGCGCTCGAGCCGCCGAGCAACGCAAGCGCGCAGCACGCGATGACGACGGCGGCCGGCGAGCGCCTGCGTGTACGTGTCATCCGCAAGCGCCCGCCGGTGTCCTCCGCCATTTCGAGCCCTCGATCAGCCGGCTGGGGCTGCTTGGCCCCGAGCGTGCGCCAACGCTCGATCGAGCGTCGGATAGATGGCGAACGCCCCCTCTGTGCCCGAGAACTCGAAGATCTGCAGCACTTTCTCGCGGTTGCACACGATCGCCAGGCGAGTCCCCGGCTCGAGCGCCCTGTTGACGCCCACCAGCACCGCCAAGGCTGTTGAGTCCATGAACGTGACGTTCGAGAGATCGATAACCATCTGACAAGAGCCGCCCTCCAGCGCGTCGACAACCATCCACTTCAGGCGTGGCGCAGTGGAGAGATCGAGCTCCCCGTCAACCGAGATCACGCACGTGCGCTCGTCGAGATCGCGCCTGACGATGGCGAACCCACCGACGCTGGGCGCGGAAGATGACTTGGACGTGTCGACTCGGCGAAGCATGGTGGCTTCCGCGCGCGAGCGCATCCCCAAGCCAGCCGCACAGCTCGTCCCAGCCGTATGGCGCCTATGACCCGGTGGCGCGTTCGGGCGCGTATGAGATCTGATTCGAGCGCAACCTAGCGCACCCCCACTTCTCCCCGGGAAATATCGAACGCCCGTCCAGCTCCGGCGACGCCATCCGCCCGCGCCGGCCTGTTCTGGCTCTCGACGATCACCCGGCAAGGCCGCTTGGCGAGCAGGTATGCAGCGGTCGGTCCGATGCGCTGCTCGCCGGCGGGAGCGTGAAGTGTGGACCAGTAGACGACATCGGCGCCCACCCGCGTTGCCTCCTCGACGAGCGCGGCGCCCGCGTTGCGCGTCCTGATCAGGCCGGTGCGGATCTTGATGTTCGAACGGCGGGCCTTGATGCGCGCGCTCTCGAGCACGGAGCGGCCCTGCGCCTCCTCCGCCTCCAACCCGGCGTCGAGCGAGAGCTGGCTGGGCACGGGCAGGACGAACACCGCGTACACCACGCCCTCTTCGCCGATCAGCCGCGCCGCGCTCGAAAGCGCGCTGGCGCTCACGTCCGCGCCGAAGATCGGCACGAGCGCGGTGCGGTAGCCGAGCGCCTGGAAGTCCGCCGGACGAGTGGGCCGCTCGATGCGGCAGGTGGTGCGCAGGTCCAGGCCCTGCCTGCGCCTGTACAAGACGTAACCGCCCATCCCGACGACCATCCACGGGATGCCGATGGTCCGGGCCTCTCCGTGCAGGGCGACAACCGAGCACCAGGCGGCGAACGTCCCGATCGCGCCGATCACGGCGGTGAGCGGTATGTCGCTGCCGCGGATGCGCACGTTCCACGGCAGCCGATATGGGCGCTCGACGTCGGGCTGCTTGACGCGCAGCGCGATCACAGCCACGTGCGCGGTGGTGAACGAGAGCATCGCGCCGAACGAGTAGAGGTTGCCGAGCAGTTTGGTTTGGCCCGGCAGGATCAGGACGGCGGCGAGCGCCGAGAAGAAGACGATGGTGAACCAGGGCGTCCTGAACGACTGGTGCAGGCGCGAGAACAGACCTGGAAGCTGGCGGTGCTCGGCGAGCGACCACGACAGCCGCGATATGCCGATCAGCCCGGCGTTGGTGGCGATGAACAGGATCGTGGCGGCGAGAACGCCGACGTAGTCCTTGGCGATAGTGAGCACGGTGCCGTGCAATCCCAGCCGGGAGATGATTCCGAGGATGGGGTCGTTTTCGTAGGTGGTGCCCAGTTCGGTTGCATAGCCATGGGCGTGGTGCACGACGGGCAGCGCCGAGAGGGCGATCACCGAGATGCCGGCGTACACGCCGAGCACGGCGATCACGACGAGGTTGACCGAGCGCGGCACGTCGTGGCCGGGGTTGCGCGCCTCCTCAGCCATGTTGGAGACGGTCTCGATGCCGGTGTACGCCACCATCGCCACGGACAGCGCGAAGATCAGGTTGTGCCAGCTCGGCGCCACGCCGAGGTGCACCTGGTCGACGAGCAGCTTGGGGTCGAGCACGAGCACCGCGCCGACACCCACGAGCAGCACCTGCGTCGCCAGGTCGGTGACGGCGAGCACGAAGTTGAGCTTCGCCGACTCTCCCAGCCCGCGGATGTTGATAGCCGCAAGCAGCGCGACGACGATCACGCCGCCGACGATGTCGCCCGGATTGTGGGTGAGCGACGGGAAGAACGCTCCCAGGTAGTGGGGAACGAAGAACGCCGAGATGGCGATCGTGATGATGTAGTCGAGCGTGAGCGCCCAGCCGGCGAAGAACGAGGCGAGCTCGTTGAACGCGTGGCGCGCGAACGAGGAGGAGCCGCCGGCTTCGGGGAACATCGAAGCGCCCTCGGCGTAGGTCTTGGCGGTCAGCACGAACAGGCCGCCCGCGAACATGAACACGAGCGGGGTGAGCCCGAGCGCATAGAAGGCGACGAGCCCGAGCGCGTAGTAGATCGACGAGCCGACGTTGCCGTATGCCGTGGCGAACAGTCCTGGGACGCCGACCGACCTGCGCAGGCCATGCTCGGTGAGACGCGCCACACCTTCACGCTAGGCGCGGGCGCGTCAAGCTCGCATCAAGAAACCCCGCAGGCGTGTGGAGATTTCATGAAGATTCTCGCGCGCTGAACCGGTACCCCACTCCGGACTCCGTACGGATGAACGAGCGCCCCGGGGCGTCTTGCTGGAGCTTGCGCCGCAGGTTGGCGACGTGCGTGCGCAGCAGCGGCGTGGCGTCCTCGTACGACGGCCCCCACACCTCGACGAGCAGATGGCGGTGGGTCATGAGCAGCCCGCGGTTGCTCGCGAGCACACGCAGCAGCGAGAACTCGATCGGCGTCAGGTGGACCTCTTTGCCGTCCACCCACACGGCGTGCGCCGCCAGGTCGACCACAAGGCCGTCAGCCTCGATGCGCGGCTCGCTGGCGGCTCGCCCGGCGCGGCGCAGGGCGGCTTGGACGCGCGCCACCAGCTCGCCGGGGGCGAACGGCTTGGTGACGTAGTCGTCGGCGCCGTCTTCGAGCGCCTGGATCTTCATCGCCTCGTCGCTCACCGCCGAGAGCACGAGGATCGGCATGTCGCTCCATTCGCGCAGCCTGCGGCACACCTCCACGCCGTGCAGGTCGGGGAGCATGAGATCGACGATCGCGGCGTGCGGGCCGTCGAGAACCGCCTTGTCGAGCGCCTCCTGCCCGCCGGCTGTCATCAGCACCTCATAACCGGCCTCGCGCAGGATCAGCTGCAGGGCGCGGCGTATCTGCGGGTCGTCGTCACAGACGAGCACTCGCGCGGCGAGCGCGGTCATCGGGTCGACCCTCCGTCGCCCGCCAGCGCCGCGCTCGCCACAGCGTCTCGATCGGCGGGGAAGCCCGCCTCGTCGGTGTGGGGGATCGGCAGCTCGACGACGAAGCTCGTGCCGTGCGGAGGTGTGGACTCAACCCAGATGCGCCCACCCCCGGCTTCGATGAAACCCTTGGCGATCGCCAGCCCGAGGCCCGAGCCCTCGTGACCTCCGTCGCCCTCGGCGGAGCGGTAGAAGGGCAGGAAGATGCGCTCCTGCTCGGCGTTCGGTATGCCGGGTCCCTGGTCGACGACTCGCACGCGCATCGTTCTCGAGAACGCCCGAGCGCGCACCAGCACCGGCTTGCCGGCGCGGTGGCGGGCGGAGTTCTCCAACACGTTGGCGAACGCCCGCTCGAGCTGGCTGGGGTCTCCGCGCAGCAGCGGCGCGTGCGGGTCGGCGGTCATCAGGAAGACCTGAGGGGAGTTGCCAACCTGCTCGATCGCCTCCTGCAGCACCTCCTCGATCGAATACCACTCCGCTCGCGGGCGAGCGCTGCCGGCTTGAAGCAGCGAGAGGTCGAGCAGCTTGTCGATCAGACGCGACAGCCGGGAGGCTGCGTCTGTGACGAGATCGCGAGCCTCGGTGAGCCGCTCGACGTTCGAGCGGCGCGGATCGAGCGCGGTGGCGGCTGTGAGTATCGCGGTGACCGGCGTGCGCAGGTCGTGGGACACCGAGCGAAGCACCGCCGTCTTGATCTCGTCGCTGCGGCGCAGCGCTGCCGTCTCCACCACCTCAGCCTGCAGATCCGCGCGGTGCTTGGAGGCTGCGAGGATCGACTCGAGCGAAGGGACGATGCGCTCGCTCACCCGCCGGCGCTCGGCGTCGGGCAGCTCGACGGGAAGCAGCAGCGTTCCGATCCGCCCGCTGGCGCCGTGCAGCGGAAAATGGGTGTGGCTTTCGTCCTCGACCGTATCGCCGAGCTCGATCGAGGCGGATCGCACCCCAAGCGCCTGCGCCAGGCGCTCGCCGGCTGCCGGCAGCGCTTCCTCGGGACGCGATGCAGCGAGCAGCAGTCGCGCAAGCTCCGCTGAGATGTCGGCCTCGCGCCGGCGTTGGTCGGCCTCCTCGGCACGCGCCCGCGCCAGCTCACTGAGCAGCCCTGTGGCCACCGCCACAGCGACGAACGCCAACAGCGACACCCACTCCCGGCTGTCGGAGACGCTCAGCTCGCCGACGGGGCGCAGGTGGAAGAAGTTGAACGCCAGCGCGCTTGCAAGCCCGGTGGCGATGCCCAAACCCAACCCCCAGAACGTAGACGCGACGACGACCGGGAGCAGATAGACGACGCTCAGCGACACGACGGGCGCGAGATGTTCCAGCGGATAGACGACGAGCGTCGAAAGCGCCACCCCGGCGACGGCGACGACTACGCCGAGCAGCCTTGACGGCCGCTGGGCTTTGAGCAGTGGGGAGAGAGCCGTGGAGGTCACGCCACTGCCAATGATGCTCCAATCGTGGCGTTACGCCGAGCGGAGGGGGAGGGATTCGAACCCTCGTCGGAGGTTTAGACCCCCGAAACGGTTTTCGAGACCGTTTAGTTTTGGCCCAGTTGAGCCAAAAACTCGGGGTGCGCGCCCGTATGCGCGCCCGTCCAGGCAGATTACAGCTTGAGGCTTCGCCACATAGACGGACAGCCCGTGTCCTACGTCTCATCCGTTACGGGCCGCCTCGGTTTATCGTTTCGGAGAGGCGGGGGGTTAGAGGCCGGCTCAACTTCCCTGGATTGTGCGCGCAGCTCGCCGTTGACCGCGTCGTAGTAGCCCACCTCGCGGCAGTCGGCGGGCAGCACGGTCTGGCGCCCACCATCTGCGGCTTGGGCGCAAAGCTCGCCGAACTACGCTCGTCGTGGGAACACCAGCCGTAGGGGTCGGCGCGCGATCGTGCTGCTAACGATCAGGCTCCTACGTGCCGTTCGAGCCGGCATGGTTGTTCACAGCAGAGGCTGGGAGATCGAGGGTCGCAGCATGGATCGCCTTGTAGCCGAGATCCGCGCCCGACTGCTACAGGTCAGCGACGGATGAGACCGTCCGCCTATGGCTTGAGCGCAAGCTGGCTAAGCAGAGCAACATCACCGCTGCCCTGATTGCCAGCGCACCGGAACTGGAGCCGAGCATCGTCCGGGGATTGTATGGGCTGCTCTCGCAAGACTCTCATGCGGATGTCGGGGGAGTGATGCGCTCGCTCGCTGAGGTTGACGAGGAGACGCTGGCAGCTCAGGTGACTTGGGGACCACGGCACACGATCGCTTCTAGAGAGTCGCTTGTGCTCTTGGCGACCTTTGCGGCTGAGGCAGCAACCGGACTCGCCGTCGAGTCCGGTGTGCGGTACACAGAGAGGGACGCACTTGCGCATCAGCTTGGGGCCGTACAAGCTAGGCTCCGAAGCTCTCCCAAGTCCTGAGATCGTCTGATGCCTGAGCGTCCGACGGCGGCTCGCTCGATCTCGTAGCGTTCTGACGGCCGACTCAGCGCATAGCTACGCTGCTCCTCCTATGGAGCGACGCGAGGAGATACCTGCCGACTCTGAATCGGTTGGTCGCAGGTTCGAGTCCTGCCTGGCCCATGACGGAAACCGCCTGCAAACGGAACAAAAAGCAGGCTATCAGTAGCCAGGGACGGGAGGGCGATCTTTCCCTGCATCTTTCCCCAGCGGTCCTCTCGCGGTCGCCGGCTTCCTGAGCCACTCCCTCGCCTGGCTTGGCCGTGTGTTTCCAAATCCGTTGGCCCGGTTGGAGTCCGTGGGGGTCTATATCGCCGTATGCAGGAACCACGCGCGACAACACAGCCGGCGGCGACTCCGATCGAGGACCGGCTACTCCGCCCTGACCAAGCGGCGTGGTATCTGAACGTCAAGCCGAGCTGGGTCTACGAGGCGGTGAGGGCTGGTCGCCTGCCATGCCGTCGAGTCGGCAGGCATATCCGCTTCACGCGCTCGCTGCTCGACGAGTGGCTCGCCGAGCAGCCTCGACACTAGGAAAGCCTCTAAGCGGCTTGAGTTTTGGAGTCCTCTCGTCTGTTATCATCCGATAATGCGAATGATTCGGCAGATAGAATGCCCGTCGATTACGATTGGGCGCCGATGGGACACACCGCGACCGTATATGACGGGTTTGGACCGGAGATCATCCTTGGCTTGCTCGCAGAACGGCCATCGACCTGCTATCAGCTGCAACGGCGCTTGGCCGACCGTTTTGGCTCGGCGGATTTTTCCGATGGCATGGCGGCCAAAACGGTCGAACGTTTGGTACGCGCTGGCCGGGTGCGGCCGGTCGAACTTAGAACGGATGGTCGTGCTGAGGTTCCTGTCTATGGGCCGACGCCTGACGGCATCAGGCACTTCCGGGACTGGATGCTGGCGTCGATCACGACGCCACCTGTCCGTGAGGAGTTGCACGCCAAGATCGCGCTCTGCCAACCCAGCGACCTGCGGCGCATGATCGAGCTTGTGCGTGGGGCCAAAATCGTCTGTGCCACCCGGCTCCAAGCCATGAACTTAGAAACGCAACGTCGGCGCCGGCTCGCCAAGGCTGAGCAGTGGTCAACCCAGACGGACGTTCTTGTCAGCTCTGCTGACCAAATATGGTGGGAGAGCCGAATCAAGTGGCTACAGGGAGTTCAGGTGTCCTTGGAAAAGGCGTTGCGCGAATATCAATCAGGCCGCCGTCAAGTCGCGTGAGCAATCGAATGGCGTAATGGATGCACTGCTCTCGCTGCGGAATGTATCGCTGACTTTCTCACGCGGCCGTCGCCATGTGGTTCGCGTTCTCGCCGATGCCTCGCTAGATGTCTATCCAGGCGAGATGGTGGCGGTGCTTGCTCAGCGCGCTCAGGGCAAGACCACGTTGCTGCGCGCTGCCGCTGGCATTGACCGGCCGACTCACGGTGAAGTGCTTTTCAAGGGCCAAGATCTTTGCGGGCTTTCGGATCAGCGCTTGTCCGAGCTGCTTAGCAGGGCGATCGCGTTTGTAGAACCGCTCGGCGAGCTTGATCTTCCGGTCATTGCCCATGTGGCCGTTCCGTTGCTCGCGCGCTGTAACGAATCAGAGGCTTACGCGCGGGCGCGCGCCACGCTGCACCGAGTCGGAGCTGACGAGTACGCGGACCAGTCCTGGTCGAGCTTGGCGGACTCCGAGCGAGCATTAGCCGCGTTGGCGCAGGGGCTCGTCCGCCAGCCCGAGCTGCTCCTGATTGATGATTTGATGGCGACGCTCGGCATAGACGCAACCGAGCAAATCGGCCGCACCCTGAATACAATTGCGCACGAGGATCGTATCGCCGTCTTGATGAGTGCCTCGGACGTTCATGCGACCACTTGGTTTGACCGCATCACAACTCTGGCGGGCGGTTGTCTGCTGGTGCCGCCGCATCCTGAGCCGGGGTACAACGTCATCGACTTTCCGGCTGACAAATCTCGGCTGACCCAAGATCTTCCTGACGGCCCAGGACGGTCGCAGACGGTGTAGAGATGCTTGAGATTCGTGACCTGGTCAAGCACTACCGTGTCGGTGATGGAGAGCCGGTGCGAGCCATTGACGGTCTGTCGCTGGATATCGCTAGCGGCGAACTGGTGGCGCTCTACGGGCCGAGTGGGTCCGGCAAGACCACCTTGTTGATGCTGATCGCGGCGCTGATCCAGCCCGACGCTGGATGCGTGACCGTCGCTGGGCGCGATCTGGGCTCGCTGAGTGACGCCGAGCGGTCCCGCTATCGGTTGTGCGAACTCGGCTACATCGATCAGACGTGCGATCTCATGCCGGGTGGTGACGCTCGCCAGAACGCAGCGATGAAGCTGTGGATAACCGAAAACACACGGCTGGCCGAACAGCGAGTGGAGCCGCTGCTAATACGGCTGGGCCTCGGTGAGCGCCTGCGGCATCGCGCCGATCAGCTCTCAACGGGGGAGCGCCAGCGCGTGATGATCGCACGGGCACTGTCCACCGAGCCGCCGCTCGTGCTCGCCGATGAGCCAACCGGCAACCTGGATACTCGGCGCAGCCGCGAGGTCTTGGAGCTGCTGGCCGAAATATGCCGCGAGCGGCAAACAGCGGTGCTGCTCGTTACCCATGACCCGCAGGCTACGCTCATCGCCGACCGAATTCTTGCGCTTCGGGACGGACGAATCACCGACTACCGGCCCGAGGACTTTCTCCACCCGGTCTATCAAGGCCAGGCGATCGGCTCATGACGCGCCTACCGAAAATCGCGCGCTTCTATATCACTCGCCTGAAAGCGCGGATGGTATTGGTTCAGGAGTTGCTTGCCGTGCTCGGCATCGCAGTCGGCGTCGCGCTGCTGTTCGCCTCCCAAGTTGCGAGCACCAGTCTCGACAGCTCGATATCCCAACTCACCAGCGGCGTGATTGGACCGGCCAAGTTCCAACTGGAGGCACGAGGGCCAAGCGGCTTTAACGAACGCTTGCTCGCCGAGGTACGACAGACTAGGGGCGTTAGGGCGGCTGTGCCGATCCTCGAGCAACGAGTCGGGATCGTCGGCCCGACCGGCCGCCAGAACGTCGACCTGATCGGCGCCGACCCACACACCGTCCGCTTGGCAGGGCCGCTGCTACGGCGCTTCAATGCGAATCAGCTAGCCCACCAACGCTCGTTGGCGCTACCGGAATCCGTGGCGCGCACGATCGGCGTTGGGCCGCTTGAAACCGTACACCTTCAAATTGGTGCTTCCTCGATAGTAAGCCTGGTGGCGGCCGAACTACCGCGTCGTGAGATTGGCTCGCTCGTCGACAGTCCTATCGCGATTGCGCCACTGCGCTACGCCCAAAGTATCACCGGCCTACACCATCGCATCACGCGCGTCTTCATCGAGCCTGAACCAGGCGCCGAACAGAGCGTTCACGCGGCCCTTATGCAGCTTGCCGGCAGCAGCATCAACGTTGAGCCCGCGAACTTCGACGCGAAGGTGTTCGATCAGGCCGCCGGGCCAATCAACCAGTCCACGAACACCTTTGCCGCCATATGCGCGATGGTCGGTTTCATGTTCGCATTCAGCGCTATGTTGCTCACCGTTCATCTACGCCAGCGATTGATCCGCGAATTGCGCTTCAACGGAGCTACCCGCCTGTTTGCGATCCAGGTGCTCCTATTCGACGCACTCATCCTGGGCGGGATCGCTTCGGTGGTCGGTTTGGCACTGGGTGAGGTGCTGTCGATGACGGTGTTTCACTCCAATACCGGATATCTCAGTTTCGGCTTTCCGGTCGGTTCTCGACGCATTGTGACCGTCCAAAGCGTTGCTCTAGCGGTTGGCGGTGGAGTGCTGGCGGCGTCGGTCGGCGTATTGACGCCACTTCGTCACTTGTTGAAGCGGACCCGACAGGACGAAGGATCGCAAGCGCGAGATCCGTCACGTACGTGGATGGTAACTACGATTGCCGCGGGCGCATTTTGTCTCGGAGGCACGACTATCATTCTGGCGGTCGCGCCGCAGTCAGCTGTTGCTGGCGTGGTCTTGCTCATCGGCGCGCTGTTGTTTGTGCTGCCGGCGACTCTCGATGGGTCATTGATCCTCTTGGATCGTCTACCAGATGCCTGGTTTCACGGTGCGAATCGCATAGCGGTCGTCCAGATGCGAGAGCGAGCCAGTCGTCCCCGCGTGCTGGCCATCGCCGCCACCGGTGCAATAGCAGTGTTCGGTAGCGTTACTATCGAGGGCTCGCATCAGAACCTACAGCACGGTCTCGACCGCCTTTTTGGCGAAGTCACCAGCGCAGGAGATCTATGGGTACTGCCGTTTGGTCCTCAAAACCTTCTGGCGACAACTTCGTTTCATGCGGGAATCGCTATGCAGCTCCAGCGGCTCCCTGGAGTACGAACGGTCGGCGTATATCGCAGTGGTCTGCTCGAATATGGCGATCGTCGAGTATGGGTTTTGGCACCGCCTATCGACGCGGCGAGTCCAATACCGGCAAGGCAGATGGTCGAAGGTCAGTTGGCCGCGGCTACTAAGGCGCTTCGCCGTGGCGGTTGGGCCGTAGTTTCGCAAGCGCTCGCCCGCCAAAATCACCTACGGATCGGTGAGCGTTTTACGCTGCCAGCACCGCGGCCGATTATGCTGCGCGTGGCGGCTGAGAGCACAAACCTCGGATGGCCGCCAGGCGCGATCATCCTCAACTCGGCTGACTACGCTAAAGCGTGGGGGAGCAGTGACCCGAGTGCCTACGAGGTTGCTCTGGCGTCGCATTATTCGCTCGGACAAGTTCGCAGCGAGATCCAGCGCATCCTTGGCCGGCACACAGGTCTGAGTGTGGAAAGCGGACAGGAACGTGATTCGCTCCAGCGCGCCGCTAGCCGCCAAGGACTGGACCGCCTCAGCCAAATCTCCTTGATTGTCCTGCTCGCCGGCCTGCTTGCAACCGCCACAGCGATGGGAGCGATGATCTGGCAGCGCCAGCGTCGCTTCGCTCGGCTGAAAATACAAGGGTACGAGACTAAAGTGCTATGGACCGCCCTTCTGTGCGAGTCGGCCACTCTGCTCATGGTTGGCTGCTTCATGGGAGCCGGGTTTGGCGTTTACGGCCAGCTTATACTCAGTCACGCTTTGCTGTCAGTTACAGGTATGCCGGTTATATTCTCGTCTCGCGTGTTGATGGCCGCCGCGAGCTTCCTGCTCGTGACTGTGATCGGAGCGGTGATCGTGGCCGTCCCCGGATACCGTGTAGCGAGAGTGGCGCCCAGGCCATAAGCATCGGATGGTGTCTCGGCGATGGGAGATGCTCCCGAAGCCGCGGCTACCGGCAACACTGTGTCGAATGAGTTTGGATGCCCGACGCGTCATAAGCTGCAACAGCTACGTGCGCTTGCGCGGGCGGTAGCTCTAACGGTCGGTTGGGCGTGGCCACTAGCCTCACGCGAGCTTGAATATTGGCAAGCTCGGGCGACTGCCATTCCGGATGCGGCGCTCAGGGAAGACGCCTTGCATTCGCTCAAGGAGAAGCGCGACAACGCGCTGGGTGCGGCGCTTTTTTGCATCCTGCCGAAGCGTCGCAACCGGACACTGCTCCGATTGCTTGTCGTATACCAGACACTGTGGGATTTCCTCGATAATCTGAGCGAGAGCGGAGTGGCTTGCGGCGCGCAAAACGGATACACCCTGCATCGCGCGCTGGTTGAGGCACTGGACCCCGACACGCCTGTCTCTGACTATTACCAGTTCCATTCGGCCTACCAGGACGGTGGATATCTCCAAGAGCTAGTCGCGGTCTGCCGCCATCTGTGCAGCTTACTGCCGTCATATCCCTCTTTGCGGCGGGCTATTCTGGCCGGAGTATGGCAATGCGCCCTCCAGGGCCTGAACCACCTAGCCGATAGGGAGCAGCGGACGAAGGGGCTTAGAGCGTGGGCCTCGCAGAGCGCATTCAAATCTGACGAGCTATCTTGGTTTGAGATCGCGGCGGCTTCAAGTGCTTTTCTGCCTCATCCGCTGCTTGCGATGGCCGCAGAGCCTAAATGCAAAGCCGCCGACGCTAAGCGTGTGGGCAACGCCTACTTCCCGTGGATGGCGCTGGCGATCACCATGCTCGACAGCTATGCCGATCTTGACTGTGATCGCGTTAACGGGGACCACAGTTACGTTTCATATTACGACACCAGGGGCATAGCCTGCGAACGTCTCTGTGAAATTGTGAGTCGCCTTGTCGCCGAGATGGATCGCCTGCCCAGCCGGGATACTCACGTCTTGATGGCGGCTAGCATGGTTGCGATGTATCTATCGTCCGGCTTCAAGGCTGGCTCCCCGCAGGTTAAGTGGATGAATAAACGCATTGCCGCGAGCGGTGGACGGCTGACACAAATACTCGTTCCGGTAGCGAGCACCTGGCGGATCTTGGGTGGGGGTGGCAAATCGTCACGCCAGCGCCCAGTGCAGTTGCCACCAAGCGCTCCATTGTCGCCGACGCTCCAAACGGCTCTATTCTGGCGTTCGCCGTTTGTGTATCTATCCTACTGTCGTCGGCGCTACGGATCGCGCTTTACCCTAAACGCCACAACTCATCCGCCGCTGGTCTTTCTGAGTGATGCGTCAGACATTCGCACGCTGGTTGCGGCACCGGAGAACGATCTGCGGGCGGGCGAAGGCGGGGCCACGGTATCGCCTATTGTCGGTGAGCGGTCGTTCATGCTGTCGGATGGAGAACCTCACCGGCATGGTCGCAAGACAGTGGTCGCTGCGTTTCATCGACAGACCGTAAGAAGGCACGGCGATGTGGTTGCCAACGCCGCACAACGAGCACTGGCGAGCTGGCCCACCGATGAGACCGTGGCCGTACACGACAAGCTGAGGGCGATAACGCTGGAGGTCATACTGCGCAGCCTCACTGGACGTTTAGAAGGCGCCCTTGACGAGCGTGTTGAGCTGCTGCATCGCAGAGTTCTCGAGATGCTCGCGGTGACACAGAGCGCAACCCTGGTCGAACCCCGTTTGAGATACGGCCCAGGTAGGAGGGTTTGGCGGCGGTTCCAATACCGGCGCGCTCAGACGGATGAGCTACTCAATGCGTTGATCGCTGACCGCCAGCATCTCACCGACTCAGGGGATGACCTGCTTAGTCAGATGGCGTCACTCCCGGGTGACGACGGGGTCCGTGACTCAGCGCAACGGCTGCGCGACAACGCAATGTCGTTGATTCTTGCCGGCCATGAGACGACCGCAGCTCAGCTCGCATGGGCCTTTCAGCTGCTTGCGTACAATCCGTCAGTTCGTGATCGATTGATCCGGGAGATCGATGCTGACAGAACCGACGAGTACCTTACAGCCACACTCCAAGAGGTGCTGCGCCATCGATGCGTATTTGTGTTCTCGATTCCGCGAGCTGTGGCAAAGCCGGTCGAGATCGGTGGCTGGGCCTATACCCCGCCAGCTCAGATCCTTGCCTGTATCTATCTCTTGCATCACGACGCTGCCATATATCGAGACCCATATGCGTTTCGCCCCGAGCGCTTCCTCGAGTCCCCACCTGACCCGCGAACGTGGATACCTTGGGGTGGTGGCCGCAAGCGCTGTCCTGGGCTGCACCTGGCAATGATGGAGATGAAGATCGTGCTACGAACCGTACTTCGTGAGAGGACGCCGCACGCTGCCGCACGCCGTATGGAGCGCCCACGCTGGCGCAGCGTCATCGTCGCACCGCACGCGGGCTCTCGGGTGTTGCTCAGTCGACGGCGGTAGAGTGCTGACGCGTCAGTACTGACGCGTCAGCAAAATTCGTACTGACGCGTCACTTTACAACGGGAGGCAGGAGTTGTCATTGTTCTGTGACCCCGCCTGAGGGGCCGGGCAGTCCTTCGCTGGTTGGCAGGGAGCGACTGCCCGGCCCAACTAGGCGCCGTTGAAGCAGCGGCGATCAGCCTGTTCGTCAATCAAGGTGTCCTAGCGATAGCACATCACCGTAGCCTGACTATAAAGCGCTTGTCTTGCCTGCACGGCAAGCGAAAACGAAGCACAAACAACCACCCCTCGGTAGACATGGCTCATTCCAACACCACGGCGCACCACGACGCGGCTCATGCCGCGTCGATACCCTCTGTCTGCCTCCAAGGTTTAGTGAAGTGATGTGTCGGGGAGCGGCCAGTATGGAGTTCCCCTACGTGGGCTCGTTGCGGCTTGGGGTCGACAGGTGACTCGCGTGGGCAAAGATGGCTTCCCTCTTCCCGGGACACGATGAGCTTCGTTGTTGGGTCATCGCGCGTCCCGGTGCTGCCGAGTCGCCGCTACTCGCACTCCTTGATGCAGGGAGCGGCGGTCCTTGAGTGTTTCGCGCCAGATATTCACCTGCTGGGCATCGTGGACATTGCTGCGATGACTGGCATGAGCAAGGCGACGGCGCATCGCTATGCAGCGACTCTTGTTGCGCTCGGATTTCTTGAGCAGCCCGCAAACGGAGGCCGGAGATATCGTCTCGCGCCAAAGGCGCACGGCCTGGGATTGGCGGCGCTCGACTCGCGTCCGTTGCGGGCGATAGCACGGCCGCATCTTGAGGTATTGCGCGCTCGCATCCCATACACGGTCAGTCTAGGAGTGCTTGATGACGACCTGCTGGTTATGGATCGGCTCCCGAGCTGCCGCGGAAACGCGAAGCTGAAACTAAATGTTGGTGTGGGATCGCGGCTTCCGACCTATTGCACAAGCATGGGAAAGGTGCTTCTTGCGTACCTTTCCCATCAGGAGTTGGAGGAAGCCGTCGATGGTGTCATTTTCGAAAGATGGGGGCCAAACACAATCACCACCAAGCAGATGCTGTACGCCGAGCTTGAGCAAGTAGCTGCCGCAGGCTTCGCTGTTGATGACGAGGAGCTGACAGGGGGAGCACGCTCTATTGCTGTGCCCGTACATTCAAAGTCAGGCGTGGTCGCTGCGGCTATTGAAATCACAGCGCCCACGACAATGATCCAACGCACACAAATGGTCAAGCGCTTTGGACCGAAGCTACTTGCCGTGAGCAGGCGTATAGCGCGCGAACTGGATGATGAACCACCCTTTGTTGCAGAACGGCTTGATGCGTCAAGGCGCGTTAGGTGCGTGAACGATAACGCTGAAGCATCGGACGACTGAGCGTTCGCTGTTAGGGATCGGCGACGTTGTCGCCATCCAAAGTGATAGATGAGCCGACGAGCAGGAGGACTCACCCAAAATGCGACCAACCCTTGTCCTAGCGATCATCCTGGTGTTCGGTGCGCTGGGAATCTTATCTAAGAGTGCCAGAGGCAATCAGGTGCTCAGCGGACCCACCGGGATAATGGCGAGAACTGTCTATCTGCGCGAGTACGCGAGTCTGAGCTTAACCAAAGAAGACGGGAACACGTTGTACGAGCGCGGGCAAGCATCGGGAACCTTCGACGGCGGGATCGTTGCCCGCCTGCATTTCACCGCCAGCTCGGTATCAGCCACCTTCACGCTCTATCCCAGAGGCGGGTCGGTGACCGGTACTGCCTACGCCAGCTACATCGTTAAGGGCTCGACCGGCTATTACGGCGGCACGCTCAACATCACCAAAGGCACCGGTGCCTACCGTCACGCCAGCGGTAAGAGCATCGGCATCAGTGGCACGATCAGCCGTTACAGCTTCAAGCTGTCAGTCAAAGCACACGGATGGATCAAATACTAACGCGACACGGACAGCCGCGACGTAGACGAGGGACGTGCCGTGCGCAAGCTAACCCGATTGGCGATCCTGTTCTCAGTGTGGGCGATGCTATCGCCTGCGGTAAGCGAGGCAACCCAGAACGTCCGGCTCAGTGTGGCGTTCGAGCCCGACAGGCCCGGCGCGCGTACGACGATCAGCTTGGGGTTGCATATCAGCGGCCCGAACGGAGCGCCTCCGTCTGCTCTGACCGGCGTCGAGCTGCGGATGCCCGAAAACATGGGTCTTGCCACGACCACCCTGGGGCAAGCCAACTGCTACCCACGCCCATTGTTCGAAAACGGTCTGCACGGCTGTTCGGAGAACGCCCGTCTGGGCTTCGGAGACGCCGTCGCGGTGGTTCCCCTGCGCCATCAGCCGATCTACGCCCGCGCGTCGCTCACGGCGCTCATGGGGCCACCGGCGAGCAACCACATTCAGATCCTCTTCTACGCCGAAGCCCTCACCCCCGTGGCTGCTCAGTTCGTGTTCCCCGGACTGCTCGAAGAAGACGTGCGGCCCTTCGGGGACCGGCTCGATACCACCATCCCGCTAGTACAGCCGTGGCCCGAAGGGCCGTATATCGCGCTCACCAGCTTCCGCTCGACCATCGGCCCGCTGCACCTGACCTATCACCGGCAGGTCAACGGCAAATGGTTTGCCTACAAGCCGCACGGGCTCGTGATCCCCAAGCACTGCCCGACCGGCGGGTATCCCTTCGATGCCGTCCTCACCTTTCAGGACGGCAGCACGACCCAGGCGCTCACAAGGGTGCCCTGTTCACACCGAAAAGATTGACAGGGGCCGTGGCCACACATGGCGATCCTCGATCACAGGAGACAGAGAGTGAGCGACTGGCCGCCCGGTGAGGAACCTGCTGAGGGGGGACGCCGCCCGGTGTACCGGCTGTCGCTCGAAAGCGGACTCAGGGTTCTATCCCAGTTTGGAAACTACGCCGATGTACTCAGCGAGGGCGAGCTAGCGGCGAGGAGCGGCCTATCGCCCTCCACGACGCACAAGTGTGTCAGGACACTGTCGGAGTTCGGGTTCCTCGTCGAAACCCGAAGCCGCCGTTACCGCCTACCACGACGCCAGGCCACGATCCGTATTCGGAGCGGCAGACGGCGATGACTACGCTCCCTGCTGGCCTGGTGCCGTATCTGCGTGACTATGCCTACACGACCCTGAGCGGCGTGGCCGCTGAAATTGCGGATATCTCGGGCAGTGGCAACAACGCGAGGCGAGCTGATGCACTGGCTGAGGTTCGCCCCTACTTCGACGCGACAATCGCTCTGCTCGACGCCCTCGGCTGGACCGACGCAGAGTCCCCAACCGATGTCACGCTCGACGCCCAAAGCGCATGGGCCATAAGAGAAGCGGTAGCTACCGCCATGTCGGTGGAGTACGACCGGCTGCATGAGTTTGACAGTCTCGACCGGACCCGAAAGGGAACCCAAGAACGAAGGGAAGTCGTGAAGCGCCTCTCGGACCTCCGAAAGCTAAAGGAAGCAATCGACAGAGAGCCGCCCGCCGCGACGCCATCGCCGACCGATGGGTAAACACGCAATTTGAGGGTGATGGCCGACGACGAGGCACTCGCGGAGCGTCTCGCTGATGCAGTCCGAGCCCATCCGGGCCTGACGCGCTATCGCTTGGCGATTCTGCTCGACGTACATGAGGACCAGCTTGAGCAAGCGATTTCGAGACTGATCCGTGAAGGGCGCCTGACGGATCGCACGCAGCGAGCCAGCGTCCGGTTGTATGCGCCAAAAATCCTGATTGACGCGGAGTCGGCCACATACAGGATCAGGCCGGGGATGCGCGCATGGGAAGTGCTAGTACTTGCAAGCGCACACCCCAACGGCATCACTCCCGCTGACGTTGCGGCCCTCACTCGAATGACCAGGGGATATGCGTACAAGATGATGCTTCGCCTAGAAGCTGACCGCTTGCTGACTCGCTGCCGCAATGAACGCAGATGGAAGGTCAATCAGATCGGCCGGGCGCTATTGGCGCGAGAACAGCCCGAGGGCTAGCCCATGCGCAGTGCAATCTTCTCGTTGATGCGGTAAGCATATGCGGAATCAGTAGGGAGAATGCGAATCCAGCGAAAGGACCATCGTGGTTGATTTCCTTGAACAGAAGCGCCGAGAGATAGACAAGCGGCTTAACGAGCTGAAGCCGTTGGTTGACGAGTACAACCGTTTGCAGGCTGCTGTCGAGGTACTTGGAGGTATCGCGTTGTCTGCCAATGGCTCTGCTGCGGCTCCCGCCCGACGTGGACCAGGACGGCCACGAGGATTGAAGAACCGCCAGAAGGCTGCGGAGAAGGCCATCCGTTCGACGGCCCCGCTCGCAAGTAGGCGTGGGCGTCGTTCCAGTGCCGGCACGCGCGCGGCTCAGGCGCTGGCTACGATCACCGAGCAGCCTGGCATTACCGTGCCCGAGCTGGCAGACAAGATGAAGGTCCACCAGACTTATCTGTATAAGGTGCTATCTGGCCTCCAGAAGGAAGACAAGATCGTCAAGCAGGGGCGTGGCTGGTATCCCCACGGCTAACGCTCGTTTTACGCTGTCGTCGACGCCAGCAATTTTCAAGGCTGGGCCGAAGGTGCTGCGGAAGCAGCGAACATGGAGCGACCGGAGGGCGGTCGGCAATCTACGCGGCCAAGCATGCAAATGAGGCGCTCTAGGCCTGGTGACGGGTAGCGTAGACGAACTCCGCCAAAAGTCAAGTAGCTGGAACAAGGCGTGGGAGGGCAGAAGAGTTCGCGGCAAGCGACATACCGTCTTCGCCTTCGTCGCAAACGACCTGATCTCGGTCTCGGCGCCATATGAGCTCGGACGTGTACTGCTTGCCAAGCGTGACGCAAGGAATAGGCACGGAACGTGGTGACCCTCCGCCTCGGGCGGAGCTCATCGAGCATAAGGGTTTAGCCGATTGCGAGCCGATTGCAAGCACTTCCTATGTGGAGATCGAAGCGACGCGCGTAGTACGTCGGTACAGTTTGCCGCCCGGATAGAGCACTGTGAGCTTGAGGATGCTTGAGCGATGTAGCTTTGGTAGAGCCACGGTCACCCGGATGAGCCCGTGACGAAGCCGCTTGCCTATGCGGCTGCTCGTCCAGTGATGACGGTCACTCGATCTTCCGCTGATGTGCAGCCAGAGCCATCCGGCGGCACGTCGCGGAGCGAAGCATTCGACGATCAGCTTATGCCGCGCCAGATGCGTCCTCACACGGATCGGGAGGAACGGGAGCAGTGTGGTGCTCGTGGCGCTTCCGGCGCCCTTTCTGGTTGAGCCTTCCGTTTCTTGGGTTGCCGTGCCGGCGCCGGATTGTCCTCCTGTGCCGGTCGCGCTTTGTGGGCCTTCCTGTTTGGCTTGCGTAGTTCCTCCGCTGGCGCTGCCGTTGGAGCCTTCTTCTTTCGGCGGCGGCGGGTGATTTTCGACGGTTATTATGAACGGCGTGGAGTAGCTTTCATCGTGTGCGGCGTTCGTGGCTGCCACGCGAAGTTCGCTTTGTCCGTCCGGCAGCTTTTCAGTTTCAATAGAGATCGGGGCGTTTTCAACATGTGTGGGGCATGGTGTAAGCTGGCTGTAGTCGCACGCTCCTGGGGTGACAGGGCCACCTATCACTTCGCCGGTTTTGGTGATGACGCTGAGTGAGAGCAGCCCTGCTGTAGAGTCCGTCGCAGAAGCAGTGATGTTGACCATGCCATGCTGAGGGCCGGACGGGATGCTGCCAGCGGTGACTGCTTCTGGAGCGTTCGGGTCTTCTATGGTCACTGTCGCGTAGGCTATTCCGGCGCGGACGTCGTGTACGAGAGCACCGTCGGGACAGGTCGTGAAGTACTTGCCCGGTTCGTATTCTTCGGGTGTGCAAAGGACACCGAAGGTCATGGTGCGTGCTTTTAGTGCTGTTGCCTGGAAGGCACCGCCGAGAGCACAGGCGTTAGTGGTCGCCTTGTCGCATGTCGATTCGATGCTTGTTTCGCCGTTGGTGTTTTCGGTCTCGCGGTATACGTGCCAGCTGTGTCCTTGCCTGTAGAGGCTGCTGTAGCCGTTGACTTCAGCGATCGTCGTGCCGTTTGGTGCTGTGACGCTCCAGGTTCCTTCTGTTCCGACAGGGATCTCTTCGCTCAGGCCTGTCACGTCGCCCAGTTCGAGGTTCGTGAGGGTGCTTGACCCGTAGTCGGCGGGTTCTTCGCCGCAACCGGCGGTGTGCGTTTCGATATAGGTGGGGTTGCTCGTCCTGGCTTGCCAGGAGTGGTTGACGTAGCCTACGGTGGCCGTGCAGGCTTGGACGTTGTAGCGGCCTGCCGTGTAGCCATCGGCGAGCTGTGGCTCCATCGTCGCTATGAGTACGACGAGTAGCGACGCTAGCGCTGCGGTCATGAGCCCGTTTGATGAGGGCGACGGCACTAGCCGCAGATACTGTGCTTGCTGTGATGTGAGGCGTGGCATCTGGGCGTGACCGTGATCCATTGAGACGGTGTCTTTGCGCGACCGATAAAGCGTATCTCGATCGGTTGGCGCGGCGAGGTTGAGGTGGGTAGCGATAGCCTCGAGCTGGACGAGCGCTTGACGGTCAGCCACCACTTTCGGTCGTTGTGGCGAGCTAGGACGCGTGCCTGTAGGGAGCATCCTCCTACCTTGCGCACGAGGACTGTTAGACGGTGGTCTTTGTGCAGGACGCCTAGCACGCGCGGGGTCGGGCATGCCTCGAAAGATCCAACGTCTTGTTGACGAGTGCCATCCGGCGGAGCGCATGTAGCGGTCACTTGGCACGCGTCGATGTTGTACGTGGTGCCTTGAGTGCCCGTCGAGCCAGTGGCGGCGGTGCTGGGTTTGGGCTCGGCAGCAAGGCCCGCCTGTACGACACTTGCCAGACCGCAGGCTTCAAATGCCGCTGCAACGTCGATCGCCATGCTATGCGTCGTTGATGTGAGGCACTGCTCGGCTTGGCTCATCGTCAGGCTAGGGCCGTATGCGCGGATAGACGCCAGCACAGCCGACGTTAGCGAGCTTGCCTGGCTGGTGCCCATTGACACGTCTGGTTCTCCGGTGTCTTGGAAGGCGCCTTCGACACCCCCGGTCAACGTGTCGCAGCCGGGAGCAAGCAGATCGACACCTTCCCCGTGTGAGCTAAACGAGCAGAGGGTGCCGGGGCTGTTTGCATCCTCGGCACCGACCGCCAGCACCGAAGGATAGGAGGCGGGAAACCCCACTGCACCGGCCGTGTTCCCCGTAGCGGCGACGACGCTGATTCCCTGGTTGCGGGCTGCGGTGATCGCATTGTCGATTTCTGACGCGGTCGCTGGTTCAGGGCTTGATTCGCCCGCAAGCGAGAGGTTGATGACCGACAGCGCCGGAAACGGTCCTTGGCGCAGGCGGGTGCATGCTTCGATGCCTTCTGCCTCCTTTTCATCGGAGAAGCTGGTGGAGCCTGCTTTCAGCGCCTTCATGTTGTAGACCCGCACCGCCGAGGGCGCCATGCCCACCATTCCCCACCCGTTCACGGGCGCAGCCATGAGCATCGCCATCAGCGTGCCGTGACCATCGGGATGGCTCCCGGGCTGTGCTCGGGGGGCGAGGCGCGCGATTTCATCGCCGGTGTTCGTTTCCGGGTAAAGCGCGTGGCTTCCTACAACAACCTCTTCGGTATCGGGATTCGGGTCGACTCCTGAATCGACCAGGCACACGACACTCGGTGTCGCTGGTGGCGGTGTGTATGCCAGCCACGCGGCGCTCGCCGCGCTCGTCTGCACGGTGGCTATCGGGTCGCCGACCTCTGCGGCAGCGTCGGCAACACTGCCGCAGAGGACCAGCAACACAAGGACGCTTGCCCGTAGCACTAGCGGCGCTCGTGGACGGTAACCACAGCCGAAGTGCCGGTCGTGTTCAGGAAGCCGCCTTCTTGGGGTGCGACCGCCGTGAACTGGTAGGTGTGCTTTCCGCCGAGTTTGAAGCGGTATGTCGCGTTGAACTTACCGTCGCCCGCAGCGGTTAGGTGCTTGAACGTCATCCATTTGCCATAGCGGCGCACGGCGTGATGCTTGCGGCCCCGCCCCTTCCAAGCGACGTTGACTGTGCGCGCTTGGAGGTAGACCAGCTTGCCCGAAGCGGGCCGCGGGCTCGTGGCGACGTATCCCGAAAGCTTGATCGTTGTTCCTCGTCGCACCTTTTGGGGACGCACGGTGAGTGTGACCTGCCAGGGGCTAGTGCTGCCCAGCAGCGACGGCGCCGATAGATTCACGGTGATACCGCTCGAGCCGCCAATACCGCCTGAACCGCCCGCCCCGGACGTAGAGCCGCTTGAGCTGCTAGACCCGCCGCCGGCTGATTGGCCGCCGAACCCGGCCGCTTCTTTGGTCGGATCGGTGACCGCTAGGGTGGGTTGGGAGTCGGCTGTCGTGGAGCCGTCAGTGTCTCTCACCGTGTTTTGATAAACGATGTAGTAGCCGGTGTCCGATGAGCTGGGCGTATACGTTTGGTCTATTGCTCCGGGGATTGCCGAGCAGTGCGTTGCAGCGGCATCGCTGCACCTCAGCCAAGCACTAGCGATACTTGAGAGGCTCCCAGCTCCTTCGGGCGCTTCAAACGTACCCGGTGTTCCAGTGAGGACAGCACCAACCGCCGTGCTTCCAGAGACTGACGGAGACGTAGATACGGCCGGCGCATTATGCGTCGTGACTGTCGCGTTGTAAGCAGTCGTCGTGTTCCCAGACGCATCATCTACATCTAGTTGGATTGTGTGCTGTCCATCGGTGAGACTGGTGGTATCGAACGTGATATGGCCGCCGACCGATTCAGCGCATGGGTCGGGGTGCGAGAACGATCTTGTCCCGTCGCTTGTCTGCCCGAGATCGGCGCACCAACCGTTGTTTGAGTCCAAGAGCACCCGCGGCTGCGTGTTACCGTCGACCACAAGCCACGCGCTGTAGACACCCGGCCCGTTATTGGACGCCGTGAAGCTAGCTTCGGTCGAGCCCCTCAACGGGCCACCGGACACAAGACTGCCCGCTAGATCACTGATCGTCGGGATAGTGGAGTCATCGAGCAGGAGCGTCCCCGCAGAGACGTCCATACGTGAGATCACTTGGCCAGATGGGCAAGAGCCAACCTCGCCATCGCACGCCGCGTTCAAGATGAGCGAGGTCACGCTGTCAGGAGGCGTGCGTTGAATCGTGCCTGCACCCCACGAGCCTCCCCCGAGATTACGATAATCGTAGACGGGATCGGTCTCGTCGCTAGCCCATATGGCCGCCTGTCCCTCGCCGGCACCATTGAACGGATAGGTGTAGCTGGCGGGCACCTGGAGCGTATAGGCTGCGATGGTCGCCCATGCCGGCGCCTGAAATATCCAATCGATCCCTGCTTGGTCGCCGTACCCAGCACCATTGCTTGCCAGTTCTAGGTGTAGAGATCCAGTGCCACCTGAACTACAGGTATCAGACGCGGTCATGAACGCGTCGGGAGTCCGGGCGATCGTCCAGCCGGCGTGGCCAACAACCTCGCCGTTTGGAGCGTGGCAAACGAACAAGGTCATCTGGTTTGCAGAGGCAGGCGCCGAGCAAACGAGCATGAGAAGCCCACACACCACGGCAACCCACGCGTGCTTCTTGAGCCAGGTCGCGAGAACCTGACCGACGTCGATATCGCCGCCTATGAGTTTACCGGCCGCCATCTTTAGCGCGTTCCCTCGCATGCTTTCCTCCTTGACGTAAAGTGTTATGACCGAACCACCGGAGGCAGGACGGATGCCAGCCTCTGTGAGGTCTTGGTTGTTCCTGGTGGATCGTCAGTGAGACTCACCAGCAGGCCTTGCCGACGCGTTGCCCGCCTTGCCCTTTGAACACTGTGGACGATCCGCCACGGGGCCGAAGAGGAGTCGGGTGTTTGTGGCCGTCCCAACTTGCGACCACCGGACCAGGCGAGAAGCCGGTCCTGCCATCACTTCACGTATGCCAGAGGTCACAGCTCGTTCAAGCTGAATTCGTCGAGAGCCAGGCCGAAGCCGCCGGCTCACTATCGGACCCATCAGTGCCCTCCCGAAATTCGTACTTCTGTACGCGAAGTCATAACCAATCGCATAATTCGCCACAATCGAACATTTGCTTACACAAGAAAACGCAGGTCCGCTCTCAAGCCAAGCCTGAGCCCTGAGCCCTGTTTGCGCCAGCTCCGTCTACTTCTGTTCGCGCCTCGGCGCGGTATGCCGGCGACGATCCAGCGCGTCCGCTGACCGAGTGCAGAAACCGCGTGACGCTTCCATTTGTGATCCTCCTTCTTGGATTCGAAAAGAGCCTCGGCGCTATGTCGCAGGAGAGCGGGGGTTCTACCCCCCTCTAATTTGCGCCGGGGGACCGCCGTGCCGTCCAGCTGGCCTGTCGCCGCGCCTCTAAGGCGTGTGTTGGCGAGGGCGCGCGGCTAAGGCGCGGTGACGCGCACTTCGAACATTTGTTTAGCCGGCAGATTTGGGAGGGGGGCGATCTGGCGCGATGTGCGACTTGCTTGTAGAACGGCGATGGACGACCTAGAGGATCATCCCCATGAGATCGATTGGCCGGAGATAGAGCTGCTATGGGAGATCGACCGCGCGCGTCTTGCGTGCTATCTGAGGCCGCATATGCTGGATGAGCTAAAGGTGCTACTTGACGCGATGTCCTCTGAAGTGCGCGAGGAAGTCGTCTGCGAGGCGCTGAGAGCAGCACCCGTGTATGGAGATCACGCGCTCATCGTGGCCGTGGCTCGGGTGTATGACCGCCGCCGGTCTCGCCATCGGGCTCCGAGTGGAGGCCCTGGGTCGTGAAGGCTGCCGCGGTGCTGTCTGGTAGATCGAACGGGCGACGAGCTGAGGCTCTGGCGTATGCCGAGCTTCATCGGCTTGAACGGCCGGTGCTGGCCGTGGTTGATAGCCGGTTGCGTGCGGAGAAAATCAGTCTGCCCTATCCGGACCTCGAAGCAGCGTATAACCAGGCGTGGCATGGCGTCTGCCAAACGCTGGCCGAAGGTGAGGAGGTAAGGAGCCTGAAGAGTCTGCTTGTCAAGATCACCTATTGCCGGGCGATTGACGCTGATCGCCGAGGACGGAACGAGATGCCGGCGAGCACGACGTTCCTCGAACAGTATGCAGATGGCGCTGATCTCCTTGAACAGGTCAATGACCACGTGCGGCTGGAGCGAATGATCGCAGCGGTCTGCAAGCGTCTAACCGCAAGGGAGCGCATCGCAGTTGGATTGTGCGCGCTTCATGGCTACAGCCGACGTGAAGCGGCTCAACTGCTCGGTGTAAGGGAAGTCCGTCTACGCAAGATCATGGAATCGGCCAGCAAGAAGATCGCGAGTATCGTCGCGAATATCGACGCTCGCGGCTGTGGCGATGAGGAGTGGGCAGGAGCGTTGCGAGCCTTTGCGCTAAGCGCAGAGGACCAGCACGCTCCAAACCACATACGGATCGCTGTGCATATCGAGGACTGTGCGACATGCAGACGCTATGTGACGGCGCTACGCGGTCTAGCGGCTGCTCTGCCGCCACCACTGATGCTGCCCTTTGGAGCCGGTCACTCCTCGGTTCTTGCTTGGCTGCACCGGCAATCCAGATCCCGCTCGGGTATGCACCTAGCTGAAAAGATCACACGGGGTAGCAAGGCCGTCGCTCAACGGGCTGGCACGAGCGCGCCTGCTTCTTCTGGTAGTCCGGTGGCTGGCGTGCTCGGTGGGGGCGTGGTCAAAGCTCTCGCCGTTGGCCTAACCGCAGTCCTGACGGTAGCCAGCGGTGGTGTTGTCGTGTCCGAGATGGACGCCCACGCCTCCCGCGTCCGTCATGTAACGGCATCTGCCCTGCATGCCAGCCTGCTTTATCCTGGGTCATCCGCAGCAGGGCGTTCCAGCAACCTGAAGGCCCATAAGCGCAACCAGACGAGGAAGCACAAGCCCTCACGAACCACGATCGACGCGCGACGAGCTACGGTGCCCGGCGAACGACACGCCGCTATGGCAGTCCGCGGCGGGCCAATATCTACAAGCTCCGCCGTTGCTACCGGGAACGCGCCTACGACGTCCAGCGGTCGGCCCCAGCCGGCATCCCACGGCGAATCCCAGACCGGCGAGTTCGGCTTCGAGCGGTCAAACGGGCGCTAGAAGCCTTCGTTCATCGCCTAGTAGTGACTCGGCGCCACGTCTTTGCAAAGCAAGGGGGGGTAAAACACCTCGCCTCGAACGACTTAACCTTCAGACCTAGAATCTCTGGAGGGACGAAAATGTCTGATTTTGAAGGTATGGCAGATGCTGGTGACTGCGACCCGTGCGGAACACCGGACGTCGATACGAACCAATCTCAAGACCTGAGCTCACCGACGGTTCTGCGAGTCGACGGCACACTCCGTCGATCTCGCATGAGTGCGGTTCTGTGGCTCCTCATAACCGTCACGGTCATGCTGTTGGGTCTATTTGCCTTGTCTTGGCGCTCCCGGTTGTCCCAGCAGCCTCGTATCCCCGTGGGCGGACAGGCGCAGGAGCCTCCCCGCACGCTCACGATCAGGCGAGCCCACACGCAGCATGTGGGCCGTTCGCGAGGTCGCCGAACCGCACTCGCCCCAACGAGGCCAAGGCGTTCTAGAGAAGTGCTCGCTCCCCAACACGTCGGTGGTCCCGGCTCGTGCGATGACTCTTGTGATGCTCACACCACGCCACCGCTTAACGACAAGCGAACGTACCGACGGTCGCGCCAGCCGCTTGCGCCAAAACAAGCAAACAGTAAGGCCACCGAAGGTCAGTCAGAAGGCGAGTTTGGGTTCGAGGACTAGCGTTACTGATTACACGACCCGCACTGGACACGGTCCTCGTGACCTTCTCAGGATCTCTCTGGGACGCTGGTACATCCTGCGGACCTTCGGCTCGTCTCTTGGTTCTGGCCTCGCAACGCCTCCAGATCCTCGCTGAGCCAACACGGATAGCGCTGATATTGCAGCTTGAGCGCGATTCCGCGACGGTCCAAGAACTCGCGGATAGGTTGTCGCTGCCGCACGGGAGTGCCTCAAAGCATCTGAACGTTCTCTATCATGCGGGCGTTGTGTCGCGCTGTCGCCAAGGCAGCTACATGGCCTATGCCCTCGCGGACTACACCGTCCCCCAGGTGATCCGTCAGGCGATCGCTGGCCTAGCCGGACACGTGGACGAGCTGGCCGAAATTACGGCCGGCGCCCTCGGTTAGCCTCACGTAAGCCGCATGCCCACGGGGATTTCGTACTCTCTCATACTACTGCTCGGTAGTACAGTCCGAAAGCTGTAGCTTTTGAGATCCATGCGCCGTAGAACTGGCGCATGAACTTTCCATCTCACACATCACACTCGTCCGCTAGCACTCGCTCGAGGGAGTCGAGTGAGCCTAGTGACACGGCAATGAGACTCGGCAGGCATGCCGGGTCAATCAAACGTTTGATCCAGTTGCTGGGTCGTCTCGTGCTGTGGGGCTGCGTGCTCATCTTGCTGGTGCGGGGTATCGCCTCGTTCGCCAGTCCGCAGGCATCACCTGTAAGCCACCGGACAGCGGCATTTGGCGCACAACAACCGCCGTCCGGCATCCCCGGGCGCGTGGGGGGTGATCGCAATGTCGCGTAGGCAGCGCCTCTGGTACGCCGGTCTCATCGCGATCTACGCGCTTGCATGGTTTCCGGTAAGCGCTCTGGCCGCCGGTAACGACGTTGGCAAGAACGTCGGAAACCTCTTGAAGCATTACGCGGGCGAGTTGTACGGCGGGATCGTCGGAGTCATCAGCTTGATGTTCTTGGTGAACCGCCGTTACACCGAGCTTGCAATATTCCTGTTCGCAGCGGTCGTGGTCGCCTGGATGGTGTTCGCGCCATCTGAGATTTCCAAGGCCGCTGAAAGCATCGGCAAGCAGATCTTTGGGTGAGCTTGCGATGGGTGACTCGCCGCACACGATTCGCTCTTATCAGCGGATATTCCGGCCCGACCGGCGGATCTACCAGATCGACGGTCGCCGGCTGCCCGTACCAGGCGGCGTGCCGCTTGAGTGGGTTGGCTGGGCGTTCGCTGCGCTCGTGGTGATTCTCGCCCTGAGCCAGCACTCGGTGCTGCTGGCTGTAGTGCTCGCCGCGGGCTTGGGCGTGACGGGCGCTGGCGTTCACGGTTGGCCGGGTGCGCTCATCGGCGTCGTCGCAGGATTCACAGGGACGCTGCTCGCCGGGCTGGTGTTGGGGTGGCTTGACTGGCCGCTTCGCCTGCTCATCACGCCCGGTGCGGTGGCCACACTCGCTCGTCAAGCATCCCCTGACGGGCGCCCGGCGCATCGTTACCTAGCATCGCTCGTTTCGTTGCGAGCACGTGCTGCGCGCCGCTCCCTGGACCGTGCCGTTGGGGCAGAGGGACAAGAGTGGGTGTGGGCACCACGGGTGTGGGTGGCACCGGATGAGCACTCCCCGCTGCTCCATCACGGCCGTGTGCGCGGCCCCGCTCGGCTCGTGTTCGCACGGGCAGTCGTAGCGACCCCCGGGCGCGGCCGGATGATCGTTCGTCCCGCCGTTGGACACCGGATGCGTCACGGCGAGCAGCTCTGCGAAGTGGTCGAGCTCGCCGACGGACAGGTCGTGGAGGTCAGACCATGACCTCGTTTCCCGTGCGCTACGCGCACCGCAACCTTCTCGTGGGGCGTCGTGGTCAGGCAGCCGGTCTTTACCGGCTAGGAATGACCTCCTACCCATACCTACCGGCGGCTGAGAAGTGGGCTCTACAACGCCGGCTGCAACGCCTTGCGCACACGATCGGCGCCGACTTCTCTCTCTGGCGGGTTACCCGTGCATACCCCGCCGCGGGATATGTGGCGCATACCGAACGGTTGCTCGACGGGCGCCACCAAGACCAGGGAGCTTGGCAGACATTCTTGGCTGGACACCAGGAGAGGCTATATGAGCTCGGCTCCCACGTCCCGGAGACGTATCTCGCTGTCTCCCTTGCCGGTAATGCGCCGTCAGGCGTGGGGTCGGGTCTCATGCGTCACGTCGATCGCGTTCGGCGCCGTATCGAGGAGCTGGCAGGGATTGGAGTTGCGCTACCGATCCCTGCCTCTGAACTGTCGGAGTTCGCTGTTCGCGAGCAGCGTGTTCACGAGCGGCTGGGCGGGATCGTGTCCGTCCGTCGGGCAAAGACGGTGGAGCTTCAGTGGCTGCTGCGCCGCACGGCGTGCCGTGGTATCGCCGAGCCCGAGCTTGACGAGCACTGGGCGCCAGACGCGCTCATCCTCTCAACACCAGATCGCGGGGTCGTATTCCAGCCGCTCAGCCATGACCTCGCGCGGTGCGCAAACGCGACGGTCACCGAGCAGCCGCAGACGCTCGTGTTCGACAGTGAGCAGGGACGATCGTTCCAGGCGCTGCTCGCGCTCGGCTCTTTGGCGGAAGCCCCCGAGTTCCCTGGTGCGACAGCCGAGGCGCTGTTCGCCCCATTGGAGGCTGTGGGGTTCCCTGTCGACGCCGCGCTGCACGCGACGTGGTTGGGCAATCGCCAGGCGCTTGCGCAAATCAGAAAGCGGATCGCTGACGTCGAGAACGCCTATCACGAGCAAGTCCAAGGGGCGGCGCACGGCCCGAGCATCATGGCCGGGACCGATCGTGTGCTGGCTCGTGAGTACGAGGCGCAACTACAGGCAGGGGGGCATCCGCCGATGCTCTACGCGCACATTGGCCTTGCGGTTGGCGCTGAGAGCGAGGAGGAGCTCGAGCGTCGTGTCGCGCTGTTGCGCGAGCAGTACGGCGACATCACATTGCACCGGCCAGCCGGGTTGCAGTGGGAGCTCTGGCTTGACCATTTGCCAAGACCGGACGGGTGGGTTGGGTGATGCGCGACTACACCCAACAGCTCACCGTCGAGCAGTTCGGTGCGCTGATCCCGACCGGCACACGGACGGTCGGCTCGCAATGCGGTCCCTATCTGGGCTACACGCCGACCGGCATTCCACTGCCCGTCCGTTTCGACGCGACTCAAGCACCGAGGGAAAACCGTGCCTCGGCTGTCCTTTTGATCGGCACGTTGGGCGGCGGCAAGACGGTCGCGGCGCAGGCGATCGAGTACGCCGCCGAGCGCCGAGGGTCTTTGGTGGTGGACTTCGATCCGAAGCCTGACCACGCTCTTCACCAGTTGCCTGAGCTTGACGGGCGGGTGCAGGTACTGGAGCTCTCCGGTGATGAGGCACAGCAAGGGAAGCTAGACCCGCTTGCGATCGGGCTGCCTGACTTGCGAGAGGAGCTTGCCTGCTCCTACCTGCTGGAGCTTTTGCCAGGCAACACCAGTGCGTGGGAGAACGCCGTATCGCTCGCGGTCAAGGACGCTGTACGGGAGGGCTCGAAGAGCCTTTTGCGCGTCGTCGAGCTACTGCAAGAAAGTGATCGCGCGACCGCGCGGGACGCTGGTGAAGCACTTGAGGTGATCCGCGACTTCGGCCTGGCGCGCCTGGGCTTCGGTGACGGCCAGAGCACCACCTTGCAGGCTGACCGGCCGGTAACCAGTGTCCGGATGCCCGGCCTGTCGTTGCCGGAACCGTCAGCCGCGCGTGACTCCTACACCCGTATCGAGCGGGTGTCGGTCGCCACCCTGAGCCTGGTTGTAGCCCTCGCGCTGCGGCTGATCTCACAAGACCCATCGCGGCACAAGGTCGTGAACCTCGATGAGGCTTGGTTTCTGCTGTCCTCCCCGCAAGGACGAGCACTCATCAACAAGCTCATCCTGCTAGGCCGTGCGTTCAACGCCACGGTCCTGATTTGCACACAACGGATCGGTGACCTTGGCGATCTAGCCGACCTGATCGGAGTCGTGCTCGTCTTCCGCCAAGACTCCGACACCGCGGCGGCTGCCGCTCTACGACTCATCGGCTTGGAGCCCACTCGTGAACTCGTTCGGCGAGTCCGCGAGCTTCGCGCCGGGCGGTGCCTGATGCGCGACTTGCATGGTCGTACCGGCGAAGTACAGATCGACCTCGTCCATCCCCATCTGCTCGCCGCGCTTCAAACCACGCCCGGCACGGCAGCGCCCGCAAGGAGCCAAACATGAAGCGAACGGTTCCCCAAATCCTGCGCATCTTCCTCAGCACTCGTAAGCGTTCAGTGGGTTGGGGGACATAACGCGGATCCGTCGAATTACTTTTTGTGGAGCGCGCTGAGGCTGAGGCGATCTACGACGCCGGCCGGGAGGTTGTCGTGGAGGTGCTGTTGCGCATGGACCGCCGTATTCA
>JBQCGU010000037.1:0-9310 GCA_051955355.1 Solirubrobacteraceae bacterium | reverse complement strand
GAGACACGCGCCTACCTCGACCGCCGCATCAGCGAAGGCAAGACCAAACGCGAGGCGATGCGCTCACTCAAGCGACACCTATCACGACACCTCTTCAAGCAGCTCGTCGAAGAGCCCTTGACTTCATAGAAGCATCTCTATTGCTGCGGATTAGCTTCTAGGCCGCCAATTGGCTTGGAGTCGAACGGAGTGGGTCTTGTTTGCACTTTTGTTCACACCCTTGGCGCCCGGCTCAAGCGACGAGCAGCCGGTATGCGAGCCGCGCTCGCCGCACGCGCACTCGCGGGAACGGGGCCATCAGGACGGGATCGTCCAAGCCCAGCTGGACCTCGCACTTGCGTAGCCAGCTTTGCTCCCTGCCTTTGAGCTGCTCGGCGGTCGCGCGAGGATCCTCAATCAGCGCGAGGAGCAGCACGAGATCGGCACGTTGGGCGTCGGGGTCAGCGTGGACGAGTATCGAGCGCGCCTTGACGAGTAGGGCACCGAGCAGCGTGGGGCGGCGCACTTGGACGATCGCACCGTCTATCTCGACCTCCACCGTCTCGGTTCGCGCCAGCGCCTGGCTTCCCCCCGGAATCTGGATCGTGCGGACACCGCCGAGCATCGGCGGGTCGCCGCGCAAGCCGTCAGGTGCGAGCAGGTCCACGATGATGCTGCCGCGACGCCACCGATGACTGATCCCATCCGTTGGCGAAGGTGGCTCCAGCACGAGCCCGTCGCTGTGAAGGGCCTGCGCGATCTTCTCGACCGACGCTCGTTGGCGCACGTCGCCAAGGATGTCGATGTCGGTGGTGGCTCGCACCGCTGTCTCGCCTGCCTCGAAGGCGAGCAACTGCACCATCAGGCCGCCGACCAGCGTCCATTCGGCCGGGAGCACCTGAGCGGCAAGTCGTCCAAGGTCGCCCCATAGGCTGGCTGTCTCCGGGTCGTCCGGCGCGATCCTGACCGGCGTGCGCTCGTCAGTCATCGGCGCGCTCACGGTCGAGGCGGCTCGCTCGCTCCTCGGCAACGCGGCGTGCTCGCGCGTCTGAGTGTTCGGCAAGATCGACGAGCACGGCTGCGATGGGAGCCACTGGGCGGCATACAAACGCCCAAATGTCGTCGGGCACGACCCTAAGCAGGACATTGGGTTCACCGCCAGCCGCCAGCCCGTGGCGCTTTGCGACCTTCTCGACTGCGCTTGCGGCAACATATGCCTCCACTTCATTGCCACCCTGAAGGCCCAATCGATGAACGGCAGCAGCGCTTACGCCAGCTAGCATCAAATCCTCGTCACCTGCGAGGCGGCGTAGCTCCGTGTCATGACCTTCATAAGCATGACGAACAGCGCGAGCACTCAACTTGCCGAACGCACCTGCTAGCCCGCGCTCTTTGAGCGCTCCAGTCATGCGTCGTCTCGCCTTGGGCGACGCCCACTCGATCGGCTCGCCCGACGCAAGCAAAAGCAACGCCCACGCGCTAGCAGTGCTAAGCGGACGGCCTTCTTTACGAGGTGACGCCGCCCACCGTGCAAGTGACTCAGCCGGAATCCACCACGCCCCCGCAGCCTTCTCTGCATCAACCAAGCCCGCGGCAATCATCGCGCGTACACGTTGCTCACTGACGCCGAGACGGCGAGCTGCGTCGCTTACGGGGATGGACGGCACAGAAACCACAGCCACGCCGTAAGTGTAGCGCAAGCGCAATACTTATGTCCTCGACCGCACCTCAGCGTTCCTCTTCCACCCCGGGCATGCGCGCAGGAGCGAGTAAGGCCAGGCCAAAACTCCGTCAAGGATCTCAAGGTCGGGCCTTTGGTCTAGCCGCTTCGCGGCCACCTTTACGGGCTCGCTATGACATCCCCGACCCACTCCGCTACTGGGCGACTGATGGCGGGGGAGGCCGACCAGCTGAATGGGTTGCTTCAGCGCTCCCTTTCAAGCGCTTGCGCGCTCGACCACGACGGCTACGAAGCGGGCCGCCTGCACGCGCCCTGATCGCGGGTGTTTGCACTTCTGTTCACACCCCGCCGCCCCAGCGCACGCCAACGCCGCCCCCTCAACGACAAAAGCCGCGCATCAGCAGGGGCTTTGCAAGACGCGCCCTGAGAGATTCGAACTCCCGACCTTCGGTTCCGTAGACCGACGCTCTATCCAGCTGAGCTAAGGGCGCTGGGGCCGCCCAGTCTAGCCGTTCGCCACAACAGCCGAAGCTCGGCGTAGCGTGTATGCGATGAGCGCCGACCCGGGCGACCCACTGGATTTCGCCGCCTGGCAGATCGAGCTGCACGGCCACCGCGCGATCTACCACATGGTGGGCAGCGGGCCGCCGGTGGTGTTGATCCACGGCATGCTCAACTCCTCGCGCCATTGGCGCTCGGTGGCGTTGCGCTTGGCGGAGCGCCATACGGTGATTGCGCCCGACCTGATCGGTCACGGCGACTCGGCGACCCCGCGCGGGGACTATTCGCTGGGGGCGCACGCGTCGAGCATCCGCGACCTGCTCGCCGTGCTCGGCGTGGAGCGTGCGACGATCGTCGGGCATTCGCTCGGGGGCGGGGTGGCGATGCAGTTCTTCTACCAGTTCCCCCAGCGCACAGAGCGGCTTGTGTTGATCTCGAGCGGGGGCCTCGGCCACGAGGTGAGCCCGCTGCTGCGCACGGCGAGCCTGCCCGGCGCGTCGCTGCTCGCATCGCTTGCGACGCACCGACGACTGCTCGCCACGCTGGATGCTGCAGGCGAGCGCTTGAGCGCCGTGGGTTGGCGCCGCGCGGTGTATCTGCAGGCGATAGTGCGCGCCCTCCGACCGCTCGAGCAGCCGGGGGCGCGCAAGGCGTTCCTGCACACGCTGCGCTCGGTGATCGACGTGCATGGTCAGCGCGTGAACGCCTCAGACCGCCTCTACCTGCTCGAGGACATGCCGACGCTGATCGTGTGGGGGGAGCGCGACCACACGATCCCGCTCGCTCACGGCCGTGCCGCCCACCAGGCCGCTCCGGGCGCTCGCTTCCAAAGCCTGCCGAACGTCGCCCACTTCCCCCATCTCGAACACCCGCAGGCGCTTGCCGATGTGCTGCTCGACTTCATCGGGAGCACCGACCCGGCGCGGATAGAGGACGGGCAGTGGGGCGATCTCGTCTCCCCGCGCGCCCCGCGCACCCGCCACGGGACGATCGCTACTTCAACGGCACGGTGACCGGACCGGGCAGACGGCGGTAGACGGCGAAGAAGTCGCGGTCGTCAGGGGTGAGATAGCGATCGCGTGACTGGTGCGGCTGAGGCTCGATCATCTTTGGGACGAGCGTGTGAGGATGGGTGTAGGTGATTAGCGTGTGCCAGTCGGGGTTGATGTCGAACTCCATCGCACGCACCGCTCCGATGTGCTGGAGGAGCTTCGCGATGGAGATCACCGTCTGGCCTTCTGCGGCGACGAACATGAGATTGCCACGGCGGTCGATGCCGACACCCGTGCGCCACACGCGCGTGACGCCCCCAAGGGTGTACCCCCATTGGGGGCTGTTGGGGTTTTCGTTCAAGCCGGGGTTCAGGCGACCGTTCCACACGATCGGCGCGAGGCTCTGGCGCGCCCACGCGACCCCCGGTCCCGCGTTCGGGCCACCGCTCCACCTGACGATTTCCACGCGACCGTCGCGATAACCGACGAGCGTGGCGTTGCCATCCTTCAGCGGCTCGTTGACATGGCCGTCGAGGTTCGATCCGTTTTCCCCGTCTTCGTAGGTGAAGCCGCCGTTGAAGGTGGCGAGCAGCCGCCAGCGCTGGCCGTAGGGAACCATCATCGGCCCGCGCACCGTCGCGTTGGGCGGCTCGTAGCGTCCCGGGTAGTAGCCGATCTCGGTGCGCGTGCGGTCAAACCAGGCGACGTAGGCGAGCAGCTGCGGATATTCGGCTTCGGGGCGGAAGCTCGTCACGAGCACCGGCGGGGCTCCGTCGACGGGAGGTCCCGTCGGTTTCCAAACCCCTTCCCCAGGCAGCCGATGTGCGAACACCGGCTTGATCGGCGGCGGCCAACCCGCGGTGTGCCGGTGCTGCCGCAAGCTCAACCCCACCGCCGGCAGGCGCTTCGGCGACCGCCCGCCCTTCTTGGGTGCGTTCGCCGAGTAGTAGATGTGCTCCACCTCGTCGACGATGGTGTTCCCGAAGGGCACCTCAGCCCTCACCCACTCGACGCTTCGAGCTTCGAACGACATGCTCGTCGGCTTCAGCATCCAAACCGCATAGGACCCCACCGCCCAAGCGAGCAAACCGAGCAGAGGAATCCCAGCCAGCAGGAGCAGCCGCCTGCGCCTGGCGTCAACGCTGCGCCGCCGCTCGGAGGGCGCGTCGAGCCGCTCGAGCGGCAAGGGCACCATGCCGTCCAACATAGGTGAGCGCGCGCCAAGCTGGGTGAGAATCCATTTATCGGGATTGCCCCGACAAGAAACCGCAGCGACCGAGCGTCGACTGGTGGGCAGCCGCCGAGACCCTCGCAGACGACGGTGGGGACAAAGACGGCTTGACGGGACGAAGCTCGAAACGCATCGCTGTCTGGCGGCGCATACGAGAACTACACGAGCAGCGCTACGGCTCCCGCCGATCTCGGGGATTCATGCTGTAGCGATCGGTCGCGGAAAGTAGGCTGTCCGAGATGGACACCCAAGATCTGATCGAGGTCGCTGGACAGCTCTTGGCCCATGCCGCAAGGTCTCCCGCCGCGTGATCCTCTTCGGATCTGCCGCACGTGGCGAGCTGACACGTGACAGCGACCTGGACTTCCTTGTGATCGAGCGCGAGGTCGAGAACCGTGTGCCGAGGCCGTTCGCCTGCGCGACGCCGTCGGGCGCATAGGTATGCCTGTCGACGTGATCGTCATCGACGAGGATCTCGCCAGCCGACGAGCGAAGGTTCGTGGCACCATGGTGCATCACGCTCTACGAGAGGGTCGGACCGTTGCCCGCACCGACTCCTGAGCAGCGCGAGGACGCCGACCTGCTGCTCGAACGCGCGAACAGCGATCTCGCGGCCTGTCGCGTGCTCATGGGCCGATGAGGACATGCTCGATGACGTTGTCGGCTTCCATGCCCAGCAAGCTGTCGAGAAGGCGCTGAAGGTAGCGCTCGTGTTCGCCGATGTCGATTTCCCGCGCTCCCACGACCTCCGCGAGTTGGGCGAAGTGGGCAAGAGAACTCCCGTCGTAGCGTCGGCCCGAAGCCGCGTGTCTGAAAACGGAGAGGGAGGGATTCGAACCCTCGAGCGAGGTCAACCCCCGCTACGCGATTTCCAGTCGCGCCCGTTCAACCGCTCCGGCACCTCTCCAGTGCTCGTGGTTGGTAGGCTACCGCGGATGCTTCTCGCCGCCAGTCAAGCCGTCAGCAAGGACGTGGGCCTGCTCGCCACGTTCCTCGGGATCGGCGTGATCGTGAACGTGATCGTGGTGTTCATCGCCGTGCAGATCCGCGGCGAGCGCCATCAGAACCAGCGCCGCCGCTCCTAGATCACGTAAACAGGCGTCCCGACGGGGGTGCGCGCATAGAGCGCGATCACGTCGGGGATGCGCATGCGCACGCACCCGTGCGAGGCGTCGTGCCCGATGCTGCCGTACTCGCTCGGGTCGATCCCGTGGATGCCCGCCCCGCCGTTGAACGCCATGAAGCGCGCCTTCAGCGGGTCTTGCGGGCCGGGCGGGATCACCTTGCCGGCGAGCGCGCCCGCCCATGCGGAGCGGGGCACATACCAAGGCGGGTTGACCTGCTTCCATTGGATGTGGTAGAGCCCTGGGGTCGTTTCCAACCCCTGCATGCCCACTGCTATGGGGTAGGTGTTGGCAAGCTCGAGGTGGGTGTAGAAGCGCAGCTGGAAGCTCGCGCGATCGACCACGATGTATGCGGGGTACTTGGCGGCGAGCTCATGCGTGGTGACGGCTGGCGCTATCCGACGCACGGGCGCGCTCACCACCCGGCTGGCTTGGACGCCTGCCAGCGCGTCCCCCACCCGCCGGGCGAGCAGAGCGCCGTTGAGCGCAAGCCCGTCCCGGCCTTGGATCTCGCTGAGCCCCGCTGCGCTCGCCTGCACACTGGCGTCGAGCGGCGCTCGGTCGATCGTGCTGCGCAGTTGCCCGACAAAGCCGCGCACGCGCGCACGCGAGTAGCTCACCGCCAGCGGGATGTCGCGTTTGATCGCCCCGCCCGTGAGGTTGCGCCAGGTGCGCGTGAGGATCGATCCTTCGCGACTGGCGTGCAGCGCGCGCTCGACGGTCCCGTTCACATCCACCGCAAGCCCGGCTTGGCGCGGAGTGAGCGTCCAGCTCTTGCCTGCGTAGCGAACCACCACCGGCTTTTCCATCTCCGCCTGCACGCGACGCTGCAGCTTGGTGCGGGCGGCTGCCGCGCTGAGCCCGCCCACCGGCACACCCTGCACCCGCACGCCCTTGGCGATCTGATCCCGCCGAGAATGGTCGTAGAAGAACGTGGCGAAACCGGCGATCGCCACCAGCCCGAGCAGGGCGGTGAATGCGCGTAGCGGAGTGCGTGATACGGCTCTGCTCATATCCCCAACCACGATCCCGCTGAATGGAATTGGGATGTGGCGAGCCGATTGTAGCCGGCGTACGAGATATGTAGTGAAATCTCCCTACCGCGAGCTCAGTGTGGCGGTGAGGATCGCGTCGTGAACGCGCCCGCTGCGATCGCGTCCCCCGGCGAGCACGACGCGCCCGCCGAGCACCACAGCCGCCAAATCGGACAGCGGTTCGGGAAGGCGCCCCACCACCGTCACGCGACCGCTCGGCTGGATGGCGAGCACGGCGCTGCGCTGGCTGGTGTCGGATGACCCGCGTCCCCCGAACACGAGCACGGTTTCGCCGACGCGCGCGGCGGCTGCGTGGGTGAGCGGGGCGGGAAGCCGGCCAATCCTCGCCAGCGCGCCGGTGGGTGGGTCGAAGCGATAGATGTCGGAGCTCGCTTCTTCGCCGCTCGTGCCCCCGGCGATGACCAGCTTGCCGGCGATCGCCGCCACAGCGGCATAGCGCAGCGGCTTTGGCAGGGTGCCCACCACGCGCGCCGCCTGCCCGGGCTGCCAAGCCAAGATGGTGCGCAGCGGCGTGCTGCCGGTGTAGCCGCCGACGATGTATGTGGTGGAGCCGATCGTAGCTGTGGCGAGATCCGACGCAGGCGTGGGCAGCTGGCCCGCCGACTGCGTCGCGCCGGTGGCGGGATCGATGCGGGTGATTTGCGGATAGGAGGCGAGCACGCCCCCGCCGAACAGGTATGCGGCGCCGTCGACGAAGCTCGCCGAGGCGTCGTGGAGCGGTGCCGGCAGGCTCCCCAGCCGGCTCGCCCCGCTGGGGCTCAGGCGCAGTATGTCGCCGACCGAGGCTTCGCTTTGATCGATGCCGCCGATCAAGAGAGCGCTTTCAGGGCCGGTGGCTGCGACAGCGGCATCCTGAATGCCGCCGGGAAGCGTCCCCGTGGGCACAAGCGACACGTGCGACAGGCGGGCGCCGCCCAAGGAGCGAGAGGCAGCGGTGTGCGCCCCGCTCGCCCGGCTTGCGTCGGTTTGCGAGGAGGAGCCCCCGCCTTTCCCGCCGGCGACCAGGGCGAGGAGGATCCCGACAACCGCCACGAGCGCCACGGCGGCGAGCGTGCGCCGCCGCCTGACGTCCATCCGCCGCGCCGACTCGACCCCCGCCACCGGGCGCGCCGAACTGCCACCCCGCTCACTCGCGGGCGCACCGCGGTGGCGGCGGCGCTCAGGACGCCGCTCGCTCACGGGTGCACCACGGCGGCGTAGTCGGGTCCGCCGTTTGGGCCGGCGGGGATGAAGTCCATCCCGTCGGGGGTGTTGAGAAAGCCGGGCGAGCTGCCGGCTTGGTCGGTGTGCCCGTACTGCCAGACGATGCGCTTGGTGCGCGGGTCGATCACGACGACGCGATCGCGGTAGTCGTCGTTGACGGCGATGTCGCCGTTCGGGAGAGCCATGGCAAGCGAGGGATGGTCGAGCCGCCCAACCCCCTGGGTGGGTCCGTAGCTCCAGAGCACGCCCCCCCGACGGTTGAGGATGAGCACATGCCCGGGGCTCGAATAGTCGGCGAGCAGGATGCGCCCCCCGGGCAGCGGCTGCGGGTCGGACGGATAGGAGACGGGCGCGGCGAACGAGAACATCAGCCGCCCGTCGGCGCCGACACCGTCGATCCAGCTGCCCTGCACCTCGCTGATGAGCACGCCCCCGCCGGGCAGCGGGGTGTCGCCGTTGACCGGCGTGAGGTAGCGCGGGGGTTCGTGCCGGCAGACATCCGACGTGCCGTACTGGCGCACGATCGCGTGTTCGCGGATGAAGAGCACACGGCAGTTGTAGGCGTCGGCGACGACGAACGAGCCGTCAGGCAGCATGTAGGCGTCATCGGGCGTGTGCAGGTGGGTGCCGTCCGAGCCGGATTCGCCGGGATGCCCGAACAGCACGCGCAGGGAGTGGTCGGGGATGCCCACCTGGACGATCGCGTGGTTGTCCTCCTCGTTTGCGATCAGCGCCTGCCCCCCGGGCTCGACGAACGTGTCGTCGTTGAAGAACAGCTTGCGCCCGGCGGCGAGGTCGGCGGGCGAGGGGTAGCGGAAGACGACGTTGCGCTGCGGGTCGGCGATCAGGATGCGGTTGTTGCCGCGGTCGGCGATCAGCAGGTAGCCGGGCAAACCGGAGCGCCGGGACGCGGCTTCGTAGGCTGCCGCGGTGCCGGGTTGAGGAGCGACGACGTTCTTGGCGGCCCACAGCGACGCAAGGCCGCCGAAGCGCAGGGGCGCGAGCGGGCCGCCGGCGACGAGCACCGGCTGGGCGGGCTTGACCGATGCGCGCTTGGCGGCGCCCGGCGAGTGCGACGACGAGCCACCGCTGCACGAGACGACAGCGAGGATCAGCACGACCGCGAGCACGGCTGCGACGAGCGCGAGCCGCCGGTTGCGATGCAAACGTCGCCGACTGCGCTCGCGGCGCGTACGTCGTGAGCTTTGGCTGGAAGGAGTGTTTGACATGGAGGAAAGGGACACGTGCGCTCCACCGCTCGGCACGCGCGCCGCCTGGAGGCGGGACGCTCACAGCCGGGCCTAAACCAAGCAATAAGACGCTATGAGACTTCGCTCATGCTCATCCCCGGTTCGCTCGGCGGCGGGGGAGCAGCTTCGCATAGTGTGTGCGCCGATGCGGGCGGTGCAGATCAGCGAGCTGTCGGGTCCTGACGCGGTGCGCGTGGTGGATGTCGAACCACCACAGGCAAGCCACATGCTCACGCCGGGCGAAGGCGTGCTCGTCGACGTGGCGGCGGCGGGCGTGTCGTTCCCCGAGGTGCT
>JBQCGU010000036.1:0-52311 GCA_051955355.1 Solirubrobacteraceae bacterium | reverse complement strand
GTGTCTCCGTGGTAGCCGCCGCGCACGGTCAGCAGGCGCGTTCGCCCGCTGCGACCGCGTGCCCGCTGGTATTGGAGCGCCATCTTGATCGCCACCTCGACCGACACCGACCCCGAGTCGGCGAAGAACACGTGCTCCAGGCCCCCGGGCGTCAGCTGCACGAGCCGCTGCGCGAGTCGCACTGCGGGCTCGTGCGTGAGCCCGCCGAACATCACGTGCGCCATGCGATCGAGCTGCTCGCGCACGGCGGCGTCGAGCACCCGATGGCGGTAGCCGTGAATCGCACACCACCACGAGGACATCCCGTCGATCAGCTCGCGCCCGTCGGCCAGGCGCAGGCGGACGCCCTGCGCCGAGACAACCGGCAGCGAGCCGACCGGCGCGGGCAGCGGCGCATATGGGTGCCAGACGTGCTCGCGGTCGAGCGCGAGCAGATCGTCAGCGTCGACCAGCGGGCGCCTCAGTCTTCTTCGTAGGGGACGAAGTCCCTCTTGCGTGCGCCGCACACCGGGCAGAACCAGGTGTCGGGAATGTCCTCGAAAGCGGTGCCCGCCGGGATGCCCCCGTCCGGGTCGCCATCGTCGGGGTCATAGATGTAGCCGCAGGACTCGCAGATCCAACGTTGCAGGGTCTGAGTGGTGCTCATCGACCGAAGGTTATAGCGGTAGGGTCACGGGCGTGACCGACGCGCCACCCACCGAGGACGCTCGCACCGACCGGCCCGGAACGCTGGGAGAGCCCGGCCAAGAGCTGGCGTCGGGCGAGCCAGCCACGCCACGGCAAGCCGCAACGGTGATTCTGCTGCGCGGCGGGGCGCAGGCACTGGAGGTGCTGCTCGTCAAGCGCACCGAGACGGCGCGCTTCATGGGCGGCGTGTGGGTGTTCCCAGGCGGCTCGGTGGATGCGAGCGACGGCCAGGCCCCCCACCGAGCGGCAGCCGTGCGCGAGCTGGAGGAGGAGGCCGGCATCGCCTTGGGCGATCCGGAGCAGCTCGTGGAGTTCTCACGGTGGATCACACCGGCGGAGGTGGCGGTGCGCTTCGACACCCGCTTCTATCTGGCGCAGCTCCCCAACGGGCAAGAGCCCCGCGTGGACGGTCAGGAGTGCGTAGCGCTCGGCTGGTTCACGCCCGCCGGCGCGCTGGCGGCGTTCGAGCGCCAGGAGATCGCGCTCGTGTTCCCGACGATCAAGCACCTGGAGCAGCTGCAGCCGTTCGAGAGCGCCGAGGAGCTGCTGCGCTACGCGCGCGGGCGCGAGGTGCTGCCGGTCCAGCCGAGGGTGGTGCTCGAGGGCGAGGTCGCCCGCGTGCTGCTTCCGGGCGAGCCCGGCTACTGAGCCGCCGCTACCAAGCCACCGTCAGGGCGTGCGCTCGGCTTCGACGACGTGCGTCACCGCGTTGATCAACGCCAGGTGGGTGAACGCCTGCGGGTAGTTGCCGAGGTGACGGCCGCTCGAAGCCTCCAGCTCCTCGGCGTACAAGCCGAGTGGTGAGGCGTAGGAGAGCAAACGCTCCAGCAGGTGGCGCGCCCGCCGGTGCTCGCCGATCTCCGACAGCGCGGACACCAGCCAAAAGGAGCAGATCAAGAACGTGCCCTCCTCGCCGCTTTGCCCGTCGTCGGTTTGCTCGGTGCGGTAACGCAGCACGAGGCCGTTTTCGGTGAGCTCTTCGCAGATCGCCATGACGGTGGCACGCACCCGTTCGTCCTCAGCCGGCAGGAAGCGCATGAGGCCGACGAGCAGGTTGGAGGCGTCGAGCGCGTCGGTGTCGTAGTGCTGGCGGAACACGCCCCTGCCGTCGACGCCTCGCTCCAAGACGTCTGCGTGGATCTCGTCGGCGAGCGCCTGCAAGCGGGCGGCGCGCTCCTCCTCGCCGCGCCGTTCCGCAAGGCGCGCCGCGCGGTCGAGCGCCACCCAGCACATCAGCTTGGAGGAGACGTAGTGGCGCGGCTCCCCGCGCGTCTCCCAGATGCCCTGGTCCGGTTCGCGCCACACCCGCGCGGCGCATTCGGCCTGGTCGACGAGCACCGGCCACAGCCGCTCGGGGATGTGGTCGCGCTGCTTGGAGTGCAGGTACACCGAGTCGAGCACCGCCCCGAACACGTCGTTCTGGCGCTGGTTGTAGGCGCCGTTGCCGATCCGCACGGGTCGTGCGCCCTCGTATCCCTTCAGGTGGTCGAGCGTGGTCTCCGTCAAGTCCTTGCGCCCCTTGATCCCGTACATGATCTGCAGCGAGCCGTCGTCGTTGCGCTCCATGTCAGCCACGTACTGGATGAAGTCGTCCGCCTCCCAATCCAGGCCGAGCGCGTGCAGCGCCCACAGCGTGAACGCGGCGTCGCGCATCCAGCAGTAGCGGTAGTCCCAGTTGCGCGACCCTCGCGGGGTCTCGGGCAGCGAGGTGGTGGGCGCCGCGATGAGCGCCCCCGTGGGCATGAACGTGAGCGCCTTGAGAGTCAGCGCCGAGCGTTGCAGGTTGATGCGCCACGGGTGGTCTGGATAGACGCCTTCGGCAAGCCACGTGCGCCAGAAGTGGTTGGTGCGGTCGATCACCGACTGCGCCTGCTCGGCGGTGCGCGGGCCGCGCAGATCCTCGCTCCAGGTGATCGCGCAGAAGCGCATCTCGCCCTCCTCCATCGTGTGGCGCGAGTGGGCGCGGTTGCCCTCGATCCCCATGCGCGTGTCGGTGAGCAGCCGAAACGCGCTGTCCCCGCCGCTGGCGCGCAGGCCCGTGCCGTGCTCGTCCTCGTCAAAGCTCCAGCTCGCGGGCGTGGCGCCGTAGTCGAACATCGGCTCGCACACCATCTCCACCTGCACCCTCCCCTGGATGCACTCAACGAGCCGCACGAGCAGGTGGTCGGCGTCGAAGTCGGTGGGCGGTCGCGTGTGACTGGTGTTGCGCTCGTTTTCGTGCCAGTCGGTGATCGTCAGTGTGTCGATCACGCGCAACCACCCTTGTGGGGTCATCCAGGTGGTCTCGATCGTGTTCGTGCCTGGGATGTAGCGGCGGCCGGCGGGGACGAAGATGCCGTAGGGACCTACGCGAAAGCTGCCGGCGCCGCGGTCGAGCATCGCCCCGAACACCGACGGCGAGTCGAAGTGCGGCAGGCACATCCACTCGACCGATCCGTCCGAGGCGATCAGGGCACCGGTGTGACAGTCCGAGACGAAGCCGTAATCGGCGATCGGCGGAAACGGCGAGCTCACCAGACGGGCCGTTCCACGTCGGCGGGCAGCCTGCCCTCTTCTTCGAGCTTGTCCAGGTGAGCCATCAATGTCACCGTCGCCGCCAGGCGCAGCTGCGGCGGCACGTCGTCCCACGCCGTGTCCAGCAGCTCATCCACCGTGCGGCGGCCCTGTGCGAGCGCCGCCAGCAAGCGACGCTCGCGCTCGAGCCGATGCTCGATGTACTCCTCCAAGCGCTGCTTCGGCGTCCAGATCGGAGGACCGTGGCCGGGACACAGCACGTCGAGCTCGCGTTCGCCCAAGCGGGCGAGCGCGTCCAGATACGCGCCCAGAGCCCCCGGTTCGGGAGCGATGAACACACTGCCCTCGCCGAGCACGACATCCCCTGTGAAGCACACCTTGCCGGCGATCAGGGCAAAGTGGTCTGGCGCGTGCCCCGGCGTGAACACCGCCTCCAGCGGACCGAAGCGGACTCCGTCGCTCAGCCTCACCTCGGCGTCGCCGCGCCCCGCCGCGAAGGGCGCGGGGAAACGCTCGAGCAGCGCGTGCGTGCATTCGCGGTGATCGATGTGGTCGTGGGTGAGCGCCACGCCTCCCAGGCCCCCGCGACGCTCCACCTCGCCAAGCAGCTCCTGCACGTGATCGTCGACGAGCGGCCCGGGATCGATCACCCACGTGGGACGCTCCCCCACGAGCCAGGTGTTCGTGCCCGAAAGGGTCAACGGACCGGGATTCTCGGCGCGCAGTCGCAGCACCCCCAGTCGCGCCAATCGCCCTGCGTCGGAAGCGAAAGCGCTCACGAGCGGACGTTAACCGAAAGGAGCCCCCTCCGAGCGCCACGGGCCGGACACCCGCCCTCGCGGCACCCAAGTGACAGTGTGTCGTCTTGTAGTCAATCGTCCGGGCGCCGGGACGTGGCGACCATCCCTCAAGGAGCCGTTGCGAATCGCCGAAGGGCCATGCATGAGGGATGGGAAACCGGGTTCATGGCTGTGCCCGACAGAGCTCGACCGCAGCCGTGCCGTGGATGCCAACGATCGCGTGCGCAACATTCGCCTGTGCGGCGTGGCGTTCGTGGGCGTCGCCCTCTTGGCGTCGGCGCCGTGGGTGGGTTATTGGATCCTGATCCCCTTTGTGTTCACCGGCATCAACCTCGTGACGGTCGAGCGGCGCCTGTTGCGCAGCCCCCGCCCCGAGCGGGTGAGCGCGTGGGCGATGCTCACGACGCTGCTCACGATCGGCGTCGGCGTCGGGATCAGCGGCGGTCCGCGCAGTCCCGCGCTCAGCTGGATGGTGCTGCCCGTGTTGATCTCCGCCGCGCGCTTCCGTCCCCAGGTGGTGATCGTCGGCGTTGGGTTGACGGTGGCGGCGATCCTGCTCGCCACGCTCGGCAGCGACCCTTCCGCCACGATCGCAAACCCGGTCCCGGTGATCGCCACGCTGGCGCTGCTCGCCGGAGTCGTATCGCCCGTGTGGGCGCTTCAGGCAGCCGAGCTGCACCATCGCAGCGAGGCGATCGTCGATCCGCTCACCGGCCTGCTGAACCGCCATGCGCTCGGCCCGCGCTTCGCCGAGCTTGCCCACCAAGCCAAGGTGGCGGGCGAGCCGCTGTGCATGCTGCTGTGCGACGTCGACGGTTTCAAGCAGATCAACGACGAGCACGGCCACGGTCGCGGCGATGCGGTGCTGCGCGACATCGCTTATGAGATGCGCAAGCGCCTGCGCTCGTTCGAGCTCGTGTACAGGCTCGGCGGCGAGGAGTTCCTGATCCTGCTCCCCGGCGTTGCACTGCAACGCGGTGAGCAGATAGCCGAGCGATTGCGTACCGCCGTCGAGGAGGCGCGCCCCACCGGACTGTGCGTAACCGTCTCGCTCGGACTGAGCGCGGGACGGGGTGAGGAGGTCAGCTACCAGACGCTGTTCGGCGCGGCGGATGAAGCCCTCTACAAAGCCAAGCGCGCAGGACGAAACCGCGTCGTCGCCGCACCTGCGAGCCCTGTCGAAGCCCGAGCCGGGGAGCCAGACCTGGAAGATGCCTCGCTCCCGAGCCTGCCCCCCGGGCCGCCGCTCACGAGCACCGTGTGAAGGGCTCCGCGCCCGCCCCCACTCCACCGCCTGTCTAGATGCTCGGCGGATGGGGGTCGGGCGGCACCGGCCCGGGGCTCGGCGTCGGCGACGGAGGCTCAGGCTCCGGGCGAGGCGGCCCCGGTCCGGGGGGCACCGGTTGAGGAGGCGTGTGCCTCATGCTCAGTAGCGGCTGACGCCTTCTCCACGTTCGCGTTCGGCAGACGCGCCACCGCGACGCCGACGGATCAGCCCGCGACGTCGAGGGGCGGCTTCTTCCGGCGCCCCGCGATCGGCCGCCGCAGCCGTTCCGGCGACGGCGGTCCCGGCAGGAGCGCCCGCCGCCACCGGTGCAGCCAGCGCGAAGCGGCCCAGCGCAAACGAGGCGATCATCGTGATCAGCGCCCCAACGCCGTAGAAGACGCCGATCATCTCAGCCGCCGTACGGTAGTGGCCTCCGAGCGGAGTCCCTATCCCGGATTGCAGCACCCCAGGCGCGGTGTGCCCCCAGAACAGGCTCACAGACGGTCCGAGCAGCAGCCACACGCCGCCCACCAGTGCAAGCCAGCTTCCAAACACGCCGCTGGCGCGCCTGACAGCCCCGATCATCATCAGGCCGCCGAGCACCGCGGCAACGGCGGGCAGGACGTTCAGCCACAGGCGGTCAATGGTGAAATGCCAGGTGGCGTCGGGACTGAAGCCATAGTGGAAATAGGGACCGACGAACGGGCTGAAACCCGCCCACAGGCCCAGGACGAGTACGAGAAGCCCGGCGCCGGCGCCGGTTGTACGGGAAAGTCGCATCGAATCACCTCCGTGACCCTCTGTTCCCGCTGAGAAGACGCTCAATCCTTCTCGGCTTCTGCTCGCGCCACTTCCAGATCGGCGACGAGCGCGGCTATCGCGGCATGTCGCGCCGCGGAGCTGCGCTGGCGCAGCGCTGCCGATGGATGGGCGGTCACCATCACTACGGGCGCCAGATCCGAAGGCAACGGACGCCCCCGATCGCGTTGGATGCTCGGACGCCCGCCGAGCAGGGCACCGGCGGCGGTGGCACCGAGACATACGAGCACCCGCGGGCGCACCACCTCGAGCTCCGCATCGAGCCATTGGCGGCAGATCGCAACCTCCTCGGCATCGGGACGCTGGTGGATGCGTCGCTTGCCGCGCATCCGGTACTTGAAGTGCTTGACCGCATTTGTCGTGTAGGTGAGCGAGCGATCGATCCCGGCGTCGACGAGCGCGCGGTCGAGCAGACCGCCCGCCGGACCGACGAACGGCTTGCCCTGCAGGTCCTCTCGGTCACCGGGCTGCTCTCCGACGAGCATGATGCGAGCGTCGGGCGAGCCTTCACCGAAGACAGTCTGCGTCGTGCCTCTCCAAAGCGGACAGTCGCGGCAGCCGGCGGCTGCGGCGCGCAGTTCTGCGAGTGCCTTCTCAGGCGAACGCGAGCGAGCCATCCTTGGTGCTCTCACCGGCGAGGCGCCGCAGGTGCTCGATCAGCTGAGTGGCGTCACGCGGAGCAAACGCCTCCCAGTCGTTGTTGAAGTACACGAACAGCTCACGTCCGGATCGCCACCGATGCAGGCGGTGCGCCCACTGCTCGAGCTCCCGTTCGGAGTAGTTGCCCCGGCGGCCCCGCCTGCCGTAGTGCAGCCTCACGTAGCTCCACGGCGCCGTGACCTCCCAGGTCTGGAAGGGACGCTCCGGATGGTCGGCGATCACGAGCCCGGCTTCGTGCTCGCGCAACAGCGCGTACACCTCGGGCGCAAACCAGCTCGCGTGGCGGAACTCGAACGCATGCCTGCCGCCGGGAAGCTTGCTCAGCGCATTGGCGAGGCGCTGCTCGTCTCGCCGAAAGCTCTCCGGGAGCTGCCACAGGACGACTCCCAGCCGCTTTGCCTCTATCAGCGGCTCGATGCCCTCGTAGAAGCGCGCCATGCCCTCTTTGATGTCAGACAGGCGCTTGACATGTTTCAGATAACGACTCGCCTTCACCGCGAACAGGAACTCCGGCGGGGTCTGCTGCACCCAGTGCGCCACCGCTTCGCGGCGGATCAGGCGGTAGAAGGTGGCGTTCACCTCCACGGTGTCGAAGCGCTCGGCGTAGCGCTGCAGCCAATGCCGCGGAGAGCATCCCTTCGGATAGAGCTCTCCGCGCCAGGAGTCGTAGCTCCATCCCGAGCAGCCGACGTGCACAGGCTTCACGCTCGATGACTACCCCGTCGTTCGGCTCGCCTATCCGACGGCTGACCCCGTTGGCGATGGCGGGAGACGACAGCGGTAGGTGACACTCAGACGCTGAGCGCCCACAGCAGCGCCCCGCCGAGCGCTACCCGGGCGCGCCGCTGGCTAAGCCCTGCCTGGGTGCGGCGAGCGATCAGCCCGGCGAGCCGGCCCCTTTGGCGCGTTTGCCCGCCATCTGCTTGAGCATGGCGTCGTGGTTGCGATCGAGCTCGGCGCGCGTCTCCGCCGCGATCACCGCATTGTTGTGGATCGTCAGCTCGTTGTCCTGCTTCTGCTCACCGGAAAGCGACCAGTTGGTGGAGCCGCGCACCGTGTAGACGCCGTCGACGATCACGATCTTCATGTGAGAGATCGCACCGCTTGTCGAGTCTCCGATCGCGATCGAGTTGCCCACCCGCCCGTTCTGCCACTTCTCGAGCAGCGCTCGCTCGTGCACACCGGCTGCCTGTGACTTGTCCAAGCTCATCTGCACATAGATGTGATCGTCGTTCAGCTTGGCGAGGATGATGTCGTTGAGCTCTTCGTCGTCGTACCCGTACATGTTGAGCACGATCGACTTCTGGGTGGATGCGAGCAGCGAGCGCAGCACGCCGTGGACATCGTCCACCGGCGAGAAGAACGTGCGCACATCCCCCGGATAGCCGTCGAGGAAGCGTCCAGCCGCCTTGTAACGGCCAAGGTCGTTCCAGTCGAAGGCAGGGGGTGGAGCGGTTGGCTTGGGGGAGCTGGCTGGCATTCGAGGCCGAACACTGGCACGCCGCTCAGACGGCCAGCGCACAGAGGCGCTCAGGCGCTCGGTTCGTCGCCGGGGTGCGCGGGCTGTTCGCTTGCCCACGAGAGGATCGCGCGGGAATGAGCTATCACCGTCCCGTCGGAGAGCTTCAGCGCCGGCAGCTTCTTGGACCCAGTGGCCGCCAGCAGCTCCTCTCGTGAGCCTTTGCGCAAGAACGGAATCGGACTGCCGTGAGCAGCAACCACTTTGTCGTACTGGATTCCCTTGGCGCGAAGCGCCTCCTGCACGCGGCGGCATGGGTGCAGCTTCGGTCCACCATCGTCACCGTGACAAACGAACAGCGTCGGGCGCTCTGACATGTCGTCCTTCGGTTGGGTGGGGAAATCCTACTGGTGATCCGCTCGACAGCTGGCAAAGCGACGCCCAAGATCCCCGTCGAGCGGGCGGCGGCGCAGCGCCCCGCCGGCACGCCGCGGTTCGCTCGTCGCTCGTCGCTCCCGACTGTCGCAATTGTCAGCTGGCCTTTGCGTAATGTTCGATCCGACCGAAGTCGACCATCACGCAAGGCTCCTCGCCCACCGTCCAGGCGTCGTGACCGGGTGCGATCGAGAAGGCGTCGCCTGGCCCGATGTCCCCCTCCGAGCCGTCGTCCATCACGACGTGCATCCGACCGGATAGGACGTAGCCGAGGTGAGCCGCTTCACAGCTGTCGGTGTGAGCTATCGGCTTGATGTGCTCAGACCAGCGCCAGCCGGGCTCGAACACCGCCTTGCCCACCGGTCCGGTTGAGAGCGAAACCACATCGGCGTGTCCCCTGCCCGAGAACGGGCGCGTCTCCTCGGGCGAGCTCAAGCTCTTGACTTCCAATCCCGACATGCCAGCCTCCTTTTCCGAGCGCTTGGCCGTCGCTGGCCCCACAGCACGAGCCTTGCCATTGCCTGTCAACCAGGCAACGCTACCTCCGCGCCTTTCGACCGCAATCCGTAGAACACCGGCGTCTCGCATCAGTGCCAGCCGTCGATGGCGTCATACTCGAATCAAATGCAAGACGCGACTGCTCCGAGCGGCGCCGCTGTGGAGTCCCTGCCTCTGTCCCGGACAGGACCGTATCCGCAGCACTTGGCTCAGCGCGACATCGTCGTGATCGGAGCGTCCGCCGGCGGCGTCGAGGCGCTGACCACGCTCTTTCAGGGGCTCCCGCTCGAGCTGCCGGCGGCGGTGTTCGTGGTTCTGCACGTGATGCCGGGCGGCACGAGCGTGCTGCCGCGAATACTCTCACGCGCCGGCTCGCTGCCGGTGGGCGCAGCGGTGGACGGCGAGCCGATCGAGCGCGGACGCGCATATGTGGCTCCCCCCGACCATCACATGCTGATTTTCGACGGCGAAGTGCGCCTGACGAGCGGCCCGCGCGAGAACGGGCACCGCCCGGCGGTGGACCCGCTGTTCCGCAGCGCGGCGCGCGCTCACGGACGCAAAGTGATCGGCGCAGTGCTCTCGGGCGCGCTCGACGACGGCACCGCCGGCTTGCGGATGATCAGCGAAGCGGGTGGGCTGGCGCTCGTTCAGGATCCGGCGAGCGCGCTCTACCCGAGCATGCCCGACGCTGCCTTGGGTTACACGCCCGCGGCACGCCCGGTACCCATCGGGAAGCTTGCGGATGCCATCTGCCAAGCCCTAGGCGAGCCGCCGGGCCAGGAGGCGGACGCCGATCGCGAGCAGCTCGTCACAGTGCTGCCAGTGGACGAACCGGACCGCAGCGACGACAATCCCCGCATGGGGCAGCTCAGCGCAATCACCTGCCCGGAGTGTGGAGGCTCGTTGTGGGAGCACGACGAGGAGGGGCTGCTGCGCTTCAAGTGCCACGTCGGCCACGCCTACTCCCCGGACAGCCTCGAGGTCAGCCAGGCGCAGGCGCTGGAGGGCGCTCTGTGGGCGGCCCTGCGCAGCCTGCAGGAGCGCGCCGAGCTGTTTCGCCGCCTGGCAAGGCGCGTGGGAGGAGACGAGCGGTTGGAGGGCAAGGCCAAGGTCGTCGATGAGCACGCCGCCGTCATGCGCGCATTGGTGACGTCCTTCGGCAGCGAGCCCGGCACCGCCGGCGAGACCCCCAGGATGCAGGGCTGATGGCGGGCACACGCGATGGGCACGTCGAGCGCCGCGAGCAGGAGCTGGCGTCGCTGCTCGAGCACATCAAGCAGAGCCGCGGGTTCGACTTCTCCGGATACAAGCGGACGAGCCTCGAGCGGCGCATCGGCAAGCGCCTGGAGGCACTTGAGATCCCTTCCTACAGCGACTACGAGGACTACCTGGAGGTCCACCCAGACGAGTTCACCACGCTGTTCGACACGATCTTGATCAACGTGACGAGCTTCTTCCGCGACGAGGCGGCGTGGCGCTACATGGAAACCGACGTCGTCCCCGCGCTCGTCGCCGAGATTCCGCAGGACCGACCGATCCGCATCTGGTCGGCGGCATGCGCGTCGGGCGAGGAGGCGTACACGATCGCGATGGTGCTCGCCGAGGCGCTCGGCGAGCAGGAGTTCCTGAACCGAGTGAAGATCTATGCAACCGACGTGGACGAAGAGGCGCTCGCCCAGGCCCGCCTGGCGACATACCCCTTGGAGGCCGCCAAGGCGATCCCGGATCGGATGCTCGAGAAGTACTGGCAGGTGAACGGCGGGAAGGTGTCGTTCCGCTCGGATTTGCGCCGTTGCGTCATCTTCGGGCGCAACGACCTCGTGCAGGATGCGCCCATCTCTCGCGTGGATCTGCTCGTGTGCCGCAACACGCTGATGTATTTCATCCCCGAGGCGCAGGCGAGGATCCTCAACCACTTCAGCTTCTCGCTGAACCAGCACGGCTTTCTGTTCCTGGGCAAGTCCGAGATGCTGCTCACCTACGGCGGCCTGTTCAAGCCGCACAGCCTCAAGTGGCGAGTGTTCACCAAGGTGCCGCGGGCGGGCATTCGGGATCGTCTGACGTTCCTCACCGCGGGACGCGCGGACGCCGACGACGACGGCGAGCACTACGTCCACCTGCGCGACGCCGCCGCCGACACGTCTCCGGTGGCGCAGCTGGTGCTCGATCGCAACGGCTTCCTCGTGTTCGCCAATGCCGCTGCCCGCACGCTGTTCAGCCTGACGCCGAGCGACGTCGGCCGCCCGATACAGGACCTCGAGGTGTCGTTCCGGCCGGTCGAGCTGCGCGGCGCGGTCGCTCAGTCGGTCGAGCAGGGCCGCCGGGTCGCCTTGGGCAGGACGCCGATGACCAAGGGCGAGACGAATCGGACGTTCGAGGTGGAGGTGTCTCCGCTCAATCTCAGCGGCAATCAGCCGGGCACGAGCGTCACGTATTTCGACGTCACCGAGCAGGAGGAGCTCGGTGAGCGCTTCGAAGAGTCAAAGCGCCAGCTGGCGACGGCCTACGAGGAGCTGCAATCGACCGTGGAGGAGCTGGAGACCACCAACGAGGAGCTCCAATCCACCAACGAGGAGCTGGAGACCACCAACGAGGAGCTCCAATCCACCAACGAGGAGCTGGAGACGATGAACGAGGAGCTCCAGTCGACGAACGACGAGCTCGAGGCCATGAACGAGCAGCAGCGCGAGCGTGCGGACGAGGTCGATCGCCTGAACATGTTCTTGGAGGGAATTCTCGGCAACCTGGGTGTGGGCGTCGTGGTGCTCGACCGCGAGCAGCTCGTCCAGGTGTGGAACAGCTCCGCAACCGATCTGTGGGGCTTGCGCGGCGACGAAGTGGTGGGCAAGCACTTCTTGACGCTCGACATAGGCTTGCCGGTCGAGCACTTCCGTGGCGCCATCCGCTCGGCGCTGGCGCGGGACGGCGGCGCTCAGAGCGTCAACGTGGAGGCGGTCAACCGGCGGGGCAAGCAATTCGACTGCCAGGTGCGGGTGCTGCCGCTGCTCGATCGCTCCGATGCCGCATACGGCGTGATCATGCTGATGTCGGGTCCCGACGGGCAGGTGCTCGAAGGCTCGACTGCGCCAACGGGTTGAGCGAGACCATCATGGGCGCAAGCGAGACCGAGCCGCCCGACCCGTCGCGCAATGCGGCCAAGCGCGGGCGTCAGGCGCGCGAGCGGGCTGCGGAGGCGCGCATCAGGGCAGCACAGGCGCGCGAGCGCGCAACGGAGCTCGCCGATCACTCGCTCGGAGAGAGCGCAGAGCAGGCACGACTCAGTGCCGACCGCCAGGCCGAGCGTGCTCGGCTTGCCCTCGAGCGCTCGGCGGAGGGACACGCGCGCGCCGCCCTGCTTCACGAACAGGCCGCCTGCCTGGATGAAGAACGGGACGACCGAGCCGGCGCTCACGCTCATCGGGTGCGCGCTGCCGAAAGCCGCTCGTCAGCCGAACACGACCGGCAGAGCGACGTGTGAGCTGGAGGCCGCCCGACGAAGAGCTGAGCGGTGCTTGATTGTGAGCATTGGGGCTCGGGTACAATCGCCGGAGGCGAGCGTCACGTAAGCGGATGGCTCGTCGTCTCTGGAACGGCTGTGCATTCTGGCTCCAAAGGGGCCTGAGCGAACATCCGTCGCCGCGGAAATCGGACGGAGCCGTTGACCCCTCCAGAGCTGACGATCCATTCCTATGAGCAGGACGACCAGGTCGTCGTCCTGGTGCTGCGCGGCGAGCTCGACATCGCCAGCGCCCCGATGTTCGCGCACGCGATCGTGGAGATGCTCGAGCAGAGCCCTCCGGGAGTCCTGCTCGACATCGGCGCGGTGGAGTTCGTCGACTCGACCGGCCTGCGAGCGATCCTCGCTGCGCGCGCACTGTGCGCCGAGCGCTCACGCGCGTTCGCGCTCACCCAGCCCGCACCTCCAGTTCAGCGCTTGTTCGAAATGACCGGCGTCCTAGACGAGCTGCCCCGCGGTGAAACCGATGGCGGCCTTGCCAATACCTTCCAGCTGTGGCCTCAGCGCCCCTCTGACACCCAGTCGCCGTCCCCGAATGAAGACGATCGGGCGATCGGCTCAGAGCTCCCTTCCGACGACCGGCGCAACGGCCACCACCGCTGACCACTTGTCGGGCTCGCACCCGACGAACAGCCTCAGCGCTGCTCGTGACCTCTATCGAGACGATCGCGCTCCCTCTCGACCGCCCTGCGGCTCTGCAGCTGCTCGGCGCGCAGCGCCCGGTGCTCGTCGAGGATCTCCCGGTGACGTTCGCGCGCCTCTCGAGCTCGAGTAGACAGGCCCTCGGCCACACTCCCTACCTCCAGCCCATCCTCGGAGGGGTCCACGTCATCTGCCGACCGATCCCCATAGCCCGTTGACCGCCCGCCGCCGAGCGACCCGGACCGCGGCTCGAGCACGAACACCTCGACCTGGATCCCACCCGCCGGATCGCAGGCGCTCATGAACGAGCGCACCGAGCGTCCGACAGCATCTTCGATCGCGTCGCAAGAGATTCCCTCGACCGACCGCTTCATCGCCAGGCGGGAGCGCAGCACGTCGTCTTCGTGGCCGCTCCGGCGAAGAGTCTCCTCGCCGCGCGTGAAGCCGCCTTCCAACACGACCGTGAGCAGATCCTCGGAGAGGTGAGCGCGCGCCTTCGTGGGACCCTTGCCGTAGAAGCGCTTGTGGATATGCACCACTGCCTTGCACACGCGCGCCAGCGCCTCCGTTCGCTCCCCGATCAAGCGCTCTCCCGAGGACATATCGGACCGAAGCTAGCAGAGAAAATCCTGCTCAGCGGGACGACGCCCCGGCTCAGCCGTGGCGCGCCCGACGCTTGGGGCGAGCCCCATCGGTTCGACTTGCGCCGTCGCCGTGGCCGTCGCCTTGGCGCAGGTGCTCCAACCACGCGCTCCGGCTGGCTTGGAGCTCGTGCGGCAACTCCTCGCCGATCGCTCGCACGGTGTCCACCCAGGCGAGCGCCTCGACGTAGTCGCCCCGCGCGGCGGCCTCGGTGGCAAGGCGCAGGCTGTTGGCGACCGCTCTCGTGTGCCGCGAGGCCTGCGCGTCGGCTTGGGGACGCTCGGCACTCATCGCGTCTCGTTCTTGGCGCTCGTGGCGATGAGCCTTAACAAAAGTATAACGGATACAGCATACGTTATCCTTGCGAATATGTCGAACGCCCGCACACGTGGCAAGACAGCCATGCGCGTCAGCGCCATCCGCTTCGGCAGCGATGTGTGGCGGGTGCTCGAAGAGGAGGCGTCACGCGTGGGCGTGAGCGTCTCGCAGTACGTCCGCGAGGCGGCGCTCGCCCGAGCATCGGCAGCTGCCGCCGCGCGCGGGGGAGATCCCCTGGACGCCCTTGCGCAGGCCGCCGGCGGTTCGAAGATCGATCGCGACTCCCCAGAGGCGCCAACGCGGATGTCGAGCACCGGGCTCGCGGTCAGCACCGCACGGGACGTTCGAAGCAACGCACAGGCGACCCGAGCCGACGCGCAGGCTGTGAGGGCCCAAAGCGAGCAGGCTTCGCGGCGGGCTCGCCAGCTCGCTGGCAAGAAGCGGGCGAGCGAGTAATCACGACCTAGCCAGGGGTACGTTCAGGGCCAACCACATACAGGGAGGCCCAGTGACAGTCAACGAGTGGATCTCGAGCTATGCCGCCAGCCTCGACACCGAGCCGCCGTCGGCGAGCGAGATCGAGGACATCCTGGCGATAGCTGCCAGCGCAGCTCATTCCTCCGAGCGGCTTGCGGCGCCGATCGCCTGCTGGATCGCGGGGCGCAGCAGCCGCTCGCTGGACGAGCTGCGCCGAATCGCCGAGGAGCTGCCTTGAGCAAGGCGCTCGACATCGAGCACGCGCGCTCGCTCGTGCTCGGGCGCTCCGCCCCGCTCGCGAGCGAGTCGGTGTCGCTGCGTTGTGCGCTTGGCCGAACACTGGCTGCCGATGCCCGTGCGATCGAGCAGGTGCCGAGCTTCGAGAACTCGGCGATGGACGGGTTTGCGGTGCGTGCCGCCGACACGACGGCAGCCACCTCAGACTCGCCGGTCGCCCTGCGAATCGTCGGCGAGTCGCGTGCAGGGGTCCCATCGAGCGCCAGCGTGGGCAGCGGCGAGGCTGTTCGCATCTCGACCGGAGCCATGCTGCCCGATGCCGCCGACGCGGTGGTGCGCGTCGAGGATGCGCGTACGTCGGAAGGCCGCGTGGAGGTGCTCCATGCCGTTGCACCCGGCCATGACGTGCGCCGCGCCGGGGAGGACGTCGAGCGCGGCGCGCGAGTGCTGCATCGTGGAGTCACCCACGGGCCGGCGGAGCTCGGGGTGCTCGCGTCGCTCGGATGCGCGAACGTCGCATGCACACGACTGCCGCGAGTGGCGGTGCTCACAACCGGCGATGAGCTGCTCGAGCCCGACGAGCCCTACAGGCGCGGCGGGGTGCGCAACACGAACGCGTTCACCATCCCGTCGCTCGTCGAGCGCTCGGGCGCAGAGGTGGTCGAGCGCTCGACCGTCCCCGACGAGCGGGGAGCGACCCACGAGGCGATCGCCGCGGCGCTCGGCAACGACGTTCTCGTCGTCTGCGGCGGCGTGTCGGTGGGCGAGCACGACCATGTCCGCCCGGCGCTCGCCGAGCTGGGCATCGAGCAGGTGTTCTGGCGGATAGCCCTTCGACCTGGCGGCCCGACGTGGTTTGGGGCGAAGCGAGACGGCTGCCTCGTGTTCGGGCTGCCCGGCAACCCGGTGTCGGCGATGGTGACGTTCCTGCTGCTCGTGCGCCCGGCGCTGCGCGCGCTGTCGGGCGCGGCGCACGATCGCACGCGTACGCGAGCGGTGCTCGACGAGGATTACCGAAAGCCACCGGGCCGCGCGCACGCCGTGCGCTGCAAGCTGGAGCTGCGCGAGGACGGCTGGCACGCCCGAGCGACCGGAGCGCAGGGATCGCACATCCTCACCTCGATGCTCGGTGCCGACGCATTGGCGTTGATTGGAGCAGACAGCGAAGGCGTGAACGCGGGCGAGTCGGTTGAGATCGAGCTGATGGCGGGCGGCTGCGGGTAGAGTCATCCACGTGACCGTGCGGGTGCGTTTGTTTGCGATCCTCCGCGAACGGGCTGGCCGCGAGTCGCTGGAGCTCGAGCTTGCCGACGGGGCGACCGTCGGCGATGCCCTGGAGGCGCTGGCACGCGATCCGAGCCTTGGCGATCTGCTGACGCGCATGCCGCTCGGCACAGCGGTAAACCGCGAGTACGCAGGCCTGGACACGCGGCTCGGCGCAAGCGACGAGCTGGCGCTCATTCCTCCGCTCAGCGGCGGTGCGCAGGTCGGGGTGCGCGTCACCGAGGAGCCGTTGTCGGTGGACGCCTTGACCCGTGCGGTGGGGCATCCCGACGCAGGCGCGATCGTCTGCTTCCAGGGCACGACGCGCTCGGTGGAGCGGCTGGATTACGAGGCCTATCGCGAGATGGCGGAAGGCCGCATCGCGGCGATCCTGGCGGAGTGCGTGCAGCGACATGGGTTGCGAGCGGCTGCCGTCGAGCACCGGATCGGCAGCGTTCCCCGCGGGCAGGCAAGCGTCGTGGTGGCGGTGTCAGCCGCTCATCGCTCCGAAGCGTTCGCCGGCGCGCGCGAAGCGATCGATCGGATCAAGGCAGAGGCGCCGATCTGGAAGCGCGAGGTGGAGGCGGGCGACGCCGGACGATGGGTCGACGGCACGCCGGCTCCACAGGGGCGGCTCACTCATCTCGGCGAGGACGGCGCCGTGCGAATGGTTGACGTGGGTGAGAAGGAGGTCACCAGCCGCAAGGCACGCGCGCAGGTCCGCTTGCGGATGTCCCCGGCAAGCGCCAGCGCGATCCGCCAGGGGCAGGCACCCAAGGGTGACGTGCTCACGACAGCCCGCTTGGCGGGCATCCAGGCGGCCAAGCAGACGGGCCTGCTGATCCCGCTCGCTCATCCGCTCGAGCTTTCGTTCATCGACGTGGGCGCGAGCGTCGATGTCGAGGAGGGCATCGTGGAGCTGACGAGCGAGGTGCACACAACCGCGCGCACAGGCGTCGAGATGGAGGCGATGACCGCATGCGCGGTGGCGGCGCTGACCGTGTACGACATGGTCAAGGGCTTGGAGCGCGGAGTGGAGATCGAGCAGATCGTCCTGCTCGAAAAGTCCGGCGGGCGCAGCAAAGACTGGCGACGGTCAGAGACAGCGACCGGAGGCTGAGCTGTGCGCGCGGCGATCGTCACGATCAGCAGCTCCCGAGCGCAGGCCGACTCGAGCTACACCCCCGCACCATGCGATGAGAGCGGCCGGCGCCTGGCGGAGCTCGTCGAGCGACTTGGCGGCGAGGTCGCCGGGCGGGACCTGGTCGCCGACGACCGAGGCTCGATCGAAGACAGGCTCCGCCACTGGGCCGACGTCGAGCGCTGCGATCTGGTGCTGACGACCGGAGGCACGGGCTTTGCGCCGACGGACGTCACCCCAGAGGCCACCAGGGCGGTGATCGAGCGGGAGGCGCCGGGCATCGCGGAGGCGATGCGCGCCGCCTCTCGTCCCCACACGCGCCACTGGATGCTCTCGCGCGCCGTGGCGGGCATCCGCGGCTCGAGCCTGATCGTCAACTTCCCCGGATCGCCGGCGAGCATCGTGCAGGCCGGTGAGGCGATCGCCGAGGCGCTGCCCCACGCGATAGCGCTGATCGCGGGCGAGCGAACGGCTCACCGGCAGCCCTAGCCAGAGGTTCGACGGTCCGCCGGTCATGCATCTGAAGAGCCGGCTCGACGCTCTTGCGGATGTGGTGCGCGCGATTCGCAACGACGATCTCGCTCTCACCGAGAAGAGCATGGTGAGCCTCAGCCGCTCCCGTCGCTGGCTCGCGCCGCTGGCGTTGTGCGTCGGCGCGTTCGCGATGCTCTTCGACGGGTTGAAGCTCCTGCTGTCCAACTGGCGGCTGCTGTTGATCCAGATCCCCCCAGCCATCTTGGTGTGGTTGGCGATGTACGACCTGAAGGCGCATCTCCTGTACGGCGCCTCGTTGCGCACGATTCGCGGGCCGATCCTGATCCCGATCGGGGCGACGATCGTGGGGGTGACGATCGGCTGCTTCTTCTTGAACGCGGTGTTCGCGTTTGCGATCGCCGCAAGCCAGCCGCCGCACATCCGCCTCGCCTTTACGGCGGCGCGCGAGCATCTGAAGCCGGTGCTGGCTTTCGGCGGCGCCGTGGGAGCCATGCTCGCAGTCGCCACGACGATCTCGCCGCGCTGGGGCTCACCGTGGTTTGCATTGACCCTTGGCGTGGTTGTTGGAGTGCTGATGGTGTCCTACGTAGCCGTTCCGGCACGCTTGATCGGCGTCAGGCGAGAGGTGTCATCGCGAGACAAGCTGACGGCTTCGCTGTTGAGCAGCGCGATCGGCACGACGGTGTGCACACCGCCGTATCTGCTCGGCAGGGCAGGGATTCTGATGCTCGGGTCCTCGATACTGCGTGCCCCGGGAATCCTGCTGCTGGTGATCGGCGCGGCGCTGCAGGCCGGTGCGACGAGCGCCGTGCGTGCGATCAAGCTCGGCGCGGCGTTGTCCGCCGGCAGGACGGCGACGGAGCACCCCGGCAGATCGGACGGATGATCGGTGGCGGGCGCCCCTGCGAAGACGCCCGCCACGACGAATGGAGCGTGCCTAGTAGGGGAACGCCGTCCAAGCGATGCTTGCGATTAACGCCTGCCCTTCAACACTCGGGTGGAAGTAGTCGCGTGTCGACACGTCGTTGGTGGCGAACTGCGTTTTGAAGCCGGCGCCATTGTCGTATTTGCACTGCGTGTATTTGGCGCACACGCTCTGCAGCACCGAGTCGAATTCTTCCACGCGTTTACGAACCTGGATGCGTCGTTCTTCGTCGGTTGTGGCAGTGGACGTCGGGTTTGCCAGCAGCGACTGGCAGATTTTCAGCGAGTTCCAGGTGTTGACCGCGCTGGAGTTGGTGTGGAAGATTTCCCAGAGCCGGTAGACGTTGGGAAGCGAGCCAATGTGGATCTGGACGGCGGGCAAACCGCCCGTGAGCGTGTTCATCGCCTGTTCGAACTCCGACTGATACGTGGCGACAGACGTCATCGTCGAGAGACTCGACGTGCAGGCGTCGTTGGCACCCATCAGCACGCCCACGAGTTCGACGTTGCGCGATACCGCTTTTTCGGCCTGCCCGTTCAGTTCCACCATTTTCGCGCCGCTGACGGCGTAGTTGTAGTTGTGGCCGCTGATCGCCGGGTTCACGGCAAGCAGACGCAGGTAGTAGCTGTCGACTTTGCTGTTCGTGCCGGTCGCCCACGAGTTTTCGACGCAGTCGACGAAGGGGAACGAGCAGGTGTTGAACGCGCGGGTGATCGAGTCGCCGAGCGCATCCATCGAGTTTGGAGCGGCGCTGGCGCTTGCGGATGCGACGCCGAGCGATACGATCGCGAGCACGGCGGCGAGCACAGCAACGCGCACTCGAGTGGCGATGCGATACGTGGTCATCGTGATTACCTCCTGAGCGAAATAGCTTTCCGAATAGTTCCCGAAGTTTGAATTCGAGAGCGGTCAGCCATACCACTCGGCCCGTCTCAAAGCAAGCGAATGTTTCCCCTTCCGTGCACGGTGCGCTCGATCTGGCGCCCGACCTGTCTCTATCTGCTCGGCTGCCACTCGCTGAGCGCGGCGGAGGGCTGGATGTCGCGGGGCAGACGAGGGTCGGGCACGGGCGCAGAGCTGGTCATAGCTATGGGAATGCACCCGGCCCACACCGGAAGCGCGTAGTCCTCGGCGTCGTCGAGCGGCGGGCCGGTGCGCAGCTTGGCGGACGCCTCACCCAGGCGCATGGCCAGCACGCGAACCGCCTTCAGCTCCTTGGCGGTCGGCGGGCGCACCTCCTCCCAACGATTCGGAACCAGGCGCTCGGTGAACGCGCGCAATGCCCGCAGCCGCTCCCCCGAGCCTTCGACGGGGGTGGCCGAACCGAGCACCATCACGGACCTGTAGTTGACCGAATGGTGCACCGCCGAGCGGGCGAGCACCAACCCATCGAGCAGCGTCACGGTCAAGCAGGCCGTGGTCCCCTCACCGAGCGCACGGATCGTTCGGCTGGCTGCCGAGCCGTGGAAGTAGACGAGGTCCCCGATGCGCGCGTGCAGCGTGGGAATCACATACGGATGCCCGTCATGCACGAAGCCCACATGCGCCACGAGCCCCTCATCGAGGATCGCATCGATCGTCTGTCGATCGTAGGCCGCGCGTGTGGGCATGCGGCGAGCTCGCGTACGTGGTGTCGGCGCAGCGCTCTTCATCGCGGCTACCGTATGCGTGATTTGGACTGCTGTATAGATCCAAGGTAAACACGAGATCTGGGGCCAATGGACCTGCACATCGACCTCGAGACCGCATCCGGCGGCTCGCTGCGCTCGCGTGTCGAGCACGCTCTGCGCGAGGCGGTTCGCGATGGCCGCCTCCCATCCGGCACACGCCTTCCGTCCACTCGTGCCCTCTGCGCGCAGTTGGGTGTATCGCGCGGAGTGGTCGTTGACGCCTATGCCCAACTGGCGGCTGAGGGCTACCTGCAAACACGCCGGGGCGCTGGAACCAAGGTTGCCCACGCCGTCTCTCGGGAGCGCGCATCGACGCCAAAGCGCAAGACATCGATCCCGGCCAGGCACGACATGAGCCCTTTCCGCCCTGCGCTGGATCGCTTTCCCAGGGCTGCTTGGGCGAGAGCCCTGACACGAACGCTGCGCGCCGCCTCCGACGAGCGTCTCGGCTACCCGGACCCAGCCGGAGTCCCAGAGCTGCGCTCGACACTGAGCGCCTACCTGGGACGTGTGCGCGGTGTACGCGCCGAGCCGGATCGGCTCGTCATCACGAATGGCCTGCGCCAGGGAGTTGCGCTGCTGTGGGCCGCCCTTTTCGACCAGGGAGCGCGACGGCTCGCGGTTGAGCATCCCGGATGGCTGGGAATGAGAGAGACAGCGGCGGATGCCGGCCTGGAGCTGTTGCGCCTGGAGGTGGACGACGAGGGTGTGTCGGTCGAGCGCCTGATGGAGCAGCGAGTGGACGCGGTGGCTATCGCCCCGGCCCACCAATATCCGACCGGCGCCGTCTTGTCGGCTGCTCGTCGCACCGAGCTCCTCGCGTGGTGCAGGGAGCACGACGTGCTCATAGTCGAGGACGATTACGACGCGGAGTACCGCTATGACCGTAACCCGATCGGATCCCTTCAAGGGCTTGCACCGGAGCAGGTGGCTTACGGCGGCTCGACGAGCAAGACGCTCGCACCGGCGGTTCGCATCGGATGGATGGTGCTGCCCGAACGGCTCGCCCAGCCAGTCGCCGAGATTCACCGCGCCCGAGGCGGAGGTCCCTCACCGCTGCTCCAGCTCGCGCTCGCCGACTTGATCGAGCGGGGCGATCTCGATCGTCACCTGCGACGCCAACGGCGCGCCTACAGACGCCAGCGCGACGCACTGCTCGCCGCTATCGCAGATGCGCTGCCCCAGATGAAGGTCCGGGGCGCAGCCGCGGGCTTGTATGTCGTCTTGGACCTGCCTGAGCATCTCGACGAGAAGGCTGTGATCGCGGCTGCGCGCACGCGCGGCATCGTGCTGGAGGGCCTCGGCGCTCGCGCTCCAGCGCTCGTCGTCGGCTACGCGAATCTCAGCCAAGCGGCAGTTGAGCCGGCGGTGACAGCGCTTGCCGCCAGCATCGACGATGCGATCGCCGGCTCGGCGGTTTGACTTCTGGACGCCGCAGCGCGGACGGTTCGCGGAGGTCAGTGCTTGCGGCGTGGGGCGTGCGCTTTGCGACGGTGGTGCTTGTTGTGCCTGCGATGCTCCTTTCGCTTGTGATGCTTGCGATGCGCCTTGTGCGCGGCACGCCTGCTCGAATGCCTCGGTGAGCTTGCCTGTTTGCCGCCGGGTCTGGTTGAGGTGGCTCCGCCTGCGCTGGTGGTGACGCTGACGCTCCCTGCGCCGCCGGCCCCGGTGCCGCCTCCGGACTGGGTGGACGGGCAGGGCAGTGGGTTGGATACCGGTTCAGGCGTGCTGGTGACACAGACGGGCACCGTGGGCGACGCCGGCGCTTGCGCCCCTGCCGCCGATGCCGCCGAGGCAAGCGCCCCGATCAGGCCGGCAAGCAGAGCAAGCGCCGGCAGCTTTGCGTTGGACAGCGGCATGCTCGTTACCTCCTCTGGATCGACACGACAGACCCACGTAGTCACCGACGTCGGGCCACTGCCTCTATGTGGCTCGATCGGACAGCCCTATAACGGAAACGGACCGATATACGAGAGAAAAACGAGCTGAGCGACTATGTGTTGACGGATGAGAGCAGCCAAAGGCCGAGACTGGTGAACGCGACCATCACGACGAGCATCCAGTATTGGGAGCGCGAAACCGAGCAAGGCGAGTCGGCGTCCTAGCGGCCCCCACCCGGTGACGGTTGAGCTTTGAGGCTCACCTGCCGGTTGCTTGGCGAAGCGCCGCCTTCAGGCTCCTCAACTGCGCGTCCTGCCACTGCTCGAACGTGGAGGAGGCGGGCGAGAGGGTCTCTGTGATCGTGGCGATCGGTATGTGCGCGGCTCGGGCGAGCTGGTTGACGCGCTGCACGTCGGGAGTGACGTTTTGACTGTTGTAAACCCATACCTTGATCGCACCGGTTTCCGCCTGCCGGTCAACCGTCTGCTTGTCCTGGGCACTGACGTCGGCGCCCTCCGCGATCGCCTTCGCAAAGCTGTACGGCGTCGTCAGCTTCAAACCAAGGCTCTGGCCGAGCGGCTGGAAGACGCTCTCCGAGTAACCCACCGGCACGCCGGCATAACGCGAGCGGATTTCACCTCGCAGTCGATCGTATTCCGCCAGGGCAACGCCCTCGAAAGCGTCACGCCTTCGTTCGAAGTAGAGGGCGTCCTTGGGATCGAGCCGCTTGTAGTCGGCGACGATGCGATCGATCGTCAGTTGCAAGCCGCCCGGTGAGTACCACTGGTGGGGGTTATCGCCTTCACTCAGCCCAAGCAGCTTCCCCACGTCGAGGGTCACGCGTTCGCTGGAGGGATTTGCCGCCAGCAGCTTCGACGCCCACGGGTCATAGCCGATCCCGTTGACGATCGCCATTTGCGAGCGCGCCATCGTCACCCCGTCGGCGGCTGTCGGTTCATAGGAGTGCGGATCGGTGTTCGGGTTGACGAGGATGCTGCTCACCGTCACCTTTTCGCCGCCGAGCTGCGTGGCGATGCTGCCCCAGAAGTCCTCCGCCGCCGCAACCCTCAACTTTCCCGAGGTGTCCCCCGAGAAGCCGGCCATGCGCCCGCAACCGGTCAACAGGGCAGTCACACTGAAGGCGACAGCCAGCCACCCCAACCTCGATCCGGTCATCGGGCGCCCGCCAGGTAGGCTGCGAGGTGCTCACCGGTGAGCGTGGAGCGAGCGGCAGCCAGATCCGCGGGCGTGCCCTCGAAGACGATCCGGCCGCCGTCGTGACCGGCGCCCGGGCCGAGGTCGATGATCCAATCGGCGTTCGCCATGACAGCCTGATGGTGCTCGACGACGATGACCGACTTTCCCGAGTCGACGAGCCGGTCGAGCAAGCCGAGCAGCTGCTCGACATCGGCGAGGTGCAAGCCGGCTGTCGGCTCGTCGAGGACATAGACGGCGGGGGCGCGCGACCCTCTGTCCCCCATCTGCGCGGCAAGCTTGAGCCGCTGCCGCTCGCCGCCGGAGAGGGTGGTGAGCGGTTGGCCGATACTGAGATAGCCGAGCCCGACCTCTGCCAGCCGGGCGAGGATTGCGTGGGCGGCGGGCACGTGCGCCTCGCCCGCGCCGAAGAACGCCTCGGCCTCGCCGACCGACATCGCGAGCACCTCGCTGATGTTGCAGCCGCCGAGCTTGTGCTCGAGCACCGACGCCTGGAAGCGCATGCCGTCGCACTCCTCACAGGTGGTGGATACGCCGGCCATCATCGCCAGATCGGTGTAGACGACGCCCGCGCCGTTGCAGTGCGGGCAGGCGCCCTCGGAGTTGGCGCTGAACAAACCTGGCTTGACGCCGTTGGCCTTCGCAAACGCCTTGCGAACAGGGTCGAGCAGCCCGCTGTAGGTCGCCGGGTTGCTGCGGCGCGAGCCACGGATCGCGCTCTGGTCGATCGACACCACGCCGGTGCCGGGCGGGATCGAGTGGTGCACGAGCGAGCTCTTGCCCGAGCCGGCGACGCCGGTGACGACGACGAGCACCCCGAGCGGTATGTCGACGTCGACGTCGCGGAGGTTGTGCGTGTTCGCGCCGCGGACCTGAAGCGTGCCGGTTGGCGTTCGCACGGCTCCCTTGAGGCCGGTTCGATCCTGTAGGTGACGGCCGGTGAGCGTGCCAGCGGCGCGCAGATCCTCGACGGCGCCCTCGAAGACGATCCGCCCACCCTCCTGCCCCGCGCCGGGGCCGATGTCGACGACGTGGTCGGCGATCGCGATCGTCTCGGGCTCGTGCTCGACGACGAGCACCGTGTTGCCCTTGTCGCGCAGCGCCAGCAACAGCTCGTTCATCCGCTGGATGTCGTGAGGGTGCAGGCCGGTGGTGGGCTCGTCGAACACATACGTGACGTCGGTGAGCGAGGAGCCCAGATGGGCGACCATCTTGACGCGCTGCGCCTCTCCGCCCGACAACGAGCCCGACGGACGGTCGAGCGAGAGGTAGCCGAGCCCGATCTCAGCGAACGAGTCGAGCGTGTCCTGCAACGCGGCGAGCAGCGGAGCAACCGACGGCTCGTCCAGGCCGCGGACCCATTCGGCCAGATCGCTGATCTGCATGGCGCACGCATCGGCGATGTTGATCCCTTGGAGCTTGGACGAGCGGGCGGCCTCGCTGAGCCGGGTGCCTTCGCAGTCGGGGCAGGTTGCGAACGTGACCGCCCGGTCGACGAAAGCTCGGATGTGCGGCTGCATCCCCTCCCTGTCCTTGGAGAGCATCGACTTCTTGACTCGCGAAATCAGCCCTTCGTAGGTCATGTTGATGCCCGCGATCTTCATCCTGGTGGGCTCGCGATGCAGGAAGTCCTCCAGTTCTCTGCTGGTGTACTTGCCGATCGGCTTGTCCGGGTCGACGAAGCCCGACGCGCTGTAGAGCCGGAAGTTCCAGCCGCCGGGCGTATAGCCGGGAATCGTGAGCGCGCCCTCGTTGAGCGACTTGCCGGCGTCATACAGCTGAGACAGGTCGACGTCGGACACGCTGCCGCGGCCTTCGCAGCGCGGGCACATGCCGCCGGTCCTGGTGTACGCGGCTCGCACCGTCTTGGCGGCGCCGCGTTCGATCGTGATCGCGCCCTTCGCTCGAACCGAGGGGACGTTGAAGGAGAACGCGCCCGGTGAGCCGACATGGGGCTTGCCGAGCCGGCTGAAGAGGATGCGCAGCATTGCGCCGGCGTCGGTCACGGTGCCGACGGTGGAGCGGGGGTCGGCTTCCAACCGCTGCTGATCGACGACGATCGCGGTTGTCAGCCCTTCGAGCACGTCGACCTCGGGCCGCGCAAGCGTCGGCATGAAGCCCTGGACGAACGCGCTGTAGGTCTCGTTGATCAGCCGCTGTGACTCGGCGGCGATTGTGTCGAACACGAGCGAGCTCTTGCCCGAGCCGGACACCCCGGTGAAGACCGTCAGCCGGCGCTTGGGCAGCTCGACGCTGACGTGCTTGAGGTTGTTCTCGCGCGCGCCGTGGACGCGGATCAGATCGTGGCTGTCCGCGGTGTGTGCCGGCGATGAGCGCATGCCTGCCCTGGTGGCGCTGCTCATCGGTGTGGGAGCAGTGCGAGGACGTTGCGATCAATCGTGACCACTTGGGGGAAGACTAGCCGTGTGGACAGCGTCGAGTCCAAAGAGGAGCCGTGGCCCGGCGGGCCGCCGGTCGGCGCCGTGCTGGCGGGCGGTGCGGGGTCGCGGATCGGTGGGTCCAAGGCACTGGTGCAGCTTGGAGGGCAGGCGCTCATCTCCTATCCGCTTCGGGCAATCGTCGACGCCGGCCTGGAGCCGCTCGTGGTCGCCAAGGCTGACACCGAGCTGCCAGACCTGGATGTGGCGGTGGAGCGCGCAGAGCCGAACGACCGCCACCCGCTGCATGGAGTGGTTGCCGCTCTGCGGGCGGCTCGTGGGCGCCCGGTGGTCGTCGTCGCCTGCGACACGCCGCTCGTGAGCGCCGAGTTGCTGGCGTGGCTCGCCGGCTTTCACGCCACCGCCGTCCCGAGAGTGGGCGGCGTCTTGCAGCCCTTGCTGGCCCGTTACAACGCTTCGGCGGAGCCCGCCCTGAGAGACTCTGTGCGCGCTGGCGTCTCGGCGCAAGCGGCAGCCTTGGCGTTGCAGCCGCGCCTGATCGGAGAGACCGAGCTCGCCGCGTTTGGCAGGCCGGAGCATCTCTTTCTCAACGTCAACGACGAGCGGGACCTCCTCCGAGCAGCGTCGCTCCTTGGCGGGTCGCCCTGCGGACACTGCTAGATGGCAAACACCGCCACACTCGACCGGCTGTCGCGTCCGCTGTGTGACCTGCGGGTGTCTGTCACCGATCGCTGCAACCTGCGTTGCCCCTACTGCCTGCCGAGAGAGGCGTTTGGAAGCGGGTTCGCGTTCATGCCGCCCAGCGAGCTGCTGTCGTTCGAGGAGATAACCCGGGTTTGTGGGCTGTTCGCCCGGCTGGGAGTCAGCAAGATCCGCCTCACCGGCGGCGAGCCTCTCTTGCGTCGCGGGTTGGAGCGCTTGGTGGAGATGCTCGTGCGTGTGGAAGGGATCGAGGAGGTTGCGCTGACGACGAACGGCACGCTCTTGAGCGCCAAGGCCAAGCCTCTCGCCGACGCGGGCTTGCGCCGGGTGACCGTCAGCCTCGACGCGCTCGACCAGGACGTGTTCGAATCGATGAGCGACACCCACGCACCGCTTGCACGCGTGCTCGAGGGCATCGACGCCGCCGGCGCGGCGGGATTGGCGCCGGTGAAGGTGAACATGGTGGTGAGGAGAGGCGTGAACGACCATTGCGTGTTGCCGATGGCGGAGCACTTTCGCGCTCGCCCTGAGACCTTGCGCTTCATCGAGTACATGGACGTGGGCAACTCCAACCGATGGCGGCTGGAGGAGGTGATGCCGGCAGCCGAGATCCTCGCCACGATCGCCGAGCGCTGGCCGCTGCAGGCACTGGAGCCCGAGCGACCCGGTGAGGTGGCTACCCGCTACCGCTACAGCGACGGTGCCGGCGAGATCGGCGTGATCCACTCCGTGAGCAAGCCGTTCTGCGGCAGCTGCACGAGGGCTCGCATGTCGGCGGAGGGAAAGCTGTACACGTGCCTGTTCGCCACGCGAGGAGTCGATTTGCGCTCGATGCTGCGCGCTGACATCGACGACCAGGAGCTCCAAGCGCGCCTGCGCGCGATTTGGAGCGCCCGTTCGGACCGCTACTCAGCCGAACGGGCGCGTGGCACGGCAGCGAAGAAGATCGAGATGTCCTACATCGGCGGTTGAGCAGGGCGGTGTGCGGTCACCAAAGCCGCCCACCAGCCACCTTAGGACCCGGGGAGCTGGCCGCCGGCGGCAGGCAATCCTCGTGGCCCCGGCGGACCTGTGGCGCCCCGCCGGCCAGGCGGTCCGACCCGTCCATGCGCGCCCTGTATTCCGCGAGGACCGAGCGGGCCTCGTTCACCTCGTTCGCCTCGAATTCCGAGAGGGGAGGGTTTGCCCCCGAAGTCAAGCGTGAGACCTTTGACGTCAACCGAAGGTATGAGTGACACAGAGGTATTGGGGCCGACCAGTACGTCGACTTTTGTGGAGCCGTGGGGCGAGCCGGGGCCGTGGGCGCCCTTCGCCCCGACCACAACCGCCGCTCCAGAAGCTTCACCCTGGCTGCTGGTGGCTCCGATTGCACCTGCTGCCACCAGCGCGAGCGCAATGAGAGCCAGCAGGATCAGCACCGGATACAGCACCACGTAAAACACTCGCGGACGAGCGCTCAGCAGATCGCGAGGCCGGAACGCCCTGATGTTCAAATACAGGCCGAAGCGATGGAAGCGCAGCTCCGAGCGAAAGTCCGTCAACGCACGCTTGTTGTCTTCGCCCCTGGAGAGTGCGTTGAAATAGAGCGAGGTCACCTTCTCGGCGGCGCGTGCGTGCGTTAGGGCTTCGGCGCACAGCCAGCCGTGATAGCCGTCGAGCAGCCAGAACACGGCTGCAACGATTCCCGCGAGCGCGGCAAGCTCCCACAGTCCCTGCTGGACGGAGAACCCCAGCAGGGCAAGCCAGATCGTCACCGCCAGGCCGCGGATTGTCGAGCCAGTGGTCACGACGTTCTTGATGAAGTCACTGGTGTTGGCATAGTCGGCTTCAACCAGCCGCACGCGCTCGCGCTCGTTGTCGCTCACCATTTCGCTGCGCTCACTGCGTCGTGCTGCGCTTGTGACGCTGCCTGCAGGCGTGCCAGCAGTTCGGGGTCTTGCGCCTGCTCAGCCCACGCTTCGGCATCTTCCAGCAGGGGCTCCAAATAGGATCTGTAGAAGTCTGCGTAGGTGATGTCTCCTGCCCCGTAAGAGCCGTTTATGAGTTCCCCGTACATGTCGCAGAAGCCCTCGAACAGGGCGATCAACGCTCGTAACTCGCCAGTGGCTGCCGCCTCGTTGCGCAGTTCGTCCGCCAGCCGACCGGCATCTCGCTTCGAGGCGGCACTGAACTGTTCGATCGGACGTTTGAGCACATTTGCGAAGAACTGATCGAAGAAGCTCTCGCTGAAGATGACCATCGTGTCATCCACCGCGACGGTTTGGTCGGCGGTGATCGTTCCCTCGTCGACTTCGTGAGCGAACTCGTCGACGAAGTCAAAGAGCTCAAGCGCTATCGAGCTCATTCGCGTATTCGCTGAGGGCCATGAGGCGTCTGATCGCATCTCTGGCTGCTGCTGCACGTGCTCCTGCGTCAGCAACAAAGTCGAACGGAAGCGGATCGACCTCGCGACCGCTGGTCAACTCCGCGAACGGTCGCAGCTGTGCAATCCGTTCAACTTCAGCCGAGTTCTCGGGCAATGCGTCGGCCAAGAGCGCGAACGCGCGCGCCTGGTTGAACTCGAACACCCCCCGCTCGGCAAGCAGGGAGAGGACGACGGCTCGTCCCACGCGGTATAGATGCGCCAGCGCAAACAGAAATCTCCCGCCAAACCTGTCGAGATCCTCAAAGCTCGCCAGCGAGCGGGCGAGCGTTCGCAACTCGTCGGACGTGTCTACAGGCTCAGTCGTCTCCAAAGCCGCGTGCAGCATGCCGTGCCGGTCGAACAGGATCTCTCCCTCGCGCTGTAGATGCACTCGAAAGCGGGACCGGCGCCGAAGATGCTCCGCGAGCGTGTCCGGCGTGTGATAGACGATCGACAGACGGTCCGTGCGCAGACCCCCGGACAGAGTGTCGGAGAGCGCTCTGGCGCTCAAGCCCCGATCGCACCCAAGCACGAGCAGATCTATGTCGCTCGCGGCGCGCTCGTCGCCGCGGGCGACCGATCCGAACAAGCACACCGCCTCCACCGAGGGGATCTCCTGTGCCAGGTGCCCGACCGCGCGTTCGATGTCGACATGAAGATCGCCCGACATGTCCAAATAGATCATAAACCGAGCATCGGTTATGCACCACGCAAGCAACCATGCGTGCCGCCTGCGCGTCTATGCCTGGACCCGCAACTCCTCCGCCGAGGGCACGACGATCGGGCCGTCCGGGGGCTGGGCGAAGCGAATGGGGTTGCCGAACGGGTCGCGCAGAGCACAGTCGGTCCCGTAGAAGCGCTCTGTCGGCGCCTGCGTGAACTCTACGCCGGTTGCGCGAAGCCGCTCATAGGTTCCCTGGCAGTCGTCGGTCTCGAAGATCAGGCCGCCTCCTCCCCCGCCCTTGGTGACGAGCTCGCGAATCTCCGCTGCGGTGGTGTCGTTGTAGGCGGGCGGTCCCGGCAGCATCAGCGCGAGCTGCAGCTCAGGCTGATCCGGAGGGGTCACCGTCAGCCAGCGCATGACGCCGATGTCGGCGTCGGTGTGCACCACCATCCCGAGCTTGCCCACATAGAAGTCGAGCGCCTCGTCCTGGTCCAGTACGTGTATGAAGGTGTGTGTTATTCGCTTGAGCATGACTGCACGCTAAGGCTTCCAATGCCGCTGCGCTTCTCCAAATCTGCTCATCAGCCCGCGGGACGCATCCAGGTCATCGCGCAGCAGGCTGGCACCCTCAGGGGGGCGCCACCCTCGGCAAAGCGCGTTCGGTAGCTCGACGGCGACTCGCCGACGATCTCTTTGAAGGTGCGACTGAACGTGCCAAGGCTGTTGAACCCGACATCCAGGCAGACCTCGCTGACCGGTCGGTCGGTTTCTCGGAGCAGCTCCATGGCACGCTCCACGCGGCGTCGCTGAAGATATCTGTGCGGCGTCTCGCCGAACGTCGCGCGGAACTGACGGCTGAAGTGCGCGGGCGATGAGTGAGCCACGCAGGCGAGCGCGGGAATGTCGAGCGGGTGCGCGAACTCACGGTCCATCGTGTCGCGTGCCCGCAGCATTCGGCGGTTGCGCTCCTCTGTGCCCTGAAGCATCCGCGCAAGCGTAGGGAACACTCAGGCCGGCGCAGCGCCAAACCGTTTCGTGGCGCATATCGCCATCCACGAGACGGACGACCCCGGCGACTCGGCCACTTGGGGCGAGCACGCGACAGACGAGGAGTACGCCTGAGGCGAATGACCAAGCGTCCAAGCCTTCGCTCGATTGGCGATCCCGCCATGCCGGAGCCGCCCCGTCCGTCCGCGAAGCGACTCCGCGGACGGACGAGACAGATCGACGGCTACAGGACCGCTTCGATCAGCGAAGTGAACTCAGCCTGCCCCGACTGGTTCGGGTGATAGCTTTCCGACAACGGGTTGGACTGCCCGTTCAGCCATTCGACCGAAGAGCAGACCTCATGCGATTCGAATGGCGCCGTTGGGTTCACGAACGTGAATTTCGCTGCTTCCGCCTGCGACCTGATCACTTTGTCGAGCAGTTCCGCCGTGACGTTCATCTTCTTCTCGTTTTCGGAAGTTAGGAAGTTGGCGTTGCAGGTGGTGCCTTCTTTGGTGAACAGCTTGGGGTAGCCGAGCACTACGACTAACGCCGTGGTTGCCTTCGCGCTGATGTCTTTGTACGTCGCTTCGAGCAGCGCCGGCAGTTTCTTTTCGATGAATTCATTGGCTTCTTTGATGGCGCCACTGCACGTGAAATAATAGAGCGCGCAGTTGATGATCACATTGCTGAAGCCGGCGTCGTTGCCCCCGATCGTGATCGTCACCAAGCTGGTGGTGCTGCTCAGGTGGGTCAGCTGCTTTTCGTTGACGTCAGTCGTCTTGGCGCCGCTGCACGCTTCGAAGTTGAGCGTGTAGCCCCTGTTCGCCGCGATCTTCGGTCCGTATGCATACGGACTGCGGTCGCATTCGCCCGGTTCTTCGTAGAACACGCGCGATCCCACTCCGGAGGAGTAAGAATCACCGAGCGCGACGTACTGCTGCGCCGCAGCGATCGACGCCGAGCCGAACACGGCAAACGCCACGGCGATGGCGCTCCCGAGCATCATCCTCTTCCCCATTGCTGCTCCTTTCGGTTGCCCACCCGACCCGAGTTGGTTGTTCAGAAGGTCGGGATTATCCTGAAACCTAACCAGGCTTTGGACAATCCGTCAAGCGGCGGCACCCGCATGAGCACCGGCCAACGGTCCAGTCGTCGTCGTCAAGCCTGGATCAGTGTCTTGAGCTTGTCCGGCAGGACGGCGAGCAGCTCGTCGACCTCGCCCGAGAGGTGCCTTCGCAGGGTGCCGGTGACAGCCGTCACGGCAAGCGATGCCTCGGTCTCGCCGGCCAGGCGCCCCTCGTGCGCGACCCGTTCGAGGAAGGCGTCGACGTCGTGGATCGGGAGCGGCGTGCGGCTTGGGTCCCAGTCCTCGTAGTAGATGCCGCGGATCAGCGTCGGCAGCTGCGCGGCGAGCTTCGCCGCCACGTCGACTGGGAGCCGATCGCGCAGGGCGTGCAGCACCGCGCGCAACGCGCGATAGGCATAGCGACGGTCCTCTGTACCGAGCTCGTCAGCGATCTCCTTCAACCACACGTGGGTCTTCTCGACAGTGCGCTCGATGATGCTCGGATCCATGTCGGTCATCTCACTGGCTCCTCATTCTTCGCGAATGTCGGCGACGGTGGCGGCGGTGATCCGCACCACGTCACGCGGGTCGAGCAACACCGAGTGCCGGTGATCTCCCGCAGGACAGAGGATGCGCGGCTGGCGGGCGAGCGTACTGTCGATCACCTCCGCTGAGGGCACCATCGGGCCAAAGGGCGGCACGGCGCCGACTTCGAGGAAGGGGAAGTCGCGCGCTATCTCCTGCTCGGTGGCAAGCCGCAGCTGTCGACTGGCGCCGAGCAGCTCTCGCAGCTTGTGCAGATCCAGGCGATCGGCAGCTGTCACCGCGACGATCGCGTATGCGCTTCCATCATGCAGGACGATGGTCTTCGCGGTTCGCTCTGGCGACTGTCCGGCGGTGCGAGCTTCGACTGGGGCGCTCGTCACCGGCTCGTGCTCGACCAGCTCGAAGGAGACGCCCGCGCCCCTCAGGAAGCCGACGATGGCTCCAACATATGTGGTTGTGACAGCCCCGCCTTGGTGTTTATCTGACACAGCCATGCCTCTCATCCACCTCCCGTGCCGGATCGGCGTTCCTTGAAGCTCTCGAGCGACCGAGCGGTGATGCGAATTGCCTTCGCCACGACATTGTGCCTCCGTTTCAGCCGGCTTGAGATGTCGATGCAGGTCACGATCGTCTTGGAAACGCCATGGGGATTCATCGGTAGCGCACTCGGAAGGGAGTCGCTGCAAACTACGGCCCCGATCCCGAGCGATATGGGCGTATGGCGAAGCCCTGCGCTCGATCGTCAGGCTGCCGTGGGCGTGATCGTGACCGGCTCTTTATTTGCCTCTTTGGGGAGCGGTACTGTCACTTCGATGAGGCCGTCATGTGTCTTGGCTTTGATCTTCTTCGGGTCCACGCCCGGCGGGAGCGCCAGCGAGCGGGTGAACGATCCATAGCGGCGCTCGCGGCGCAGGAAGTGCTTGTCCTTCTCCTCCGTGCGCTCCTCGTGCCGACCGGAAACCGTGAGGATGTCATCCTCGACTTGGATCTTGACGTCCTCGGGCTTGATCCCCGGGACGTCAGCGCGAATGACGAGATTGCCGTTCTCGCGCTCCACGTCGATAGCCAGTCGCCACGTGTGCTCGCGACCGTCCACCAGCTCATCGACCATGCGATCCAACCGGCTGCGCAGATCGCTCAGCTCAGCGAAGGGCTCCCAACGTGCAAGTGCTCCAGACATGAGCGTGCCTCCTTTGGATAGATAGACACGGGGTGCTACCAACGTAACGTCGGTGCCCGGGGAGGCACATCGGGGAGCAACCCGATCGGGGCTCCGTAATCCCTCGCAGCACTCTCGGACCACCGGTTGCGTTGATGGACTGCTTCTACCCGTGCGGACAGACGACGGCGCGTCCCTGGATTTCGCCGCGCCTCAGCCGCTCGTACACCTCGCCCACCTGCTCCAACGGGAATCGCTGGATGTGCGCTTTGATCTTGCCGGCACGTGCAAGCTCCAGCACCTCGATCAGCTCGATCGCGCTGCCCCAGTAGGTGCTGGAGATCGAGCACTCGTACGGTTGTGAGAAAAACGACACGGGCAGCGTGCCGCCGGCGAGCCCGACGAGCGCGATGTCACCCTCGAAGCGCCCGCACCGCGCAGCCAGCGCAAGCGTCTCGTTGCTGCCCACGATGTCGAGCACGAGCTCGGCGCCGCCGCCCGTAGCATCGTGTATCGCAGCCGCCGCATCTTCACCCGTGGGCACCGTGACGTCGGCGCCCACCTCGCTTGCGAGCTCGAGCTTCTCGGGTGCGCTGTCCACAGCCACGATCCGCGCGCTCGATACGGCGCGCAGGATCTGAACCGCCATGTGGCCAAGCCCGCCGACCCCGATCACGACGGCACTGGAGCCCGGTACCAGCTTGTGCAACGAGCGCTTGATCGCGTGATACGGCGTGAGAGCGGCGTCGCTCAACGGCGCCACCTCGCGCGGATCCAGCTCCCCCAGTCCGATCAGCAGGCGGCGTGCGGGCACGAGCATGTACTCGGCCATGCCTCCGTCGCGTCCCAGGCCGCCGCCCATCGCCGCAATCTCGGTCTGCCGCTCGCAGTAGTTCTCCGACGATCGCCTGCACGCCCGACAGGTGCCGCACCCCCACGGCCCATAGACCGCCACAGCCTCACCGGGCTTCACGCTCTTCACGCCGGTGCCCATGCGCTCCACCCAGCCAGCGTTCTCATGGCCCAGCGTGAACGGCGGGGCGAATGGCACTTGACCCGCCGGCCACTCCATCATGTGCAGGTCGGAATGGCATGCGCCCGCCCCACCGACCTTGATCAGCACCTCTCCCGGGCCTGGCTCGGGAATCGGGACCTCGCGCAGCTGTGGAGGCTGCTGCCAAGCAAGAAGTTGAAAGGCATGCATCGTCGACATGTCTGTCATCTCAGGGTGCTTCTTCGAAGGGCTTCTGCTCCGCCCGCTCCTCAAGCCTCGCCTGTCTCGACACCCGATACGTCCGTAGGTATTCCCGATGCACCTCAGTGACGATTGCGGGCGTCGCAAGCCGTCACGTCAATGCGTTTTCGCTGAACCGACCGCGGTACACGAACAGTCATCGCGCCTCAAGACGTCAGCCAGAGGCGTCATCCCCGTCAGGTCAGGGGCCGACAGTCAGGCCCGCGGGAACACTTGACCCGGTTTCGTTTTCCGCGCCGGCGTGGATGAAGCTCGAGTTGACTTCCGTGCCTGAGATGCTGGCGCTTCCGATTGACGCACCGTCGGTCCAGTAGATGTGCTGCGCTCCGACCGCTATGTGCGTGCCCGCGGGCGGACCTACGACAAAGCGCCTGATCCGGTGCCGGCCATTCAGGTCGGTGCGGTTGATCGTGCCCCAGCGACCGTTGGCCCAATAGAGATGTTTGCCGTCAGCGGCGAGGCTGCCCGTCGCCCCGAGGTTCGTCACGAAGCGCTTGCGCACGTTCTTGCCATTGAGATCGACGCGTCCGATTGCGCCCCCCGATTCCTGATCGGACCAGTAGAGGTGCTTGCCGTCAGCGGCTAGGCCGAAGACTTCAAAAAAGGGCATGAGGGGTTTGATGTTGACGAAGTTTGGGTTGACGTTCGTGCCGTCGATCCGCGCGCGCCCGATCCTCGTCGCCTGGAGCCAGTAGATGTAGTTCCCGTGGACGAGCAGCGCGTTACCTGTTGCTCGGATGAATTCGTAGTTGACGTGGCTGCCATCGAGATCGGCGCGCCCGATCGCGCCATGCTCCGCGTTCACCCAATAGATGTGCTTGGCGTCCACAGCGATCGCTTCAGGGAACTCGCCGATCTTGACCAAATCGGGGTTGATGTTGCCACCATTCAGATCCGCACGCGCGACGGTGTCTATTCCAGACCCTTCAGGTCCTCTGCTTGTGGCGGCGTTGGTCCAATAGATATGGCTGACACTCGCCGCCGCGCCACCGCTCGCCTCCTCGCCAGCCGCGAGGGTGAGCACCGTCGCCGCAACGGCTATGACAGCCGAGACGGTCATTGTCCTACCGCCAGACCGGCGACAACACTCGAGCCGGTTTCGCCTCGCACGCCGGCGTGGATGAAGTTCAGGTTGACTTCGTCACCCGACAGACCGGCGCTTCCGATCATCCAAGCGCCCGGGATGGTCCATAGGGGTCCATAGTTGGCCCAATAGATGTGCTGAGCGTCGACAGCGATGCTCGGGGCCGCCTGTGCGCCTGCAATAAACGGCTTGATCTGGTGCCCGCCATTCAGATCCGAGCGGCCAATTGTTCCCCAGCGAGCGTTGACCCAGTAGAGATGCTTGCCGTCAGCAGCGAGGCCGCTCACGCCTTCGCCAAGGCCGACCATGAAGCGCCTGCACACGTTTTTGCCATCGAGGTCGACACGCCCGATCGTACCTCTTGCTTCCGGATCAGACCAGTAGAGGTGCTTACCCTCGACGGTCAGTCCGACGAATGCGATGAAGCGCTTGGCAGGACCGATGTTTACGAAGTTGGGATTGACGTTCGTGCCGTTGGTCCGCGCGCGCCCGATCCTCGTCGAGCCGTATTGGGTCCAGTAGATGTAGTTTCCGTGCACGATCAGCACCTGGAATTCCCCGCCTATGTACGGGATGAAGTTGTAGTTGACGTGGCTGCCGTCGAGATCCGCGCGCGCGATCGTCATCGCTTCGTCGTTCACCCAGTAGATGTGCTTGGCATCGACGGCGATCGCCCCGGGGAACTCCTGGGTCTTGACCAGGTCTGTGTTGACGTTGCCACCGCTCAGATCCGCACGCGCAACCGTGTCTATGCCCGACCCGGCGAAACCCCTGCTGCTCGCCATGTTGGTCCAGTAGATGTGTTTTACGCCAGCCCGAGCACCGCTCGCACCAGCAGCGAGGGCAAGCGCAATCGCGACGACGGCGAGAGTCTCCGCCAGCGCGGCGACCGAACGGGCCAGAAAGCTCGATGGCGGGCGGCGCCTTCGCCAGATCCGGCTCGTTGTTGACATAACTCCAAGCATGCCGTACGGGGGCGCCCCCCGCACGCGTCCTGCTCCGCAGAATCCCAACGGGCTTCTACCGAGCGAAGCGCAGCCTTGCCTCGGTGGTTCGGCGAGACACCGGGGTAGCGTAAGTCAATGTCAACAGATCCCGTCTAGGCCGAAGCACGGCCTGTGGCTTATTCCGGATATTGGGATTTGCGAGAGGAGTAGCGTCTTCTGGGTGCAGGTCGCAAGAGGTTCTTTGAGCAGGCCCGGACATCCCCCAGACCCAATACCAGACCTAACGGATGCGCAGGTTGTGGGGCTGGCCGAGCGCCAGCTGGCGGAACTGACGGACACGGAGCGCACAGCGCCGATGGCGGCGCCTCATACTTCGGCTCCCCGCCTGCGGCGAGCCCTCAGGTCAGTGTGGGCCGCAGCTGTGTGGGCGCAGGAGATGGTTATCCGCCCGTGGGAGTACATATGGAACCCTCGCCGCCCACTGGGACGGATGTGGAATCACCTGCGCCTGGTGTCCCCCACGAAGACGTTCAACCTATGGAAGGTGTTGCTTCTCGTCTTTGCAGTTGCAATGGGCGTCATCACTTACGTGGGCGGAGACAAGTTTCACGTCTGGTTCATTGCATTTGACTTCACCGGAGCCTTCTGGACAGAAACGTGGCGGACCGACGTAAGCAAAGCTCTGTTCATCGGCGCGGCGGTGGGGCTGCTCGCCGCCCTCTGGAGCGACCTGTTCCGCAACCCGTGGCTGTGCCATCGGATTCGCAAACAGATCAAGAAATCGCCGGAATGCATCCTCGACGAAAACCTGGGCTCGCGTCCCGTCGCCCGGGTGCCACGCGCCGATCCGATCGAGATCGCGCTGCGCGAGGACATATGTGAGGAAGTGCTGGCCGGCGTGCTCCCCCGCGGACTGCTCTTGCGCGACAAGAAGGACGTGCAGGTTCTCGTCGGGGAGCCTGGCGCGGGTAAGACAACGGCGTTGATGATGCTCGCCGAAGTGCTCGCGAAGATCGGCATCCTCTCGGTGCTCGTCCCGCTGCGCAGCAAGGAGGGACAGAAAGAGAGGATCAAACTTGCCGAAAAGGCGCGTGAGCAGTTTGTGGAGCAGGTGGATCGCTTCGTGCGCTCCAAAGACGAAGCGGAGAAGCTCTGGCGCTGGCTGTACAAGCGCAGGCGAGTGGCGATCCTGGCAGACGACATCGACCAAATCGGGGCTGACGGTGAGCGCGGTGCGATCTTGCGCCAGACGCTCGAGGACGCCATGACTCTCGACCTGCCCGTCCTCGTGACCGCGCGACCTGCCGGGCTGCCGGCGGGGATGGCCGCCTCGGCGATCAGCCTGACACCGCTTGAAAGCAGCGCCGCTCTGAACTCGGTGGTGAAGGGCGCGAGCAAGGACCCCGCGTTCAAGTCCTCGCACGGGATCGCCGCTCCCCAGTTGGAGGACTGGATCCGCGAAGGCCAGTTCACCGAGGTGCCCTTCTATCTGGAACTGCTCGCAAGCATGGCGGCTACCGGCAACTGTCCGAAGCTGCCCGAGATGGACCAGCTCGCGACAGCTGCTGAGCATCCCGGTCGCTACCGCCGCATGCCGGACGGTCGTTACAAGTGGAATCCGCTTTGGGTGCGCTTCCTGCTGCTTGAGCGCTTCTATACAGAGTCAGCGGCGGGACGGGTGCGCTGCTGGCTGGGAATCGAGGCTGGAGAGCGACGCAGCAGCCTCGTCGCATTGGAGGGCGCAGCGCTTGGGACGCTCGTCGCCATGGGCATGAAAGCGCGCGCGGCGCAAAGCTTCCGGGCACAGCCAAGGATGAAGGAACTTGTCACCCCGATACGCGAGGAGATCCTCGACTTCCTCAGCCTCGACGACCGCAAGCTTGGACAGTCAGAGCGCAGGACGCCCCAAGTCCTATCCAGACGCAAAGCCGTCTCAGCTCACGAGGCCGCCGACACAGGCGAACGGCTGCGCACCCTAGAGCGCGACTATCAGGGCAAACTGCAGTTCCGCCACCGGATCATGCAGGCATACCTCGCAGGCTCCCGCCTGGCTGTGATCCTCTTCGAGCGCGCAAGAGAGGGCAAGCTGAACCAGGAAGAACTGGACATCAAAGACCCCCTCCCCGAGGAGGGGCAACCGATCCACGAAGGCAATCCGCAGGATCTGCCATGGGTCAGCTGGTTGCTCGATCCGCACCGTCCCGAGAAGCTCACAGCCGACATGACGTTGATCTTCGCCGCCATGTGCGCCACGGTGGAGAGCGAAGCAGTAACGCGCGGCAACGGGACGAAGACGGTTGCCGAAGACGAGGAGCATTGGAAGGACGTCGCCGAACACATCGTTCGGCGGCTGGCGAAGTCCGCCGAGATGAGCCTGTACCGGGACAAAGATGGAGACGATGGTCGAGTCGATGCGGCGCGGATCACGATCGAGGAGCGCAGTCCAGGCGGCACGGCACTGCTCGGCATGGCGACGATCGGCGAGGGGCCGAGTCGAGGGCGCCTCGGCTTGGACGACCCTTCAGCCAAGATCAATCCCCGCCAGGTCGACGACCCAGACCTGCGGGCAGATCCCGATGACGCGCTGACCAAGCTCACAGCCGCCGCCGAAGCCGCTCATGCGATTGGCTACAGGCTCGGCGGCAACCAGGAGCGTGAGTGCACAGACGGCAAGGAGAGCGCATATCTCGACGATAGGCAGGGTCGATGCCCAAAGCTGGTCAAAGAAATACTCGACATGGTCGAGCAGGCACGCTTCGGCACGCGCTGGACGAAGCTGCAGGCGATCAAGGCAATCGCCCAGCTTGGCGCGGCCGTCCCACCCGCATCCGAGCGAGCCGATGAGGTCCCATCACTGCCAGCGTGGGAACGGGTGTGGGAATTCGCGCGCGACCGCGACTACCAGGTGCGCCAGGCAGCCGGCGATGCAATCTGCCTGAACGCCTATGACGCCTACCACGCACTGGAGGAGCAGATTCGGACGTTGATATTGCGCGCCGCCGCGCGCAGCGCGCTCGGCCATCCGCTGCACATCGGTGAGCAGGAAGAAGAAGGCATCTCTGACAGCGCGACCGGCAGCGGCGCATGGGCATTCGCCCTACAGGTCTCCTCAGACGCACAGCCAACGGAGACCGCGATCCTCGCCGGCTCGCTGCCCGCCGCGAACGAAGACTCTCGCGAGCAGGACAGTGTCAGCAGGGCGGGCATCAGCGCATGGCGCGAGGACGAGTCGCTTGCGCTGGAGGCACTGGGGGTGGTGCTGCCCGCGATCGTAAGCGGCTTGCGCGAGGACCCGGAAGTACACGCGCAGGAGACCTGGCAGGGACGCGAAGGACGAGACCACTTGGACGGCGAGCGTCCCAGCCGCGGCAACCGTCACCGCCAAGACATGAGCGACGTGGATTACAGGCAGTACAGCGAATTCGTCCGCGGCGCTTACACAAGGCTGCAGCAGCTCGTCGCGCTCGCCTTTCAGGGCTACCAGCATCCGCTCGAGGACGCGCTGGCGCGCGGGTTCAAGGCGGACGCGATGCGCCACGCGCATGAACGCGGAGACCCGGACAACTCGAACACGCACGCCGGACCGGGGTGGGTGGCAAGCAACCGCCGCATGGTCCTCGATGTGTGCGCGCGTCAGGCTGGCTCGTGGTATGCGCGACTGCTGCTGGCGCAGGCAATCGCGCTGTACACGATCGCCGGCGCAAAAAAACAGGAGGCGTATGACGCACTGACGCGCCAGCTCCACCGCGGACGCGAGCGCCACCCCTTTACCCAGCGCGGCACCCGCCTCGCGCGGGCGGCGATCAGGCGCTCACGCTTCCCGATGGCGCGCTGGCACAGGTGGGTGTGGCACGACGAGATCGAAGAGGCAAGTCGCCGACAGACCAGGCTCAACCGACCGACCTCGCAGCTGGCAGCCGACGTGACCCTCCTGCTGGATCTCAAGGAGGGAAGCCCTCAGGATTACCAGGAACCGTTCGGCTCGATGCGCGAGCTCCCTCACTGCCTGAGCGCCAGCCACGACCGCCAAGAGATCCTGGGCAAGGGCTGTCCGGATAGCTGCGGATGGAACTTCTGCCCCTACAAGCAGGCAGCGCCCGACGAGCCCGACGCACAGCATGGTGTGAGCAGGGCTTTCTGCCGCCAACAGCAGCGTTACGCACGCCACCACCAGCCGAAATGGCAAACGCACATCCCCAGACGCAAGCTGAGCGCGTTCTGGGAGCAAATGGAGCGCCGTGCGCGCACCTGACCCGCGCGAGACATCGGGGCCAGCGCGTGCGAGGAACTCGGAGGCCTATGAGGAAGCTGTGAGGCGCCTCATCGGGGATTGGAGTGAAGCGATGCCTTTCCGAGTGTGTTGCTGTCAGTCCGCAGTCGGGCGAGCGCTCCCGCCTCGTGCGCGAGGTAAGCGTCGAGGAACGCACGGGTCGCGCGCTCCACGATTTCAAGCTGTTGGCTTTGCTCGGTGTAGGGCGGCAGGTGTTCGGCGTCGATCAGGCTCAGCAGATACTTGGGCGAACTCGCCGCTTCAAAGAAGGCGTTGGTAGCGCTTGGCGGGTTCACGGTGTCTGCGGTGCCCTGGGTTGCGAGCAACGGTGGACCGTCGGTTGGGAACGCGAATTCGCCCTCGGCGGGAATCTCTGCTCCGGAGAGGACGATCGCAGCTCTCACACGCGCGTCGCGGAAGCGTGGATCGTAGGCGACTGCGAGCGCTGTGTCGCCACCGTCGGAATGCCCGGCGACCGCGATGTGGGATGGGTCGATGAGACCGGCGAACGGCCCGGAGCCGGCGCTCAGCGAGAGCATGCGGGAGATCACGAAACGCATGTCAGCCGGCTCGTTTACGAGGTCCGACTCGTTGGGTCCGCCTGGCGCGGCGGGGTTCTCTCCCGGAAACGTCGGTGCGGCAACCACATAGCCGGAATGTGCCCATGACTGCAGCATGCGCGCGTATCGCGCGGGTGCCACGTCGAAGCCGTGTCCGAAGACGACGAGCGGGAACGGACCGTTGACGCGCGCTGCGGGCGCGTGGCGCACGTCGGTCTCGCTTGGCGGGCCGAGCGCCGGATAGCGCACTTCTGTGAGCAGCATTCGCGGCTGGCGCCTGCCGTCGAGGACGATCGAGCGGCTTGTGTCGAGGAATCGAAGGACCCGCAAGCCGGTCGCGTAAGAGCTCGGACGGCGCCCGACTGCGCGCCGGATCGTGTGCGAGCGTCCTTGGGAGCCCGGACGCGACGCGCCGCTGCCACCGTTGCTCAACGTGGTGAAGACGAGGACCACCGCCACTGCGCAGACCCCGAGAGCGGCGGCTGCGAGCAGCCGCCGATACCGAACTGCGTCGCCAGCTGCCCGCTCGGGGGCTGCGGCGCGCTCGCCGGGACTTGGCTTTCGTGTAGGCCGAGCAGACACGCTTGCAGGACGGTCGTTAGAGGACTCTCACTCCGTCTTAAGGGAAGACGATGGGTGCGGTGGAAATGTAGAGCGTATCCCTTCTCCCACTCCGCACTCCACGGTTTTTGCCGGTCGTTCCCATCCTCGCGCATACCGCACCAGCAACGCACAGACAAGGGCGTCCACACCTCCGCGCGCGCACCAGGCAACGGACAAGGCGCTGAGTTGGATGCGCTCCAAGAACTGGGACCAGCACGTGGAGAACCTCGAGCAGATGGCAAGCACACCTGCGTTCCAGGCATTGCGCGACAACATCCTCGAGCTCGCGTGCCTTCACCCTGAGGACCGTGTGCTCGACATCGGCGCCGGAACCGGACTGCTCGCGCTGGCCGCCGCCCCGCGCGCGGCGCACGTGGGTGCACTGGACATATCACCGGCGATGTGCCTGCACTTGCAGGGCAAGCTCGAGCGTCTGGGGGTGGGCAACGTCGAGGTGCTGGTCGCGAATGCCACTCGGCTGCCGCTCGGCGACGGGTCTCTAGACGCCGTCGTCTCCAACTACTGCTTCCATCACCTAGCCGATACGGACAAGCGTCATGCGCTCGCTGAGATCGAGCGCGTGTTGCGGCCGGGCGGAAGGCTGGTGTTTGCCGACATGATGTTCCAGCTCAGCGTCCTCGACCGTCGCGACCGCACCTTGATTCTGGGACTCGTCAAGCGGATGCTTCGTCGTGGCCCCGCCGGCCTCGTGCGAATCGCGCGGAACACCACGCGGATCGTGACGCGACGTTGGGAGCATCCGGTTCGAGTGCAGTGGTGGCACGACGCCCTTCTCGCAGCGGGATTTGTCGATGTCTCCGTACGTCCTCTCGATCACGAGGGCGGCATCGCCACAGGGCGCAAGGCAAGCTGAACGGCTCTCAGCCGACCAGCACGGGCACCGATCCAAATCGTCGGACACGCACAGCGACTCGAGGTCGAGGAAGACGGACAGATCGTCTACTCGGCGCCAATCCTGCAGATCCCCCGGATCCCGTCGTACAGGAGCCCCTCCGCGATGTCTCGGCGGACCTCGACGCGGGTCGGCAACTCGATGCTGGCGGTTTGTAGCGCTCGCCTTTGAGACTGCGACATCCTCGCGAGATAGCGCTTGTCGAGCACGAGCTCCACGACCTGGTGCCGATCGAGCTACGACCGATCAGTGGTGGTCATGGCCGCGGCGCTTACGGATAGATTTGCTCGCCAGTGGTTTCGTCGATGACGCTGATCGCGGTTGCGGGGCAGGCTTGCGCGACCGCGAGGAGCTCTTCCTTGGGGGCCGTGCCGATTACTGTGGCTGTGTCCTCGACGCGGAAGACATCGGGTGCGATCTCTTCGCAGTCGCCGTGCGCAAGGCAGGCGGACTCGTCGATGGTTGGCAGGTAGGTCATCTTGGTACCTCGTTTCGTTGGACCGTCGAACTCATGCGGCCAGTCCTTGCTCTCGCTCGTTCGCGTGCTCGCTGGTGATCCACTCACGAGCAGCGGGCAATAGCTCTGGCTGGTCGAGCAGCAGCACCCCCGAGGGGTGTCCATGGTGTGTCAGCCGTGCCGCGAACGGCTCATCGTCACTTGCGTTGCCGTTGAGATGAATATCGCTGTCAGGCTGTGCGTGTCCGACGAGCTGGATGCGGTGACCGTGCTGGTCAGTCCAGAACATCGCCGGTAGCGCAGGCTGTACCGGGAGCCCTACGATCGCGCGCGCGACAGCCGTGCCTTGTCTTGCGGCAGCCTCCCAGTGAGGAGTCGCGATTTGCTCTCCGGTGTAGGGGTCGGGAAAGCAGGCCGCATCCCCGGCGGCGTACACGTCCGACAGCACCGTGCGGCCAGCCGCATCGGTTGGGATGAGACCCTGGCCCAGTGGGCTCGAGGCGAGCCAGTCGGTCGCCGCAACGGTGCCCGTGGCGATCAGCACGGTATCGGCAGTGACGGTGCTGCCGTCACTGAGCGCGAGCCGCGCCGTCCTGTCATGAGGGGAGAGGCGCGTGACGGTCGTGGCTAGTCGTACGTCTATGCCGTGGCGGCGGTGAAGGGTGGCCATCCACCGGCCAAGTGAGGCAGGAAGAACACGCGCCAGCGGCGTCGCGCCCGCCTCTATCAGCGTCACTTCCAGTCCGAGCGAAAGGGCGGAGGAGGCTACCTCCATGCCGATGAGCCCGGCGCCGACCACGGCCAGACGGCCGCGACGCTCCATGAGCGCGGTGCGCAAGGCGAGGGCGTCGGCGTGGGTGCGCAACTGGCCGACGACCCCGCCCAGCGCGAGACCAGGCAACTGACGCGGGAGGCCGCCTGTCGCGATCACCAGGCGGCGGTAGCGAATGCGACCGTCGCGAGCGCGGTCATGCTCTTGCGTTACGACAGTTCGCGTGTTGGTGTGAAGCTCTGTGGCGCTCGTTCCGAGCAGTAGGTGTATGTCGTTTTCTGCATACCACTTCAGCGGCTTGTAGGCGAGCTCTTGCGGATGGTGTGAGGCGAGCACAGACTTCGAGAGCGGCGGACGGTCATACGGTGGCTCGCGCTCCGCGCAGAGCACGACGATCCGTCCGTCAAAGCCGTGACGGCGCAATGTTTGACAGCAGCGCTGGGCGGCAAGACCGCCGCCTGCGATCAGCACATCGGCGTCCGTGCGCTTCATGCGCTCTCCTTCGCCAGAACCCTGTGTGGCCCGGTCCCGCTAGGCGCTTGCTGTCTCCTTGAGGTTTGAGCGGGACGGCGTCGCGCGGATTGCAGGAGGCGCAGGGTGCTGAGATAGGCAACGGGTATCGCTGGGAGCAGCACGAGGGCGCGCAACCAGACTGTCGCGGCGTCGCTGCCCGTGCCGAGCGTGTGCGCGACCCCGAGCACCCAAACGAGCAGGGTCGCACGGTGCAAACGCCGCCATAGCTTCACGCCGATCCGCCGCCGCACATAGAAGCTGAGACCGAGCAGGGTGGCAAGGTAACCACCGATGATCCCGAGCCCGGTGAACAGGGGCCGGTAGGCGATCGTGAACGGGACCATCACGCCTGAGAGGCCGGGATGCAACCAGGGGTCGGCGAGTATCGCCAGACCATGCAACGAGATCGCGCCGAGGCCGACGAGCGCGACGTGCTCGTGCAGTCCTACAAGCTTCCGTCCGATGCCTGGCCGGCGCAGCAGCCTGGTTGACATGGTCAACCCGAGCAGCACCGTGAGCGTGATCAGCCCGAGCGCGACGATCCCCGACGCGCGACCGACCAGCCACCACAACAGCGGTGTCGGATCCTTGGCGCTCGTCATGCGGCGCTCCGTGCCGATGAAAGCCAGGACGGATGGTCGAACAGCGCTATCTCCTCGACGTCACCGTTGTCGTGCACGACCAGGCCACCGTGCTCGCCGAGCACCTTCCGGGCGCCCAAAGGACCGAGTAGCAGCGCCATCTTGGAGAGGGTCTCCGCCTCGAGCGCGCTTCGAGCAAGCGCTGTAGCGCCGATCAGTCCGGTCCATGCCGGTAGTCCGCTCGATGGGTCGAGGAGATGGTGGGCAAAACCGCCGTCCTGGGTTTGCCAGATGCGCACGTTCAACCCGGAGGTGGCAAGGCCGCCTGCGGTAACACGGATCCGGCGAATCGCCTCGCCGGTGAGTGGGTGCTCGATCTCAACCTCGTAGGGGTCGAGTTGAGCGCCTACCCCGCCGATCGCGAGATCTCCACCGCAGTCAACGACATAGCGGGTGTAGTGGCGCAAGCGGTATGCGACAGCGTCCGCGCATAGCCCCTTGCCGGTCCCGCCAGTATCGAGCTTCACGCTCGCCGGCCGGCTCACCACACCCCGGCGCTCGTCGATGAATATTCGCTGCCAGAGCCTGCCTGGATGCGGTCTGGCTGGGCGACGCGGCGGCGCGACCGTTAGAGCGTCCTCTAGGGATGCCGGTCGCTTGCGGTCGAGCGAGGCGGAGTAGCCAGCCTGCTCCAACGCACCGGTGAGCGTGGGATCGACAAGCCCGCCACTGCGTTGTGCCGCCCATACGCCAGCCCGCACCGCGGTACGCAACAGCGGCGATGCCGGCACCTCGACACGACCGTCGCGATTGAGGGCGCTCAGCTCGCTGTCGTTGCGAAAGCGCGAGAGGCGCCTGGCGAAGTCCTCGACATAGGCGCGCTCTGCAAGTGCCGCGTCCGCCGGAGGCGGTGCGCTTGCCAGCAATGCTGGTCCGATCAGCAGCCGGATGTCGCTGCCCATCGAGTGAAACACGATCTCCTGCTCTTCGTTCATGACGCTCGTGTGACCGGAGCCGCGGCGGACATGGGAGCGCTGCCAGACCCGGACACCGACTGAGTGACCGACGCGCCGGCTGTCGGTCCCGTTTGACCCGCAGGCAGCACCCGTTCGACGACCGTCGTGCGGTAGATCCGCCGCAGCACAACCAAGGGCCGGCGCGGGCGGCTCGAGGTGCCTTTCAGCTGTGTGCCGAGCACCGCCAAGACGAGCAAGAACGCGGTTAGCGAAAACAACGCGACCGTCACCCGGTCAAAGCCCCGCCGGGTATGGCGACCAGCCGTCGGTCTTCCCGCCTGAGTGCCCTGATAAGCGATGGGCTCGGCTGCCGGCTTACCCATCGTTCTCCTCACCCCGTTGCGAAGGCGCGCCGCTCGTGCGAGTTATGAGCGGAGAAGCACCTTGCTGGTATGCCGCGCCCCCGTTCGACGGCCTTGCGATTACTCGGCCGCTTGCGGTTGTACGCACGACCATGCGAGTGCCGTGGCTCGAAACGAGCACAGCCGGCCTCGAGGCGCTCGCCTGCAACGCGGGGTCGTGGCCGCTCACCACCCGTGCTGTCAACAGCACGAGCACGACCAGGAAGCTGGCCAGCGCTCCTGCTCCTACCGTGAGCAGGCTCCTCAGAGGACTCTTCCTCGATGAAGGCACGGGTCGCCGAGCGTCAGTCACCGTGACCGTCTCCGCGGTCGCTTCGCTCTCCCGCTCCGCTCGCACGGGTGCGCAGCGCCCGGTTGGGAGAGCTGCTGCCCGCGCCGGCTCCGCTTGTCCGAGTGCGCACCGGCCCACCGCTAGGGGCATGGGATGGCGAGATGCTCGTGCCGCTCGTGCGCGTCCGCACCGTCCCACCACCGGCAGACCCAACCGAAGGAGCGCCAGTCGAAACCGCTCCGCTCGTGCGCGTCCGGGGCGCCCCGGCCTGTGCGACCGCGCCGGAAGCGAGCGCGTGCGAACCGCTGCTGGCGCTGCGCGGCACGCCGCCAGTGGCTCCCGTCACAGCCGCGCTCCTCGCGCTGTTGATGCTCTGGCCGTGTGAGCGGTGCGGACTTTCGTGACGGACGATGTGAACGGTGCGTCTGATCACCTGTGTGCGTATGTCAGCCGCCTGCTGCTGGTCGCGACCGCCCGAGCCGGTCCTGGTGGCCGGACTGGACCGCAGCGTGTAGGCGGCAAGCGCACCGGCAGTCAGTGCTGCGATGAGAGCGGCGATTCGGGTGTTTGCCATGCGGCGCATCAAACGGGCCTCTCACAAATGGGCTTTCACGCCCACTGTGGCCTACGTTCGTCAAACCGACACCCAAGCGGAGGGAAAGATTCGGCAAAGAACTGGCGCTAGCGGTGTGTCGATCTTGCGCGCTAGTCGTCGCGTTCGTGGCTGTTGCGTTCCCCGCTGTGTCCGCTGTTATCGGTGCTGCCTCGCTGGTGTTCGTCGCGTCCTTGGGGCGGTGCCGGTTGCGTCTTGACGGTTCCCGAGGGTGCGGGCTGCGCTGGCGTCATGGATGTGCTCTGTCCGCTTGGACTGGATGGTGGAGCAGGAGCCGGCACTGTCACTGTCCTGACGGTTGTGCGAGTTCGCGTCGGTGTTTGCCGACGCTGGGGGGTTTGTTCTCGTGATGGGGGTGGTGCGAGACGACGGCCGGCGGAGAGCGGTTCGGAGGAGATCCCGATGTGCTGGCTTGTCAGCTGACTGGTCGCCCACGTGATCCCAGCCGTAATGAGGATCCCCAGCAGCGCGGCGAGCAGCCAAAATGCTGTGTGGCGTCTCATGCTGGCAACGGTAGCCCGCCAATGGTTAAGCGTTGGCAAGGCTACCGTCTCCTGCTGGCTCTGTCGGGAGAGTGAGCGTGGCGATCGCACCGGAATGGTCCTCGCGGTTTCGCAACGTCACCTCGCCTCCCCACTCGCGGGCCAGCTCGCGTGCGATAGCCAACCCAAGGCCGCTGCCCGACGGTCCCGATCGTCCAGCGCTGCCGCGATGAAAGCGCTCGAAGATCGACTCTTCCTCCTCTGGGGCAAGGCCCGGTCCACAGTCACGAACCTGGATCACCCCGGCGGAGCTCGAGGAGATCGTCACCCCCGATCCAGCCGGGGAGTAGGACAGGGCGTTCTCGACCAATACGTCCAGTGCCCGGTCGGCGTCCGCGGCGACACACCACACCTGTCCGTCTTGGAGACCGTCGGCCCCAAGCTTGACGCTGCGCTCGGCGGCCGTCGCTTGCCAGCGCGAGAGCGCTCGGCGCACGACCGCCTCCAGGCTCACTCGTTCCGCGGGGAGCTCGCGCTCGCCGGCGCGACTGAGGACCAACAGCTCCTCGACCATCTGTGCGAGCCTGTCGATCTCCACGATGCCCGCCTCGAGCTGGGTGTCGGCCACCGGACCGACGCCTGCCGCACGGGCCTCCTCGATCCGTAGCCGCAACCCGGTCAACGGTGTGCGCAGCTGGTGGGACGCGTCGGCGACAAACGCGCGCTGGGAGTCGAGCAAGCGTCGTACGCGGCTGGTCATCTCGTTGAAGGAAGCGCTCAGCGAGCGTTGCTCGCGGCTGCCCTCGATCCTCGCGCGCGCGTTCAGGTCTCCCGCTGCCACCTGTTCCGCGACGGTCTCAAGGCGCCGCAACGGCAGCGCGATCTGCCGTGCGATCAGCACGCCTGCGGCCAGTCCCAGTGCTAGGACGATGCCACAGATCAGCGCAAGCCCCAGCTCCACGCGTCTTACCGCCGCGCGCACCGCCGCAACGCTCTGTGTGACACGCACAGCCCCAACAGGGGCACCGCCCCGGACGATCGGGACGGCCGTCGCCAGGATTTCCTGACCGAGCGTATGGCTCGAGCGCTGTACCTGCACCTGGCGGCCCCGCAGGGCGCTTGCGATCTCCGGACGCCGCGCATAGCTCGATCCCAACTGTGCCGGTGTGGCGCTGTCCGCGATGACCGCACCCGAGCGGTCGACTACGAGCACCCGGCCCCGCACCGCCCCGGCAGCCGTCCGCGCAAGCACCGCCAGTTCCCCGCGATGCGCTCCTCCGAGCAAGTCTCCGGCGGTCGCGGCGACGAGATCGGCCTGCCCCTGGGCTTGAGAGCGGACCTCGTCGTTGACCCGCGCACGCAGGCTCAATGCGAGCGGCACGCCGAGCGCAATGATCGCCAGCAGCAGCACGTAGGCAAGCGCAGCCGCAAGTCCCGTCCTCAGTCTCAGCGCTCCGCCTACCGTCCCGGCTCCCCGTCGCATGCCGTCAGACGAAACCCGACCCCGCGCACGGTCTCGATGCGAACACCGTGGCTCCGGCGCTCATCCAGCTTGCGTCTCAACCCGGCTATGTGCACGTCGAGTGTCTTGGTGGAGCCAAACCAGTTCTCATCCCACACCTCCGACATCAGCGTCTCCCGCGAGACGACTCTGCCCGCGTCGCGCGCCAAGCGCGCTAGCAGATCGAGCTCCTTGCGCGTGAGCGAAAGCTCCACACCGGACAGCCACGCCCGGCGGGCCGCTAGGTCAAGCTGCAGCTCTCCCACGATCATCCCCTCGTGCTCTGAGGCAGGCGTGCGGCGGGTGCGACGCAGCACAGCCCGAATCCTCGAGACGACCTCATCGGTGACAAACGGCTTGACGACATAGTCGTCGGCTCCCAGCTCGAGCCCAACGATCCGGTCTGTAACGGTGCCGCGTGCCGTAAGCATGATGATCGGGACATCTGAAGTGCGGCGCAGGTCGCGACAAACATCGCGACCGTCCCCATCAGGCAACGTCAGATCGAGAAGCACGACATCTGGCGGGTTCTCCCGCGCCAGTCTCAGGGCGTCGTGCGCAGTGCCAGCGATCACCGGATCAAACCCGTTGCGGGCCAGTGCCGCCGCGAACGGCTCGGCAATCGACGGCTCGTCCTCGACGAGCAGAATCCGTCCCGCTGCGCTGGTCCGCATGGACACCGCGGTCTACGCTCGAAGGCAAGGAGTCAGGACGGCTACACGATGCCTCACGGCAGACACCTGCACACGACGGTACGTGGGGATCTCCGGCATCTCTCCCAGTATGAGCGCCTGCATCGCCTTCCAAGCCCCTCGAGTCCTCAAAGACAGAGAACAGGTCAAGGTCAAGGCCTCCAAACCCCCGCGTCGGTTCGGTCATAGCCGCGTGTTCTCCGGCTGGCGCGGATCGGCACCCCGGAGCTCCCGGCCGTATGAAAGGCTCCCTACAGTGAGCTTTCGCTACCAGGTCCTCTACCGCGTCGGCTTTACCCCATGGGACCAAGATCACGTCCCGGCCGAGCTGTCATCGCTAGTCCAGGGCGCAAGGGCACTTGCGCCGGGCCGCGCCCTTGACGTCGGTTGCGGCACCGGCACCCAGGCTGTCTATCTAGCCAAGCGCGGTTGGACGGTCACCGCCGTGGATGCGATCGATCGAGCACTAGCGCGCGCACGCCGCAGGGCCCAGGAGAAGGACGTCCAAGTCAATTGGATCACAGGTGACGTCGCGAGCCTGTCGACGCTCGGTATCGGCAACGGGTTCAACCTCATCTTCGACCGCGGCTGCTTTCACGATCTCTCGCCCGTCGCGCGTAACGGTTACGCGCAGGGTGTCAGCGAGCTGGCCGCGCCGGGCGCCACGTTGCTGCTGATGGCATTCGCGCACCGTGACAGGGGCGTCGGCCCAAACGGAGCCTCCGAGGAGGAGATACAGCGGCGGTTCGGTGCGACGTGGGAGCTCGTGTCGGTGCAAAGCGACTCGGGTCCTGCACCCCCAGGCCCGATGCGGCGCGTCCCGCGGATCTGGTACCGGCTGCGACGGCAATGAGGACCGTGTAGCAGGCGGTCGCGTCCGCTTCGCGGGCACTGGACATTTTCGATCGGCGGTCCCTGGAGATAGCTCCAGCGCACGCCTCGGCTTGATCTCTCAATTCGTAGGCACACTCGGCTGCCGGGCCGCCGTCAGCGACGGGCAGGAGGAAGAAGCAACTCGTCGTGCCGTTTCGCGCGTGACGGTGTGGGCTCGCGCGCCGGAAGCGCTTGCGCTCCGCCGGCGTCATCTTCCAATACGCGTTCGCGGATCCGAGCCTCAGACTCGCCGACGTTGCGTAAGTTGCGTAGGTTGCACAATAGTGCTACCGTGTGGTCGTGCCATCCACGGCTACCCCAGAGGCTGAGCGCCTGGCCGACGAGCTCGTCAAGCGCTTGGGCGAGCGTCCCCTGTCGCCCAGAAAGCTCGCCGCCGAGCTCGCCGAGCAAGACGCGTCACCGGCGCTGATCGGAGCGTTCGACGCCGCCCTGTCACGAACCGCCGCCGCAGGTGAGACCGACAGCCTCGACGAGACCCTGTGGAGACAGGCACCTACCGACCAGGAACTCGCGCAGGCTCGGCATGTCACCTATCCAGCGCTCCAAGACGCGATGCGAGAAGCGCTGTCCGATGCCCTGACACGCGAGCAGGCAGCGCAGAGGCTTGGCGTCACACCGCAGGCGGTGTCCAAGCGCATCGCTTCCGGCAGCTTGGTCGCCCTGCGGCGCGGGCGCGCCAATCGCCTGCCAGCCTGGCAGTTCTATGAAGATCGTGAGCTGCCCGGCCTAAAGCAACTGATCGCCGCCTACCCCGGCGGCGCGCTGTCGCTGACGGCATGGGCCACCTCCCCCTCCCCAGACCTCGACGGCGCCACGCCGGCACAGGCTTTGGCCCGTCGCGGCGGGCTCGCGCGAGTACTCGAGACCGCCCAAGCGCTCACGCCGGACGCGTGGTAGCCAAGCTCGGCGAGGCGCCGGCCCCACGGCCGGCGGCCCCCCCCACGTGGGCGGGGGCAGCATAGGCGCCGATGGTGGGCGGCTATCACGAGCAACCCCGACACCCGGGCCAAGCGCCACCCCCAATAGGTCCCCA
>JBQCGU010000035.1:0-22170 GCA_051955355.1 Solirubrobacteraceae bacterium | reverse complement strand
GGAGCGCCAAGAGCACGGCGCTCCGCCGCCGAGAGAGGGCTAGACCGTGGCCGCGATCTGATCGAAGTGCAGAGCGGCGCGCGACGGGAACATGAGCCCGTCGCAGGTGTAGTGGAGCAGGCCGATCCCGCGTAGGCGGTCGATGGCTTCCAGTGTGTCGTTCGCGGTCGTGCGCTCGTCTTCGCGGTCACGGACCACCTCGTCCACGGTCCACGGCCGGTGATCGTCCCGGTCCAAGAGTCGGACCAGCACACCCCAATCGTGCATGTTGTCCCGCTCCACTGCTGAGTTAGGCTCCTGCGCAGGCATGGAAAGGCACGTCCTTTCTTTGCTCAGGCCCCGGCGTCGGACCACCATCCGCGTCGGGGCCGCCTTGGTATCCGATCAGCGCAGACTAAATGCTGCAACACGCGCTGAACAGGGCCACGCTCAAACTGAGGCACTACCCGTAAGGGGGTTGTGTCTCAGTTTTAGTCGACACCCGCTGCGACCCAACCGATCGATCTCTCACGACGAGCCGTCGATCGGCGCGTCTGCGTTCGGGAAGTGGATGATCTCCCACAGATGACCATCGGGATCGGCGAAGTAGCCGGAGTAGATTCCCCAGGGTCGCTCGTGCGCAGGACCGAGCACGCGCCCGCCCGCCTGTGCGGCGAGCGCGAGGAGGCGGTCGACGTCGGCAGGGCTGTCGACGAGGTGGCCGATGCTGAAACCTGAGCCGGCGGTGTAGCTCGGGTCGACGCCTGCATCCTTTGCCAACTCAGAGCGCGGGTAGAGAGACAGGATCAGCCCATCCTCCAGTGTGAACATCGCCACGTCCCCCGCCGGCTTGTCCTCGTCTCCGGCGAACTGCGTCCCTGTGATGCCTTTCGACGGCAGTCCGAGTCCGTCACGGTAGAAAGCGAGAGAGCGCTCGAGGTCCTCGACACCTAGCGTGACGACGTGGATTCGAGCCCTCAAGCGCTCACCTGCCCCGCATAGCTAGTCCGCCCACCAGTTGCGCTCCCCACGTACGTCCTCGCGCGGAGCCTCGCCGAGGTTGGGCGCACCGATGACGAGGATCTCCAATCCCTGCGGCCCCGCCTCGTAGCCTCGCCATGTGCCGGGCGAGACGCGCACCGCATCCCATTTCCGAATGTCGACGATCTCGTCATCCAGCTTCATCCGCCCGCTTCCGCCCACCACCACGTATATCTCCTCTTGCTTGTGGTGTGTGTGACCGTAGGGAAAGCGACAGCCGGGCGGAACGCGCTGATAGCCCAGTCCGGACCTCTCGAGCTCGAGTGCCTGCGTTGCCAAGCGGAACTCCAGATCCGCAGGGCCGTCGAACTTGGAGCCGACATCCTCCAAATCCTCCTTGAGATTCCTGAGCGTGAACGACACGGCACAATCCTAGTCTTGCCTCACCAGTCGATCAGCAGCCGCGCTCTCGCGGAGCCTGGGCAGCAGCCGCCGTCATGGCTTCGCCGTCACAGCCGCTCGCTGCTCGTGGTCGGCGTCCTGCTCATAGCCGCAATCCTCGCTGCCGCGGCAGCCGCCAGCTGGTACTTCTCGAGCGCTGTCGTCGTTCCCGACCACCGGAGCTGGCCGCTCGATGCAACGGTGAGGTCGGCGTTTGGCAGGCGGGTGGTGCTTTCGCGCTCGAAGGATTCGCTGCGCCCAGGTGTGTACGGGCTCGACTGGAAAGGTGGCCATGCCGTGGTTGAAGAGGTGACCGGCAGCGGTTCACACACCGTTACGCGGCAGTTGCGCGACGTGCAGAACCAGCTGACGCCCGGCATGAAGGTGGCTATCGACCCGGACACCTATCCGGACAACCCGCGACAAGCGTTCGGGGTGAGATACGGCAACGTCAGCGTGCCTGACGAACTCGGGCCGATGCCCGCGTGGGTGGTGCCAGCGCAGCCGAAACCAAGCGCGAATCGCGGGAGAACATGGGCGATCGTCGTGCATGGCCTCAACGGCAGCCGCGAAGACGACTTGCGCATGCTGCCTCCGCTGCATGCGGCGGGACTGACATCCTTGCTCATCACCTACCGCGAGGACGCCGGCGCCCCACAGAGCCCTGACCGCAAGCACCACATGGGTTTCACGGAGTGGCGGGACCTGCAGGCAGCCGTGCGTTATGCGCTTGCTCATGGAGCCAGGCGTCTGGTGCTGTACGGCATGTCGATGGGTGGCTCGATCGTCACTCAGTTCATGGAGCGCTCCCCTCTCGCCCACTCGGTGTCCGGTCTGATCCTCGACGCCCCGGCGCTCGACTGGAAGGCGATCCTGTCGTTCAACGCAAGAACGATGGGCTTGCCGTCATTTGCGGCGACACCGGTGGAGTGGATGATCGGTGAGCGGATATCCGTCGACTGGGATCGCCTCGACGCGCTGCGCCACACCGCAGACTTCCACCTGCCGATCCTCCTGTTCCACGGGACCGCCGACCAGCTCGTCCCGATCTCCACCAGCGATGCCTTCGCTGCAAAGCTCAGGCGTTGGGTCACCTACTACCGCGTGCCTGGCGCGCGGCACGTCGAGTCGTGGAACCGAAACCCCCGTTTGTACGACCGCCGCGTGAAGAGCTTCCTGGCGCGCATCCACGCCTGAGACGTTCGAGCGGTTATCTTCGAGCCATGAGCGGGCACAGCGCGGCGATCGAGGTCGAAAGCCTCGTGCGAGACTTCAAGGGTGGACGTAAGCGTGCCGTGGTGCGCGCGGTGGATGGCATCGACCTGAACGTCGCTCCCGGCGAGATATACGGCTTCCTCGGACCGAACGGAGCGGGCAAGTCGACGACGGTGCTCGTGCTCACCACGCTGCTCCCCCCCACCGCCGGCAGCGCTCGCGTCGCGGGTTTCGATGTGGTCCACCAGGGACCCGCCGTGCGCCGGGCGATCGGCGCCTCGCTTCAGGAGTCGGCGCTCGACCCGTTCCTCACCGGTCGCGAGCACATGCGCCTGCAGGGCGCCCTGCACGGCATCGCCAAGGACGAGCGCGAACGGCGCGGCACGGAACTGCTCGAGCGCGTCGGGCTGACCGAAGCGGCAGACCGCAAGGTGAACGGCTACTCGGGCGGGATGAAGCGCCGGCTCGACCTCGCCCTGGCGCTGCTGCACCGTCCGCGCCTGCTCTTCCTCGACGAGCCCACCACGGGCCTTGATCCCCAGAGCCGGGCGGCGCTCTGGGACGAGGTCAGGCGACTGTCCACCGAGGAGGGCGTGACCGTGTTCCTCACAACCCAATATCTCGAGGAGGCGGACGTGCTGGCGGGCAGGGTGGGCATCATCGACCGCGGCAAGATCGTCGCCGAGGGCACCCCCTCCCAGCTGAAGGCGAGCATCGGCAGCGAGAGTGTGGAAGCGGTTCCCGTGGACCCCAGCGACCGCGAGCGCCTGCAGAGCGTGCTCGAGCGCTTCGGCGAGCCCACCGCCGGATCGCCGAACGCCGTGGCGGTGCAGCTGCGCCAAGGCGCAGGCGATCTCGCGCAAGTCGTACGGGCGCTCGACGGCGAGGGCGTGCGCGTGGCCGACCTGCGCTTGCACGCGCCCACCCTCGACGACGTGTTCCTCGCCAAGACCGGCCGTTCGCTGGAGGGCGCAGCCGAGCAGCGCGACGGCGAAGCCGATGGTGAGCAAGCCGGACAGCCGCGCGAGCGCACCTCCGAGCCGGCGCGCACATGAGCCTCCTCACGCAGGTGTGGGCGCTCGCCCGTCGCTCGATGCTCAAGACCCTGCGCCAGCCCTTCCAGGTGTTCCCGATCGTGTTCTTCCCCGCGATCCTGCTGGCGGTGAACGCGAGCGGGCTTCAGGCTGCCACCCGCCTGCCGGGCTTCCCCACCCACTCCTACATCTCGTTCGCGATCGCCGTCGCATTCATCCAGGGAGCGCTCTTCTCGCTGGTGAACACCGGCACGAACCTCGCGCAAGACATCGAGGACGGTTTCTTCAACCGGCTCGCCCTCACCCCGTTGCGGCGCGTGTCGCTGATCGCCGGCCTGCTGCTCGGAGTGGCGATCCTCGGTGCGCTGCAAGCGCTTGTGTATCTGGCGATGGGAGCGCTCGGTGGAGCGCACTTCAAGGCAGGTGTCGGGGGCGTGGTGGTTCTGCTCGCCCTCAGCGCGCTGGCGGCGACCGGTTTCGGCGCGCTCGGCTGCGCGGCGGCGCTGCGCACCGGTTCGGGCGAGGCGGTGCAGGGCCTGTTTCCCCTCTTCTTCGTGCTCATCTTCCTCTCCTCGAGCAACCTGCCGCGCAACCTGCTCGTCAAAGGCTGGTTTCACACGCTCGCCACCTGGAACCCGATCTCCTACCTGATAGAGGGCTTTCGCAGCCTGTTCGTCTACGGCTGGGACGCAAGTGCGCTCGCGCGCGGCTTCGGCGTCGCTGCGGGCGTGACCCTGCTCGGCTTGGGGGTCGTCGCCCTGGCGCTGAACAAGAGGATGCAGCGCACATGACGCGCGTCGCGCTCGCGATCGCCTGGCGCAGCCTGCACACCTACTTCCGCCGGCCCGACCTGGTGGTGCCCTCGCTGGTGTTCCCGCTGATCTTCCTCGCAAGCTTCGCCGGCGGCCTCTCGGCGCTCGGCCATGCGCCCGGGTTCAAATTCCCCTCCGGGTATACGGCTTTCCAGTTCGTGTTCGTGCTCTGCCAGACCGCGATGTTCGCCGGCTTGTTCACCGGGTTCACGGTTGCCTTCGACTTCGAGAGCGGGTTCGCGCGAAGGCTGATGCTGGCGGCGGGCAACCGACGCGGGATCGTGCTCGGCTATGCGCTCGTCGCGCTCACGCGGGCGTCGATCTCGCTGAGCGTGGTAACCGCCGTCGCGCTCGCCGCCGGCATGCGCATCACAGGCGGTGGCTTGGATCTGCTGGGCCTCTACGGGCTTGCGACGCTGCTCGTGCTCGTCGGCTACGGCTGGGCGATGGGTGTGGCGCTGCGCTTCCGCTCGATCCAAGCCGGCCCGCTGATGCAGACGCCGGTGTTTTTGATCCTCTTCCTCGCCCCGGTGTATGTCCCGCTCGGGCTGCTCAAAGGCTGGATCCACGCGGTGGCGAGCGTCAATCCCGCCACCGCGTTTCTGGAGGCGGGACGCGGGTTGATCTCGGGCGTCGAGCAGCACACACTCCTGGCGTTCGCGTGCGCGCTGGTGCTCACCTTGCTGTTCGCCGCCTGGTCCTTCTCCGGGCTGCGCGCCGCCGAGCGCGCTCCGTAGGCGACACCCCGACGTTGATCCGTTCGCTGGCGCGTTCCGGGCCTTCCTCGGTGCGACTTTCGATCAGCCGCCGTCGCCGCTCGCTCGCTTTGACGGCGGCATGGATGGCGGTGTCGCTGTAGTCGGCAAAGCCGCGCTTGTATGCCGCTTTCAGATGCCGCGGCAGGGACGCGCGCAGCTCGTTGCGGATCGCCGCCTGCAGCTGCTTGCGCAGGCGCTCCTCCAGATGGCTTTCACCGGCGATATTCTCGATCTCCATCCGCCCGCCAGGGGTGCTGTAGTCATAGAGCTCGGCTTCCTGGCCCGCCTTGCGCAGGCCGATCCCGCCACGTTCGAAGTGCGAGTAGAGCGCATACTTGGCCTTGGGTGTGCGCAGCGCCGTGACGTGCAGCGGGGCATGCGCGGAGTAGGGCGAGACGGCGAACTCGGTGACCACCTCATCGGTGGTGTGCAGCACGTATTTGCGCCCGCGTGCGGACGGATTCTCGAGCATCGCCATCAGGTCGTGCCGCTGGGCCAGGTGGGTGTAGTGGGAGTCGCGCCGCCAGCTGTCAGACCCTCTGGCGATGCTGAGCAGCAGCGGCGCCACATCGACGCTCGAGGTCAACCCGTCGCGCGTCTGCCGCGGCGCCTTGCCGAGCTTACCGCGCAGGTCGTTGACGATCAACGGAACCCTGATCGCCTCCTCGTAGGCGGCGCCGCCCTTGCCGCGCAAACCGTGTGAGGCGCCGTACTCGCCGTGGTCGGAGGTGAACACCACCACCGTGTTCTGCGCCACCTCGGGGCGGCGCCGCAGCGCGTCGAGCACCTGCCCGATGTGACTGTCCACGCGCGCGAGCAGCTTCAGGTAGAGGTCCATGAACGGCAGCCACGCCTGTGTCGTTCCGGGACCTTCGAACGGCACCGACCCAAACGACTGTTCGGCGGTTTCCTGAAGCGAGCGCTGCAACTGCGGCTTGCGCCGTTCCGCCAGCTGGGCGGGCGTCTCGAAGTTCGGCGGCAGTTCGGTGACGACGCTGGGAGCGCTCGACTCGGCGGCGGTGCGGTTGCTCCAGCGATACCACCAGGCGATGTCGTGCGGGTTGACGAACGACACGGTGGTGCACCACGGCTCCCTCTTGGGCGCACGGTCGATCCATTTCTCGAACTGGTGCACGATGTGCGGGTCGATGCGCCAGCCCTGGCCCGGCGCCCCGTCGGGCGAGGGGTAGGTGCCGCCGCTGAAACCGTAAGGCTCGAGCGCACCGGAGTCGAAGTAGGAGTCCCACCAGTTGTCGCCGTGGGTGAGATGCCACTTGCCGTACCAGTAGGTGCGATATCCATGCTCGCGCAGCATCGTGCCCCAGGTCGGAAAGCCCGGGTCCAGCGTGCTGCCTCCCGTGATCATGCAACCGGTCTGGTGGGTGTACAAACCGGTGAGCATCGCCGCACGCGCGGGCGTGCAGTCGTTTGCAGCCGTGTAGTGGCTGCCGAACGACACCCCCCCACGCCGCAGGCGCGCCAGGTTGGGCATCAGCGACTGCGCACGCGCCCCGGCGGAGAACCACTGCGGCGTGCGCAGTTGGTCGACCATGATCACGAGGATGTTCGGCGCCACATGTCCCGCCGCGCCGAGCGGCCCGCCACGGCCCGCCCCTTGCTGGCTTTCGCCACCGCCGCCGTGCGCAGATCCGGCTTTGCCGCCGGCGCCGCCCGCTCCCGCCCGGCTGGCTGCTTCGCCGACGATCGGCAGGCGACCGGAGATCACCTCACCGAGCGCCGCCCCTCCTCCGAGCAGCGCGCCGCCGGCGAGCAGACCGCCCTTGAGCAGTGTTCGCCTGTCGATTGGTCGTCCATCCCCACGCCCGTTCGCCATGGCTCAACGAAAGCTAGCGAGCGGTTCGTTGGGGTGGGATGAAAGTTTGTTTAGCGGCGTTTCTCGCTGAGCGGGACGCCCTGCTCGTCGGTGGCGGCGGCGGGAGGCCACGGACCCAGCCAGTTGTCGCGTGCGCCATCCACCGTGATCACCGTGCCCGACACGAAGTCGCCGGCGGGTGAGGCCAGGTAGGCGACCAGCCAAGCCATCTCCTGCTCGGTCCCAAGGCGCTGGAGCGGGATCGTGTCGGCGATCCGCTCGACGATCGCCTGCGGGTACTTGGTGAGCAGCGTGTGCGTGGCGAACTGGCCGGGAGCGATCGCCAGCAGGCGGATGCCGAAGCGTGCCCACTCGATCGAGAGCGTGCGCATCAGGTTCTCGACAGCCGCCCGTGCGGCACCTGAATGGGCCATGCCGGGCATCCCGTTGTGCGGGGAGAGCGTCACGCTGAACACCTTGCCCCCGCGGCCCGAGGGGATCATTGCCTTGGTTGCCACCGCGTGGGTGACGAGCCACGTGCCCTCGACGTTCAGCCGGATCACCGTGCGAAATCCCTTCGGAGTGATCGACTCGGCGGGCGCCATGAACTGCCCGCCGGCGTTGTTGACCAGCACGTCGATCTGGCCGTGGCGTGCGAGAACCGCATCGACCAGTCCGTCCACCTCCTCCTCCTCGCGGATGTCGCACACGTGAGCCTCGATCAGCCCGTGCGGATCGAGCGCCACGGTCTCCAGCAACGGCTCCTCGCGCCGACCGCAGATCGCCACGCGGGCGCCGCAGCGCGCCAGCTCCAGGGCGGTCTCCCGCCCGATGCCCGATCCGCCGCCGGTGAGCAGCGCCACCTGCCCGGCGAGCAGGTCGGGCACGAACAGGCGTGAGCGATCCATCACCCGCGCTGCGCGCGTGGGCGCACGAGCACCTCGTTGATCGCCACGTTCTCGGGCTGGGAGATCGCGTAGAGGACGGCGTTGGCGACGTCCTGCGCGGCGAGCGGCGTGACGCCCTCGAAGCGCCTGCCCATCCGCTCGAGCACCTCGGGCCGGTTGTGGCTTTGAAGCTCGGTGGCCACCATCCCGGGCTCGATCAGCGTGACGCGTACGCCGATGTCGACGCACTCCTGGCGCAACGCCTCCGAGAAGGCGCCCACGCCCCGCTTCGTCAGGTTGTAAACGCCTGTCCCCGCGCGCGCCACGCGTCCGGCCACCGAGCTGATGTTGACGACGTGGCCTGAGCCCTGCGCGCGCATGATCGGCAGAGCGGCGTGCGTGCAGTAGAGCACCCCGAACACGTTCGCGTCGATCATCCGTCGCCACTCCTCGGTGTCGGCGTCTTCGATCGGCCCGAGCAGCATCACGCCGGCGTTGTTGACCACGACATCCAAGCGGCCGAGATCCTCGCCCGCGCGCTGCACGAATGCGCGTGCCTCCTGCTCGTCCGCGACGTCGGTGCGAATCGCGAGCGCGCGACCGCCGCCGGCGCGGATGCGCTCGGCGAGACCCTCGATGCGCTCCGTCCTGCGAGCAGCCAGCGCAACCGCCGCTCCGGCGTTTGCGCAGGCGAGCGCGGTGGCCTCGCCTATCCCGGAAGAGGCCCCGGTGATCGCCACCACCCGACCCTGGAGATCCATGGCGGCAGCTTACTCAGATGGCGATACCGCGTCTGTGTCAGCGGGTAGAGCCTTTTTAGAGCCTCGTGGGTTATAGGGGTTGCCAGGAAGGTTGCCGACGAGTTGGCGTCGAACGAAGGGCGAGCACGATGAAGCCAACAAGCAGGTCGTTGATAGCGCAACTGTTGACAGCGCAACGAAATCGGTTATAATTCCTACCTCCAGCATCGGCATTAGAGAGACGCCCATGGCAAACGCCACCAGAAAGCCACCGAACAACAGCATCGACTTGAGCGAGATGTTCATCCCGGAGTCCGTAGACCAGCTCCTGGCGCACTCGCGGCGCTACCCGCTGCTCACGCCAGACGAAGAGATCGAGCTGGCCAAGCAGATCGAGCGCGGCGACCTGCGCGCCAAGGAAAGGCTGATCAACTCCAACCTGCGCCTCGTGGCTTCCAACGCACGCCGCTACCAAAACCAGGGGTTGCCGCTGGCGGATCTCGTCCAAGAGGGCATGCTCGGCCTGATCCGCGCCTCGGAGAAGTTCGACTGGCGCAAGGGATTCCGCTTCTCCACATACGCCACGCTCTGGATCCGCCAGGCGATCCAGCGCGGACTGGAGAACTCCGGCCGCACGATCCGCCTCCCCGTGCACGTCGCCCAGCGCTCGCGCAAGGTGGGACGCGTCGAGCGCGAGCTGAGCGTCAAGCTCGGGCGCGAGCCCACTCTGGAGGAGCTGGCGCAGGAGACCGGCCTGCCGATCGAGCAGGTGGAGGAGGTGCGCCACCAGCGCGCCGCCCTGGTGAGCCTCGACCAGCAGGTGGGCGACGACGGCGACACAGCCCTCGGCGACCTGCTCCCCTCCGATCAGCAGGCGCCCGAGGACACCGCCTGGGACTCCGAGCGCGACCGGATCGTGCGCGGCGCGATCGCCAAGCTGCCCGACACCGAGCGCACCGTCCTGACGCTGCGCTTCGGCACCGGACGCGAGGAGCCTCAGACGCTGACCGCCATCGGCAAGCGGCTCGGATTCTCCGCCGAGCGGGCTTCGCAGCTCGAGCAGCGGGCGTTGAAGAAGCTCGCGGAGTCGCCCGAGCTGGCTGCCCTCCGAGAGGCCGCATAGACTCACGCTCCATGTGGGAGCGAATAGTGGCGCTCACCATCTCCGTGGGCGAACGGATGCTCGCGCCGATCGAGCGCTTCATCGGCGGACGCTCGCTCGTGGGCGACGCCACGTTCTTCGACAACCACCGCTTCCCCTGGATCGCCGAGATAGAGGCCAACTGGCTGACGATTCGCTCGGAGCTCGAAGGCGTGCTCGCCGATCGCGAGGCGCTGCCCAACTTCCAAGACATCTCCAAGGACCAGATCGAGATCACCGACGACGACGACTGGAAGACCTACTTCCTGTATGGGTACGGCTTCGAGGCGAAACTCGGCGTCGAAACCTGCCCGAAGACCGCTGAGCTGATGCGACGCATCCCGGGGATGACCACCGCGATGTTCTCGATCCTCTCCCCGCGCAAGCACATCCTCGACCACCGCGGCCCGTACAAGGGCGTGCTGCGCTACCACCTCGGGCTGATGGTCCCGCAGGACGCGCCCGCCTGCCGGATCAGGGTCGGCGAGGATTTCCGCCATTGGGAGGAGGGCAAGAGCATGGTGTTCGACGACACGTTCAACCACGAGGTGTGGAACGACACCGACGAGACACGCGTGGTGCTGTTCGTCGACGTGCTCCGTCCCCTCCCCGCTCCGTGGGATCAGCTCAACCGTGCGATCGTCAAGGCGATCGGGTGGTCGCCGTTCGTGCTGGATGCCAAGCGCAACCAGCAAGCGTGGGAACAGCGCTTTCTCGCGCGCCGCGCCAGCCCCGACGGCGCCGCGCACCAACCCGCGGCGCCGACCGTCGGCTGACCTATCCCTGCCCCTCGGTGTGCGCTTCGCGCGCGCGGATCGTCACGTCGACGACCTCCGGGTGCTCGGCGTTCAGGTGGCGCGCCAGCCGCTCCGCGTCGGCTCGCGTCGAGTAGGGAGCGAGGCGCAGCACGAGCATGGCGGGCGCGTAGCGACCGTCGTCGCCCGGCGCCACACGGTCCATCAGCGCGTGCACGCTGCGCCGCATCAGCCGCCCGGCTGAGAAGAGCGCCAGACCGGCGACCAGCAGGGCGGCGATCGAGTCGGCCTGCGGATAGCCGCTTCGGACGAGCACCAGCCCGATCAACACCGCCACCGACCCGATCAGGTCGAGCGTGAAGTGCAGCGCGTTGGCGCTCAGCGCTGCGCTGCCGTGATGGTGGGCGGCGCGCGTGGAGGCGAGCGAGCGGCTGGCGTCGATCGCTATCACGGCGATCAACACGGCGAACGTGTACCAGCGTGCGTCCACGTGGGGGTGATGACCGACGATTCGCGAAACCGACTCGACGACGATCGCGATGCTCGCCACGATCAGGATCGCTCCCTCGCCGAGCGCGGAGAGGTGTTCCGCCTTGCCGTGGCCGTATGGATGCTCGCGATCGGCTGGCCGCAGAGCAACGCGCACCGCGAAGAACGTCAGCAGCGCCGCCACCAAATCGGTTGCCGAGTGGATCGCCTCGGCAAGCACTCCCAGGCTGTGCGACAGAAGCCCCACAACCAGCTTGATGGCAACCAGTGCGGCTGCCGCCACGACGGAGGCGAAAGCCGTGCGCTGCGGCGAGGGCATCTAGACCCCGGATACGTCCAGGCCCGTGCCCTGCAGCAAGCTGTTGGCTTGTGAGTTCAGCGTCGTGAACTCGCCGGTGACGATGAGCAACCCCAGCGCCACCATCACCGCGCCGCCGAACGCGATCACGACCGGGAAGTGGCGTTTGACGAACGCGAGCGCACTCGTCATGCGCTCGAACGCAAGCGCGATCAGCAAAAACGGGATCGCCAGCCCGAGCGAGTAGAAGGCGAGCAGGAGCGCGCCATGAGCCGCCGAGCTGGAGATAGCGGCTTGCGTGAGGATCGCCCCGAGCGTGATGCTCGTGCAGGGCGTCCATGCGATCGCGAACGCGGCGCCCGCCACGAGCGGGCCGCCCCGTCCGGCCAACTGCAGCAGCGTCTCGGAGTGCCACTCGCGGTTGAAGAAGCGCACGAACGGCGTGGACAGGAAGATGACGCCCATCACGATGATCAGCACGCCCCCAGCCTGCTCGAGCGCATGGCGATGCGTGTTCAGCGTCGAGCCGATCGCGGTCGCCCCGAGGCCGAGCAGGATGAAGATCGTGGAGAAGCTCGCGATGAACAGCAGGCTGGGGACCAGCACGCGCAGCTTGCCGGTGTCGCGCAGCTCCGCCGGCGTCACGCCGATCACCGTCGAGAGATAGCCCGGCACCAACGGCAGCACGCAGGGCGACAGGAACGACACCAGCCCGGCGGCGATCGCCACGGGGATCCCGACGCCGCTGGCGGCGTCCGACGCCGACCCGCCGGCTGCCGAGGCGAGGAGCATCACTGCGGAGGGGCTCATGACACGCGTTCCGAGAGCACCGAACGCAACTCGGCCACCTCGCGCTCCAGGCGCTGCACCCGTTCGTCGAGCGTGCCCATCTGCGGCAACCGATCGCTTGCGTGCGCTCCCGCGGATGGCGCGGGTGCGTGCTCGATGCCCGCCTGGCCGTTTGCGGCGGACGGAGACCCATTCGAGCCCTGCGAGGGCGCATCTCCGCCGAGCAGTTGGGTGTAGCGCTCCTCCTTCTGACCTGGACGACGGCCGAGACGAGCGACGAGGTCGCGCTCGATCAGCGAGTTCAGGGTGTGGTGAACCTCTTGCAGCCCGGCGAACGGGTGCATGCGCTCGGTCCGCTGCTTGAGCTCCCCTGGAGTCTGCGGGCCGCGCAGCATCAACACGCACATGACCGCCTGCTCGGCGTGGCTCATCGGCAGCGCCTCTGCCAGCAGATGACGGAACTTCGGCGCTCGGCTGCCGGCGCCCGATGCGAAGCGCGAGAAGCCGCGTCGCTCCAGGCGGTGCAGCGCGTCGCGGATGACCGGCTCGTCGTACTGCACCACCGGATCGCGGTTGGTGGACTGGTTGCACGCCAGCCGCAGCGAGTTGAGCGAGAGCGGATACTGGTCGGGCGTCGTGCGCTGCTTCTCGAGCAGGCACCCCAGGACGCGGATCTCAGGCTCGGTGAGGTGGATCACGATCTCATCCTATGACGCCAATTGGGCTAGCACCTTCGACAGCCGGCCTCCCTGCCAGGCGATGGGCGAGTGCAGCGGCGGCCCCGGCTCCTCCACGACCAGCCGCGCGCCGGGGATCGCCTTGGCATAGCGCTCGGCCACCGCGAGCGGATGATCCGGGTCCGCCTGGTCACGGCTGCCCACGACGAGCGTCGGGATGGCGATCTGCTCCAGGTCGCCGAACCGCTCGAACGGCTGCGAGCGTGGCACCGCCTGCAGGGCGTCAGCCACCGCATCCAGATGCTCGTGGGATGAGAGCCGTTGGCGAATCACCTTCTCGACGGTCCCTCGCCACTCCAGGGGCACCTTCGAGAGGTCATATGCCGCCATGAACCCCTCCACCCCGCGCGCGCGCAAACACCGCGCGAGCGCATCCCAGCCCGCGTGCTCGCCGGGGGACGCCTCCCGAGCGTAGGCCGGCGTAATCACCCCCAGCGCCACCACGCGCCGAGGGTGCGCCATGGCGAAGCGGAGCGCCGTGTGGGCGCCCATCGACGCGCCCGCGATGACCGCACGCTCGATTCCGAGCTCGTCGAGCACGCACTCGAGATCCTCGCCGAGGAGCGCATACGTGTAGGCGTCGGGGCTTGGCGCGGCCTGAGAGCGTCCGTGGCCCCGCGCGTCGTAGGCGATCACCCGGTGCGCCGAGCGCTCGAGCAGCCTGGAGCCCATCACGACATAGCGCCGCGTGGCGGTGAGGCCGTGCAACAGGACGATCGGCTGCCCCTCCCCGCTTTCCTCCCCGGCGAGCAGAGTGCCGTCGGCGCCCGCCAACGTCAATTCGCGCGGTGCCATCGCGCCGTGAGCTAGACGTGCGCGGCGGCGTGCTCGCGCACGAGCTCAGCCGAGCGCTCGGGCTCCTCCCAGAAGAACAGATGCCCTACGCCCTCGAAGATCTCCAGATGCGCCCCCGGGATGCGCTCCGCGATCGCATAGGCGTTGCGGACCGGCAGCATCTCGTCCTCGGTTCCGTGCACCACCAGCGTTGGTGCGCCGATGTCCGCCAGACGCCCGCTCGTGTCGTGGCTGACGATCGCGCGCATCTGCTCCATGATCACCGGCACCGGGACGGCGTTGGCGCTGCCTATCTCAAGAAAGCTGTCGAACGCCGGGGCGTCGGCGAAGCGAGCCGAGACGTTCACCTCCCACGCTGTCCTGATCGCGCGCGAACGGTCGCCCGAGGTCATCGCCTCGGCGAGCCGGCGCATCGTCTCTTCGCCGGTGAGCGCGCTGCCCTCTCCGCCCGCGTACGTGCAGCCGAGCACGAGCGAGCGCAGCCGCTCGGGATGGCGCAGCGCGAGCTCCTGGGCCACCATGCCGCCCATCGATATGCCCATCACATCGGCGGCTTGGAGCTCGAGCGCATCCATCAACGCCGCCGTGTCGTCGGCGAGATCGGCGATCGTGAACGGCTCGCCGACTTTCGTCGATGAGCCGATCCCACGGTGGTCGTAGACGATCACCTCGAAGTGCTCACGCAGCCGCGACAAGAGCGGCTCTCCCCAGTGCATGAGCGTGCCGCTCATCCCCATGATCAGCAGGAGCGGCGGACCTTGTCCGCTGCGCTCGTAGCCGAGCTCGATCTCACCTGCCTTCAGCACGGGCATCGGGCAAGCCTACACCGGAAATGCGAGCTGGCTGTCGGCGCCGCTCGTCGGCCGCGCGATCATCTCCCCCGACGCAGGCGTCAATCCCGCCACGCGAACTCCGAGCAGGCGCACGGGCCGCTTGGGCGCATACTCCTCGAGCAGGGCGAGCGCGACACCCGCCACAGTGTCGACGTCGTTCGTCGGCGCGGGCAGCGTGCGCGCGCGAGTCGCCGTCGAGAAGTCGTCGAGACGCACCTTGATCCCGATCGTGCGCCCCTGGCGGGCGTGGGCGGCAAGGCTCTCGCACAGCTGACGGGCCATCGTGCGCAGCGCTTCGCGCAGGCGCTGAGGATCGGCCACGTCCTGGTCGAACGTCCGCTCGCGCGACTCCGACACGACCTTGCGCTCCTGCGAAACCTCGCCGTCGTGTTCGAAGCGCGCCCGTCGCGCCAGCTCCCGCCCGAGCCGCGGACCGAAGCGCTCGACGAGCAACTGCTCGGGCGCGTGCGCGAGCGCCGAGAGGGTGGAGATGCCCATGCCAGCCAGCCGCGCCGCCGTCTTGGGACCGATGCCGGGCACCAGGCCGGGCGGCGCGCCAGCGAAGCGCTCGCACGCCTGCTCTCGCGTGAGCACCACGAACCCCGCCGGCTTCTCGGCGTCGGACGCCACCTTGGCGACGAGCTTGTTGGGGCCGACGCCAACCGAGCACACCATTTCGGCACGCTCGGCGATGTCTGTCACGATCCGGCGCATCGCCGCGCGCGGCGAGTAGAGACCGCGCAGATCCACGTACGCCTCGTCGAGGCCCACCACCTCGACCCGCTCGACGTGCGAGCGCACGATGTCCATCATGCACCGCGACACCTCCCGGTAGGCGGCGTGGTCGGGCGGCAGCACGATCGCCTGTGGACAAAGCCGCCGCGCCCGGGCGGCGGGCATCGCCGAGCCCACTCCGAAGCGACGCGCCTCATAGCTGGCGGTGGTCACCACCGCACGTGGGCCGCTGCCGGCGACGATCACGGGCTTGCCGCGCAGCTCGGGGTGGCGGTTCAGCTCGACCGAGACGAAGAAGGCGTCCGCGTCGAGGTGAGCCACCAGTTCCTGGCGTCCATTCGCCTCCACCCAAGCGAATCTAGCGCCGTCCACGGCGTGCCCGCGCCGCTCAGGCGACGGGCGTGCTCAGGGTCTCGGCGACGAGGCTCGCCAAGCGCGCGCGGTGCTGCTTGGGACCGCCGAGCAGGGCAGCGTCGATGTGCGCCCGCTTGTACAACCAGTGGACGTCCGCCTCCCAGGTGAAGCCGATGCCACCGTGCGCCTGGATCGCCGAGCCGGTGACCTGCACGCCGGCCTCAGACGCCGCAGCCTTGGCCATCGCGGCGACCTGCCCGAGCTGCTGCGGGTCGGCGTCCGCCGCCCAGGCGGCAAGCGATGTGACCGACCTGGCCTTCTCGGTGGCGAGCAGCATCTCTGCGCAGCGGTGGGACACCGCCTGGAACGAGCCCACCGGCACACCGAACTGGCGCCGCTCCTTGACGTAGTCGACGGTCATCTCCAGCGCTCGGCTGCACACGCCGACGAGCTCTGAGGCGATCGCCACGAGCGCGCGGTCGAGGCCGCCGGCGAGGTCGCCGCCGAGCGGCTCTCCGGCACGCCCGGAAGCTGTGACGTTGGCAGCCGAACGAGTCGGGTCGATGGACGGTATGAGCTCGACGTCGGCTTCCTCCGCCGCCACCACACGCGCCAAGCCGCCTTCGAGCAGGACGATCGCTTGCGCCTCGCCGCCACCCACCACCAGCTCGGCGCGACCGTCGCGTGCCGTGCCCACCGCCGCTCCGTGCTCGCCGCTTGCCAGCGCGGGGAGCAGGCGCTCGCGCTGCTGCTCGCTGCCTGCGAATTCGATCAGCGTGCTGGCGAGCACCGTCGGCAGGAACTGGACGGGAGCGATCGCCCGACCCAGCTCCTCGCAGAGGATCGACAGCTCCACCCGGCCAAGGCCCTGGCCGCCGTAGCGCTCGGAGATGGCGATGCCCGGCCAGCCGAGCTCACACAGCTCGCGCCACAGCTCCTGGTCGTGCGTGCGCGCCTCGGCGTGCTCGCGCACCCGCTCGGGACGCGCCCGCTCGCAGAGCAGCTCGCGGGCGGTGCGCTGGATCTCGCGCTGGATCTCGCTCAACCCGAAATCCATCAGAGGGCTGCCTTCAGGCGCGGAAGGCCGAGCACACGCTCGGCGACGATGTTCTTGAGCACCTCGGTGGTGCCGCCCTCGATCGAGTTGCCGCGCGCGCGCAACAGCTCATAGCTCCAGCTCGTACCGGCGGTGAGCGCCTGCGGACCGACGATCTCAGCACACAGCTCGGTGAGACGCTGGTTGGTGTCCGACCACAGCCACTTCACGAGCGAGCCCTCGGGGCCGGGCTGGCCGTAGCGTTCGATGTCGGTGAGGCCCTTCCACGCCATCAGGCGGATCGACTCGCAACGGATGTGCAGGTCGGCGAGCGCGTCGGCGCAGCGCGGGTCCTCGAGCAGGCCGCGCTGCACGGCAAGCGCGAACGCGTCGTCGAGCAGCTGGCGCAATCGCACCTGAAGCGCGAAGCCGAGACCTGCCCGCTCGTTCATGAGCGTCGTGAGCGCCACCTTCCAACCGTTGCCCACCCCGCCGATCACGTTCTCTGGCGGGATGCGCGCGCCTTCGATGAACAGCTCGTTGAACTCCGACTCGCCGGTGATCTGGCGCAGCGGGCGCACCTGCACGCCCTCCTGCTCCATATCCATCAGGAAGTACGTGAGCCCCTTGTGCTTCGGCGCGTCGGTGTCGGTGCGCGCGACGAGCATGCACCACTTCGAGAACTGGGCTGCGCTCGTCCACACCTTCTGTCCGCTGACGATCCATTCGCCGTCGCGCTCCACGGCGCGAGTGTTCAGCGAGGCGAGATCCGAGCCGGCGTCGGGCTCGGAGAAGCCCTGGCACCAGATCTCCTCGGCGGAGAGGATCGGCGCCAGGTAGCGGTCCTTCTGCTCGTCGCTGCCCCACACCATCAGCGTCGGGCCGCCCAGCAGCAGTCCGAGCACGTTGGCGGGCAGCGGCACGCGTGCGCGTCCGATCTCCTCGAAGTAGATGGCGGACTCGGTGAGCGAGGCGCCGCGCCCGCCGAACTCGGTCGGCCAGCTCGGCGCTGCCCAGCCGGCGTCGTACAGCCGCCGCTGCCATTGCCTGCGCCAGGCAAAGTGCGCCTCTTCCCCACCGTCCACCGGCTCGGCGTCCGGCTGGTTCTCGGCCAGCCAGCCGCGCAGCTCTTCGCGGAAGGCAAGCTCGCGCTCGCTGAACGTCAAATCCATGCGAGAACCCTAAATGGTTCTCGAGCTAAGCCGGCATGGGACCGGGCTCCGACCCCGGCCCACCGCCGGGAGGCGCGCCCGGGCCGCCGTGCGGCGCAGGCGGCCCGCCGGCGGCAGTCGGCGGCTGCGAGCGAGTCTCCTCGCGCACGAGCAGTTCGTCGACCTCGAATCGCTTCACTTTCAACTCGCGGATGTCGAGCCGCTCGACGTCGCCGCGCTTGATCGCCAGGCGCCGGATCGCAAGCGCGCCGATCGCGAGCGCACCCACCGCGAGCGCACCGAGCGCCGTGGCGCCGACGGACATCGCGCCAAGCGTCCGCACGGGGCTCGCCTTGCCGCGATGACACGGACAGCGTCCCTTGCACCTGCACGCCTTGCCGCCGCGCCGGCTGGCAACCATGCCCGTTTTCGCCCCAGCCACCGCGCGGGCGCGCACGAGCTTGTTGTAGAGGATCGCGGTGCCGAGCATCGCCCGCGCCACCGTCCGCGCGCTGGGCGTGGGGCTCGACCGTTTGCCTTTCGAGGGTTTGCGGCTCATCTTCTCGTTGTTCCCATCTAGCGGGAGCTCCACACCTGCCCGACGCCTTCGAAGCCGAGCGCGCGCTTGGTGGCTTCGGTCAGGTCGAAGTCGCGTCCGGGAACGAACGGGCCGCGATCGACGACCGGGACGCGCACCGAGCGCCCGCCGTAGCGCAGCGTCACGTATGTGCCGCACGGAAGCGTCTTGTTGGCGACGCCCATCGTCGAGCTCGTCAGATACCCGCCGCAGGCGAGACTCCCGCCGCCGCCGTACCACGAGGCGCCGGCAAGGCGGTAGACGCCAAGGCGCCCGAGCACGCGCCTGACGGGCAGCGCCCGGCTGTCGCCCGAGTAGCGGACCTCCACGCGCGTGGACAGCAGGTTGCCTGGTTTGAAGCGCAGCCGGAAACGACCGCGAGCGCCCGTGTAGGAGTGCGCCACCGTGTGCCACCCGCGCCTGCCGAGCAGCTTCAGCGTCACCTCGCGACCGGGTTGAGCGGGCAGCAGCGTTCCGCGGACGCTGACCGTCTGTCCGTCGAGCACGTTCAGGCTCGCATCGTCGATGTGGAGCTTCATGTGGGCTCGTGCCCGTCGAGCCATCGCGGCAAGCGTCACCTCGACCAGCGCGCCCGTCGCCTCAGGCAACTGCCCGAGCGGCAGCGGCGGCGCCGATGCGGTGGCGGCGAGGGCGGCGGGAATGGTCGCAAGCGCCGCCAGGCAGCCCGTCGCAAGCGCAAGGAGCCCTGTTCGGGCGCGCGGGCGCCCGCATATGCGTGGCCTCATGCAGAGGTCCTCCTTCGATCTCTGCCTACGGGGTTAGCTGTCGGGCTCACCCCCGCCGGCCACGCGAAAACCGAACGCGCTCCGGCGGGCGTTACGGCTGCATCAGCAGCCGATTCGCCCCATCCAGGCCACTTGCTGACGGCCCGGCAGTGGGTCCCCCGCTCGCCTCCATCCACGGAGACGACTCGGCAGTTTTAAAGACGTTTGCACAGCACGATGCCAAACAGCCCCAGTTGGCAGTGTGCGAAGGGTCACACAGGTTTGCAGCGGTTTGGCGCGGGGCGCTACTCCTCTTCGCCGCCGCTCGGCCGCCCCAGGCTCCCGAGCACCATCGCCTCAGCCATGCGCAGCAGGCCGATCGTGGTGTGCGGGCGGGCTTCGCTCGAGCGCACCGAGATGTCCGAGCCGTGCGGGCCGATCACCTCGACGATCGTGCACACGTTGCCGATCTCGCAGTCTTCGCCATAGCGCCCTTCGAGCGCCTCCATCTGGGCGGCCACCACCTGGCCGATCTTGCTCTGGTCGAACGTCATGCGCGGCCTCCTGAGGGATTGACAGACAGCCAACGCTACCGGGCCGTGTGGAGCACTGCGCGAGGAGCGTCCGGGCGTGGCGCCGGCGTCACCCGCGAGCCGCTGCTCACTAGGATTCGCAGGCGATGAGCTCCCAGGTGCCGTTCTCCAACTACGAGCACGAGATCTACCTCGCGGGCATGCTCGGCGGCCGTCGCCCCGCCCGCCCGGTGGACTGGCGCGAGCTCGAGCGCTCGGCGTACGCGATGCTGCCGCGCTCAGCCCGCGGGTACATCCAGGGCGGGGCGAGCCTCGGAGAGACGATGCGCGCCAATCGCGAGGCGTTCGACCGCTGGCGGATAGTTCCGCGCATGCTGCGCGACGTGTCCGAGCGCACGCTGCAGCGCACGGTGCTCGGCACGAAGCTTCAGGCGCCCGTGCTGCTCGCGCCGATCGGCGTGCAGACGGTGGCGCACCCCGAAGGCGAGCTTGCCAGCGCCAAGGGTGCCGCCCAGGTGGGCGTGCCGCTGATAGCGAGCACCGCCGCAGCGCACACGATCGAGGACATCGCCCAGGCAGCCGGCGATCTTGACTGCTGGTATCAGCTGTACTGGCCGCGCGACCGCGAGCTTGCGCGCAGCTTCATCGACCGCGCCGAGCGCGCCGGCTACAAGGCGATCGTCGTGACGCTCGACACCTGGCTGCTCGGTTGGCGCCCAGCCGACCTGAGCGACGGCTTCCTCCCGTTCTTGCGCGGGGAGGGCAACTGCAACTACCTGCAGGACCCGGTTTTTTGCGCGGCGCTGCCCAAGCCTCCCGAGCAGGACATGGCGACGGCTGTGGCTTACTGGGCGTGGCAGTTCTCAAACCCGTCGGTCACGTGGAAGGATTTGGAGTTCCTGCGCGAGTGCACGAAGCTGCCGATCGTCTTGAAGGGGATTCAGTCGACCGAGGACGCGGTGCTCGCCGTCGAGCATGGCGTCGAGGGGATCATCGTCTCCAACCACGGCGGCCGTCAGGTGGACGGCGCGATCGGCTCCCTGCAGGCGCTGCCCGGCATCGCGCAGGCGGTGGGCGACCGCTGCGAGGTGCTGTTCGACAGCGGCATCCGCTCAGGGGCCGACGCGCTGAAGGCGCTCGCGCTCGGAGCGCGCGCGGTGTGCCTGGGACGCCCCTACATCTGGGGCCTTGCCCTCGGCGGCGCAGACGGCGTGGTGGAGGTGCTGCGCTCGTTCCTGGCCGACCTCGACCTGACGATGGCGCTCTCCGGCCATGCGTCTATCGACGAGGTGGGTTTGCACACGCTCGCCGAGCAGGCGCGATGACCGAAGACGCCATGACCGACCGCGGGAGCTCGACGTTGACTGATGGGGATCGACGGGGAAGAATCAAGGACGTGTCAAACCCCGACCGCCTCACCGGCCTCGACACCGCCTTCCTGCACCTGGAGGACGCGGGCGCCTCCCACATGCACGTCGCGTCGGTGATGGTGTTCGAGGGCAGGGCGCCGACCCACCACGAGCTCGTGCGGCACATCATCTCGCGGCTGCACCTCGTGCCGCGCTACCGCCAGCGCCTGGCGTTCGTGCCGTTCGGACAGGGACGGCCCGTGTGGGTGGACGACCCCCACTTCAACCCCTACTACCACATCCGCCACACCGCCCTGCCGCAGCCGGGGGACGAGAAGGCGCTCGAGCAGCTCGCCGGCAGGCTGTTCTCCCAGCGCCTGGACCGCTCCAAGCCGCTGTGGGAGATGTGGCTCGTCGACGAGCTGGCGGGCAACCGGTTCGCGCTGGTGGCCAAGACCCACCATGCGCTCGTCGACGGCATCTCGGGCGTCGACATAACCACAGTGCTGTTCGACCTCGAACAGGAGCCCGCCCACTCCAACCGCCCGGTGCCGTGGTCGGCACAACCGCTGCCAGGCCAGGCGAAGCTGCTCGGGGAGGCGCTCTTGGAGCGGGCGATTGTGCCCGCCGAGATGCTGCGCGCAGCGCGCGCCCGGTTGCGAGCCCCGCGCCGCGCGCTCGGAGCTTTGAGGGATCTCGTCGTCGGCGTCGGGCAGACGACGCTCGCCGGCGTCAGCGCCCCGGCGCCGCCGAGCCCGTTCAACGTGGAAATCACCCCGCACCGCCGCTACACCTGGGTTGACGCCGACTTGAGCCGCTTCAAGGCGATCAAGGATGCGCTCGGGGGAACGCTCAACGACGTCGTGCTGGCAGCGGTGAGCCTCGCGCTCGGCCGTCACATGCGCGCCCAGGGGATCGACACCGAGGGTCTGGTGCTGAAGGCGATGGTGCCCGTGTCGGTGCGCGCCCAAGCCGAGCGCGGAGCGCTCGGCAACCGCGTGGCAGCCGTCTGGGCTCCACTGCCGGTGGGCGTCGTGGATGCACGCGAATGCCTTGATGAGATCCGCCGGGAGATGGACGAGCTCAAGCGCTCCGGCCAGGCGGTGGGCGCCCAGGTGCTCACGAACCTCGCCGGCTTCGCTCCGCCCACCATCCTCAGCCAGGCGGCGCGCCTGCAGGCACGCCAGACGTTCTTCAACCTCGTCGTCACGAA
>JBQCGU010000034.1:0-9242 GCA_051955355.1 Solirubrobacteraceae bacterium | reverse complement strand
CCGCGACGAGGACACCGGTGCGCACATCGAGCGCATCGGGCGCTTCTCGACGATGCTCGCCGAGCAGGTGGGGATGAGCGCCGAGTTCTGCCGGCGCATCTCCTACGCCGCCCCGCTCCACGACGTCGGCAAGGTTGCCATCCCCGACGCGATCCTGCTCAAGGAAGGCTCGCTCACCCCCGAGGAGCGCGCCATCGTCGAGACGCACACCGAGGAGGGCCATCGCCTGCTGCGCGGCTCCGCCTCCTCCATCCTCGACATGGGCGCCACGATCGCGCTCTCCCACCCCGAGCGCTTCGACGGGCACGGCTACCCGCGCGGTGTGAGCGGCGAAAACATTCCGATCGAGGGGCGCATCGTGGCGATCGCCGACGTGTTCGACGCGCTCACCAGCAACCGCGTCTACCGCGAGGCGTTCAGCGTCGAGCACGCCCGCGAGATGATGCTCGGCGAATCCGGCAAGCACTTCGATCCCGTCCTGCTCGCCGCCTTCTTCGAGGTGCTCGACCGCTCCGGCGCCGCCGAGCGCGCTCGTGGGCGGCGCGACCGCAGCGCGCTCGTCGCAGTCGCTCTCGACGCCTACGCCGAGGCGATCCGTCGGGGGGACGCCGAGGCCGCCGAGACCGCCATCGCCGCCGCCATCGAGGACGGTTTGGAGCCCGGCGCCCTGCAAGCCGAGGTGATCGCGCCCGCCATGGGCCGCATCGGGGAGCTGCGCGCCGCCGGCGACATCGACGCCGAGGACGAGCTGCGCGCGTCGAGCATCACCCGGCGTGTGCTCGCCACGATGAGCCGCTACATGCTCGCTCGCGATTCCCGATAGCTTTCCCGCGATGTCCTCACGCGCCATCGTCACCGGCGGGGCCGGCTTCATCGGTTCGCATCTCGTCGACGCCCTGCTCGCAAGCGGCGCCCAGGTCACCGTCATCGACGACCTCTCGTCAGGGAACGCACGCAACGTGGCTTCAGGCGCCGATTTGCGCGAAATCGACATCGTCGACCGTGCTTCCGTGGACGCCGTCTTTGCCGACGCCCGTCCCGAGGCCGTCTACCACCTTGCCGCGCAGGCTTCGGTGACCGCCTCGGTGGCCGATCCCTCGCGCGATTGCGCGGTCAACGTGCAGGGCACGCTCAACGTGCTCGACGCCGCCACGAAGATGGAGGTGCCGCTCGTGTTCACCTCCACCGGAGGCGCGCTCTACGGTGACGACGCCCCGCTGCCCACATCCGAGGATCGCATCCCGGCGCCGCTCTCACCCTACGGGGCGTCGAAGTGGGCCGGCGAGGCTTACATCAGGACCTGGTCGCTCTCCTCGGGCGTGCCCCACGCGGTGTGCCGCCTGGGCAACGTCTACGGTCCGCGCCAGAACCCGCACGGCGAGGCCGGGGTGGTGGCGATCTTCTCCCACCATCTGCACGCCGGCAAACAGCCCAAGCTCTACGGACACGGCAAGCCCACGCGCGACTACATCTACGTCGCCGACGTCGTCTCCGCGCTGATGGCGGCAAGCGGCAGGTCCGGGACGTTCAACGTCGCCACCTGCGCCCAAACCGACGTGCTCACCCTCTGGGAGCAGTTGAAGGCGATCTCCGGCGCCGACGTGACCCCCCAGTTCGCCGACCTGCGGCCTGGGGAGCTGCAGCGCAGCTGCCTGGACATCTCGCGTGCCGAGCGCGAGCTCGGTTGGGCTCCGCAGGTGGAGCTGGCGGACGGACTGCGGCGCACCTACGAGGCGCTGCTCGCCCAGTTCGAGCAGAGCGTCGCCTAGCAGCGGCCTGCCGGGGCATCTTTCCTCGCAGCACTTCAGGACCGTCGTCGATCTGCCGACGACGGTGGCATGCGCTTGCTGTCTATCGCGATCTCCGGTTCCGCCAGGGTGTTGCCCGCCTGCGCGTTGGCGATGTCGCTCACGCCGGCGTGCGCGCTTGCACAGGTCACTGCCACCGGTGGGGCGGCGGCGCCGGCGGCTGCCATCGACGTGAGCCACGCCGGCGGATCCGGGGCGCCCACTGGACAGGGCACCGGCGGCAGCGAGTACGGGTTCCTGGCGCCCGCCCGACACAAAGCTCTCGGGCGTCGCCATCCAGCAGCCTTCGAGCGGCCTGTCAAGCCGGCACGCAAGCGCACCCCCAAGCCTGCACGCAAACCCGCACACAAGCCATCTCCAAAGCCTGCGCCCAAGACTGCTCCTGCGCCCAAGCCGCCCGCCTCGCCGGGAGGCGAAGCACCCACCGGCGTCCCCACCCCCGCCCAGACGCTCGCCGACGGAGCCGTGTTCCCCGTGCGGGGCGGTTCGCACAGCTTCGGAACCCCTGAAGACCGCTTCGGCGCCCCGCGCGGCGACCACACCCACCAGGGTCAGGACATCCTCGCGGAAGAAGGGCTCGACGACATCGCGCCGCTCCCCGGAACCATCATCGCCACCGGCAACCAGCCCGGTGCCGCCGGGTGGTATGTGGCCGAGCGCACTTCGATCGGCTTCGACCTGTTCTTCGCGCACTGCGAGGCCGGATCGGTGCTGGTCAAGGAAGGTGAGAGCGTGAGCCCCGGCACAGTGCTCTGCAAGCTCGGCTCCACCGGCGACGCCACCGGGCCGCACCTGCACTTCGAGATGTGGGTCGGTGGATGGCAGGCGAAGGGTGGCTATCCGATCGACCCCCTGCCATATCTGGAGGCTTGGGAAGGGCACTGAGGGGGCCGCGGCTGCGAGCCGCCGAATGGCCTGTTGGCAGGAGACGGTCCGGGACGCGGAGCCGGTAGCATCGTTAGCTGCGGCGAGATAGCTCAGTTGGTAGAGCACACGACTGAAAATCGTGGTGTCCCCGGTTCGAATCCGGGTCTCGCCATTCGGCGCCAAAGCCCGCATCGCACGAGCGAGCAGGCGGCCACGCAAGCGCAAGAATCAGGCGGCGAAGAGGGCCGTGTTGGGGTACCGGCTCCTTTTCGAGGTTCCGGCATACCAAACCAGCAAGCAATATCCGCTCATCGCTGGCGGCCTGCTAGGCAGATAGCCTTTTCCAACGGCGCAACCCGCAACGTGTCGGGATCAATCCTTTCCCTGCGGCGCAGCGTTGCGCAGCGTCGCCTGCGGGCCTCAACGACCAAGCGGGTCATCTTTCGCCCGCAGTCGACGTGCAGACGGGTGCTTTCCCGTCGCCTGCTTAGTACGGCGGACGCACTCCTGAACCTACCTCACGCTGTTAGCAGCCTCCCCGGCACGTCAGCTAGATCGATGTTTCGCCCCAGCATCTTCTCAGCGATCCTCGTCGCTTGCTCTATGACTCGCGGCTGAAAGCGGTAATTCTTGCGGCTGGGTCAATCTCGTCGCTCATGTCCGAAACGCCATGCCGCAGTCGCATGTCTGTCGCAGTATCGAGTTCCGGTCAGAGGCACAACTACAGTTGTGTATTCGAGGCGGTCGAAGGCGGGCGCTTGACAGCGCCGTGCGGGAACGGTGGCCGGGAAAGCGTTGCGGCGAGGGTATTCGCTCTGGGGTCGCGGTTGGGCGTCGCAAGGCAAGGAAGGGGGCGGTGGCATGTTCTCGACTCAGATTGTCAACCTAAATAAATCGGTAGAAAGAGGGGTTTCCTGGCGACCCTTGAGCACGACGTGGCCAAGCCCAGCGCCCCCAAGCTTGACATGCGTCGGACGGGATCTCTGAGGGCGAGGCGGGAGGCCGAAGCGCAAGGCCACGCGTAGTGATAGATCAATACGTACGAAGGTGATGCCTAAATAACAGTTTCGTCTACGCCAGCTCTCGTTCTATCGTCTGGTCAAAGAGCTATACATGATCCCGACGGGCTGTTTGCCGGCTTACGTGATGTCACTGGGCACGACACAACGACGCCGGCGGGACAGTGTGCTATTTATCCGGCACCGGCTCGAATTACCGCCCTTTGACAAGACGGCGCTCCGGCATCAGTCCGGCAATGTTGAGAAAGCACTAGCGAATGGCAAACGCCGCTACGGTTGCTCGTCGGTTGCGCGAACGTGGCGCTGAGATCGAGCAGGCGATCTTCGTGCGTGTGCGCGAACTCGTCTCGGACTCGTCCGACGATAACGACGCTGAGTATCTGAGCGGCTTACGCTCCGCGGTCGCGGCAGCCATCGAGTTCGGTCTGTCTGGCCTCGAACAGGGGCTGGGCCACCCAGCCTCGATCCCTGCGGAGACGCTGATGCAGGCCCGGCTTGCCGCCCGCAGCGGGGTCAGTCTCGACGCTGTGCTGCGGCGTTATCTCGTCGGCCACGCGTTGCTGTGGGATTACGTCATGGAGGAGGCTGATCGTGCGGCGCTCGCCGGGCCTGGGAGCGGTCTGCGCGAAATGCTGCGCATCCAGGCAGTGCTGCTTGATCGAATCGTGGCGGGTGTCGCGCGTGAGCATCTCGCTGAGTTGCGACGCGCGGGCCGGTCGCGCGAGCAGCGGCTCCTCGAGGACGTGCGCATGCTGCTGGCGGGCGAGTGCGCCCAGAGCACGGTGCTCGGCTATCGCCTTCAAGCGGAGCACCTCGCAGTGATCGTCAAGGGTCCCAATTGTCGCGACGCCCTCCGTGAACTGGCGCACCGGCTCGACCGCGAGCTTCTTTCGGTGCCCCGCGACGATGAGACTGTCTGGGGGTGGCTCGGTGGGCGAGAGGCGCTGCGTATGGGCGATGTCGAGGCTGCGGTGGTTGTCGTCGCGGGAACCAGTGCGGGCGGCGGGACCCGCCAGCAAGCCGGCGAGGCCACAAGCTCGGCGGAGCGCCGCTCGTCGCCATGGGCGCTGCGCTTCGCGGTGGGTGAGCCCATGCAGGGCCTTGAGGGTTGGCGCTTTACCCACCGTCAGGCGCAGGCGGCGTTGCTCGTGGCGTTGCGCCAGTCGCAGACGCTGACCCGCTATGCCGACGTCGCTCTGCTCGCAGCCGCGCTCAACGACGATCTGCTGTACAGCTCGCTGTGCGCCATGTATCTTGCGCCGCTTCAGGATATGCGTCACGGCCCGGCGCTGTGCGAAACCCTCGGCGCGTATCTGGCTGCCGAGCGCAATGTCTCTGCCACAGCGGCTGCGCTTGGAGTGGCACGCAACACCGTCGACAACCGCCTGCGTATGATCGAGGAGCGGCTCGGACGATCGTTGCAGCGATCGCCCGCAGAGCTCGAAGTCGCATTGCGACTGCACGACCTCGAGTTCTCCGATACAGCATCCACGTCAACGCGGCGCTGAGAATTTGAGCACATTGCCCTAGAGCGAGTCGTGTTGTGCGGAGTATGAATCGGCTTGGCTGCTGTCCAAGAGTGCGACATGCTCGTTACTCGCGGACGGACCCGGCAGGCGTGTCGGCGATGGGTTCATCCCTGGTGAGAGATGGCGCCCGCGAGCCTGATCGATACCACTAGGAGGAACCTGATGAGACAAATGTGCAGAGCTGTATCGGCCACGCTTGCGGTGATGGCCATGGTAGGCGCGGTCGGTGCCGGTGCGGCGCAGGCTGCGCCGGAATGGTATGCAGCGGGGCCGGAATGGCGTCAGGCTGGGTCGCCGCTCTCCGAAGCGGCAGCGACCTTGTCGAAAGGAAAAGTGAAGGTATCCACCACACAGCCGAACATCGCGGTCGAATGCGAAGTTCACGGCGAAGGGAAGGTCGGCCCGGGCGTCGCCGGTGAAGAAACCAAAATGACGATGTCCAGCTGCGCCTCGGTCGGGGCCGGCGAATGCGCGAGCCCTTCCATGACCGCGGTGTCTCTACCGTGGCACTCGGAACTGGCGCTGATCGGCGGCTCGCTGCGAGAGACGGCGAAAGGGGTCGGATTCAAGCTTCGCTGCACGATCGAAAAAATCCCATTCGAAGACGTCTGCTCGGGCTCGACCACAGCCGGGATCTCGACGGTGAGCAGCGGGGTCGAAGCGGCGCTCAGCGGCAAAGAACTGCACTGCACGGTCAGTGGGAAAAACGACGGAACGCTAGAAGGCACGCAACTGATCGAAGCCGCTTCCGGGGGCAAGCTCGAAGCGACCTCCACCGGGACGTTCGTGAAACTCGCAGGCGCATTGGAAGTGGCCCGCAGCGGCGAACTGAAGATCGAAGACAAAGGTTTCAACGGTATGGGGGTCACGTGCCAGTTCACGACCACCGGCACAATCGAAGCTCTCGGCCTGGGCAAGATCAACAGCTTCGTCGCCCAGAGCTGCAGCAAACTGACCGGCGGTTGCAGCTCGCTCGGCATCGTCACGGCCATCAACCTGCCGTGGAAGACCGAACTCTACGAAGCCGCCGGAGCTCTTCGTGAGCGGATCCTCAGCGGCGGCAGCGGGACGCCGGAATGGTCGTTCACCTGCACGATCCTCGGAGTCAACTACCAGGATATCTGCAGGCTGAACGTGAGTCCCGGACTCGAAAACCTCCTCAACGGCAACGTCAACGACGTCTTCAACGAAACCTTGACCAGGACGACGTGCACTCGCGATACACACGAAGGCGAAGCGCTCTGGCAGGGCAACCTCACGATCGCCCATCCGGCGACCTTGGGAGCGATTCAAGCTGTGAAATAGAAGCCGCTCCGACTACCGGCAGCGGTCGGATGAGAGGCGGTGGGGTCGCGGCGACGTGGCCCCACCGTGCTCTGCCCCGGGCAAGGCCGGCCATCTCGGCGAGGAATGGTCTTGCCCTACCTACTCTATTGAGATCTGTGTAGAGCGCAGTATGTTCTTGTGGCTGGTGTTCAGGAGACGCACGAGTCGGCTGTTGACTTTCATGACGATATGAGCTATGGTCGGTTCTGTCGAGCCTAGCCCCCAGCGTGTGCCGAGGGCTGGCGTGACGGACATAGAGCTGGGCTGGGGCTGGTTTCTCGTGCCGGCGTCAAGCGTTTTGAGAGGGACCTTGGGAGAGGGACCTGGGTTGTTGACTGAGAGGGAGTTGTGCTTCGCGTGGTTTGGTGGCTGAACAGCGTGGTTGAAGGATCGTGCGCGTCTGACGCGCCTCTAATGGGACGCGTCAGCGTCGCTGACGCGTCTCTCTCTCTCTCTCTCTCTCTCTCTGGCCGACCTGGTGCCTAGAAGCTAAGCCGGAACACCGCGGCAGTGGATCGCGGCTTGCTGAGCGTTACGCCCGGCACGGTCGGTCGCGGCTTGTCGGGCGGGATGCCGACCGCGACTTGGCGCACCGGCGGCAGGCCGTTGCGGTGGTTGCTCCTCCCGTCGGTGTGGGGAGGGGACGATGATGGCGACCGGCGCATCATCGCTTGCCGGTCGGCGCGTGGCCGTCACGCGGGCATCCACGCGTGTGAGGCTGTCCGGCGAGCGTGGACAGTCCGCCTCCGTTGGCCGCTCGCGGCCGGTGGGGCAGGTGTTCGAGCGTGAGGATGTGGGTGAGATCCAGCGCTCGCGGCTGCTCTCGGCGGCAGCGCGAGTGGTGTCTGAGCGAGGCACCGCCAATGTGACCGTCGCGCGGATCGTGGAGCGCGCGGGTGTATCGCGCCGCACGTTCTATGAGCTTTATCGCGACTGCGAGGAGTGTCTGCTGGATGTGTTCGCGGACGCCCTTGCTCATGCACGAGAGCGCGTGCTGGACGACTGGTCGCTTTCAGGAAGCTGGCTCGAGCGCACACGACGCGCTCTGGTGGCGCTCCTTTACCTGTTCGATGAGGATCCCGTGCTCGCACGGCTGCTGGTGGTCGAGTCGCTCGGCGCCGGCCATCGCGTGCTGGCAGACCGTGCGCGCGTGCTCGACGGCGTGGTCGACGCGCTGGCGAGCGGCATGTGCCACGACGCTCCGAGCCTCACGGAGAGCCGAGCGCGCTGCGGCGAAAACTGCACTGATGCGCGTTTGAGCATGGAGTGCGCGCTGGGTGGCGTGCTGAGCGTGCTGCACGCCCGTATCAGCCAACACGCACCCGGGCGCCTGATCGAGCTGACGAGCCCGTTGATGAGCATGCTGGTGCTGCCGTGTCACGGTCCGGAGGCTGCGCGTCGGGAGGCCGAGCGCCCCACGCCCGATCCTCGAGCCGATCGTCAGAGCCGGCAGCTGCCGCCGGTGTTCCGATCGGACCCGTTCAAAGACGCCGGGATGCGATTGACCTATCGAACGATGCGTGTGCTCTGCTCCATCGACGAGCAGCCTGGCGCATCCAACCGCAAGATCGCCGCGCTCGCCGAGATCGGCGATCAGGGACAGATCTCAAAGCTCCTCTCGCGCCTCGAGCGCCAGGGAATAATCGCCAACACCGCCACCAGGGCGAGCAAAGGCGAAGCAAATGCGTGGACGCTCACCCCCTTGGGACGCGAGCTCACCAGTCGTATCAACCCACAAGCCGCACCGTCAGTCACCAACACTCCGACCGTTGGTGGTCGGATGACCACACCGGGAGGAACGCAGTGAACACCTTGATGCAGAAGCACTTCAACGCCGGCACCGTGCTCGCCGTCGTCGCGCTGGTCTTCGCCATGAGCGGCGGCGCGTACGCGATCACCGGCGCCGGCAACGGCGGCTCGCACGTATTGGCAAGCACAGCCAGTAAGAAGAAAGGCAAATCCAAGACGTCAAAGGGTCCGCGCGGCCCGCGCGGCCCGCAAGGCCCCGAAGGCAAGCAGGGTCCTGCCGGACCACAGGGACCCGCCGGGCCGGAAGGCAAAGCCGGCGCCAGCGGCAAAGACGGCGCGCCGGGCGCCAACGGCGAAAACGTGACCGTCGCTGCGCTCGCCAAGGGCAACGCCAACTGCAAGGAAGGCGGATCGAGCCTCACCGCGAGCGGCACCACCACCTTTGCCTGCAACGGCGCGGAAGGCAAGGCGGGCAAAGAAGGATCGCCGTGGACCGTCAACGGGACGCTTCCTCCGGGGAAGACCGAGACAGGCACATGGATGGGCGTCGGCGGCAAAGAAGGCGAAATACCTGCGTGGGCCACGGTGTCGTTCCCTCTGCCTCTCGAATCGGCGCCGACGCCGATCTTCGTAACCCGTCAAGACGTGGCGAAAAACGAAGTGCCCGCCGGCTGCACTGGCGGAACGGTTGAAGCTCCGAGCGCCGAACCAGGACAGCTGTGTGTGTATGAGGGGAGTCAAAGCGGCACAACGTTCAGGGCATTCCTAGATCCCGCGGCGGAAGCCTTCAATCAAAACGTCAACCATGCAACGCCGGACGGCGTGGTCGTCTATCTCGGCTGCGAAAGCTCCACTTGCTTCGCGATGGGGACCTGGGCGGCGACGGCGCCCGAAGCATGAACCGTGCGTGGCCGGGCCGGTTGAGCAAGCGACAGCTCAAGACG
>JBQCGU010000033.1:0-7294 GCA_051955355.1 Solirubrobacteraceae bacterium | reverse complement strand
GGTGCGATTCGCCGAGCGCCCGGGCCGCTTGCTTGTCGAGGCCGAGGCGCTCTATGTCCCTGGGGGGGACATTGCGCATGTAGGGGGTGGCAGGCTCCTCACCGAGGTGTTCGACCGCGCGGTCGATCGCCCAGCCGAGCTCGGCGAGAACCTCCTCGCCGGAGGGATCGTCGGCCCGTTCGCCGAGCAGCTGCTCGAACAGCCACGGGTTGCCGAGCGACCCCCGGGCGAGCATCACGGCGGTGGCTTTGGTGGCATGGAAGGCGGCAAGCGTGCGCTCGGCATCCCGCAGCCCACCGCTCAGGATCACAGGCGCCCCGAGACTGTCGACCAGGCGCGCTGCCAGCTCGTAGTCCGGAGCGCCTTTGTGATGCACGGCGGCTGAACGCGGGTGAAAGCCGATCGCCTGCACTCCCGCATCTTCGACGAGGCGGTGCGCCAGTTCGAATCCGCTCTGGTCGCCGGGTCGCCTGCCCGACCGCAGCTTCACCGTGACGGGCACACCATCGGCGCCTTCACGCGCGGCACGCGCGAGCTCGACCGCGAGCTGTGGGTCATCCAGCAGTGCGGCGCCAGCGCCCGTCTTGCACACCTTCGGCACCGGACACCCAAGATTGAGGTCGATCACGTCGGCGCCCGCCTGAGCGACGGTGGCGGCAGCCGAGCGCATGACGTGCGGGTCCTGGCCAAACAGCTGCACCGACACCGGCCCGCCTGCGCGCTCGTCGGGATGGATGCGCAGCATCTCGGTGCAGGTGCGCTCGTTGCGGTGGTGGATGGCGTGCGAGGACACCATCTCCGACACCGCCATCCCCGCGCCGTAGCGCTTGGCTTGCAAGCGCACGAACCAGTTGCCGATGCCGGCGAGCGGGGCGAGCATCACGCGGTTGGGCACGCGCAGCGGCCCAAGCGTCCAGGGATCGGTGAGCGACGCCGGGTGTGACTGGCTCATCCGCGCCATTTTACGGGCGGTTTTAGGAGTTCAGCCCGTGGATCAGGCGCAGGCCCGTGAGCGTGAGCAGATCGTCGACCTCGTGGATCTCCTCGGTGAACGGCACCACCAGACCCCCGAGCCCGCCTGTGGCGACGACCGAGAGCGGTTCGTCCATCTCCTCGCGCAACCGGCGCAGGATCGCGTCGACGGCGCCGGCGTAGCCGAACACGACACCCGAGCGGATGGCGTCGATCGTGTTCTTGCCGATCACGGTCTTGGGCGGCGCCAGCTCCACCTTCGGCAGGCGCGCTCCGCGCTCGGTGAGCGCGTCGAGCGAGATCTCGATGCCGGTCATCAGCGCACCGCCGAGATACTCGCCCTCGCGGGACACCACGTCGAAGGTTGTGGCGGTGCCGAAGTCCACGCACACCGCTGCGCCCTTGCCGAAGCGATGGCGCAGCGCCACAGCATTGACCAGGCGGTCGGCGCCGATCTCTCGGGGGTTGTCGTAGCGGATCGGCATGCCGGTGCGCAGGCCCGGGCCGACCACCTGCATACGGTGGCCGAGGTAGCGCTCGGCGACCGCCGCCCATTCGGGCTCAAGCTGCGGCACCGTGGAGGAGACGATCGATGCGCTGAGATCGCCGAAGCTCAACCCGCGCAGCTCGAGCAGGTTGCGCAGAGCCGCGCCGAGCTGATCCGCGGTCGACTGGCGAACGGTGGCAAAGCGCCAGTGCTCGACGAGCTCCTCGTCACGAAAAGCCCCAAAGTGCGTTTGTGTGTTTCCGACGTCTACGACGAGCAGCACGGCGGGGATTATGCTCAAGCGTGCGATGGTGAAGCTGTACGCCCTTCCCGCGTCACACCCGTGCGCCGCCGTGGAGGTGGCGCTGCGCCTGAAGGGGATCGAGTACAAGCGCATCGAGCTGCTGCCGATGACCCAGCTGCTGGTCGGTCCGCTTCGCTACGGCGGGACGACGGTTCCGGGGGTGCGCATCGACGGCGAGCGGCTGGCGGGCTCGCGCACGATCATGCGCCGCCTGGATGCCCTCGCTCCCGACCCGCCGCTGCTGCCGGGGCTGTCGGACGCGGTGGCGCGTGCGCGCGTGCTGGAGGCCGAGCGCTGGGGCGATGAGGTGCTTCAGAGCGTGCCGCGGCGGATCATCGACGCCGCCTTCCTGCGCAACCCGGGGGCGATGGAGAGCTATGCCGAGGGCTCCAAGCTGCCGCTGCCGTCGAGCATGATGCGCCCGGCGATGCCGCTCACCGCACGCCTGATGGCGCGGCGCAACCACGCGCTGGACGAGATCGTGCAAGCCGATCTTGCGGCACTGCCCGCCCAGCTCGATCACATCGACTCGTGGATCGCCGACGGCGTGCTCGCCGGCGAGACCCCCAACGCGGCTGACCTGCAGATCGGAAGCTCGATCAGGCTGCTCGCGACTATCGCCGACTTGCGACCGCTGATCGAAGGGCGCCCGTGCGAGCGCCTCACCCAATGGTTTGACCGTCAGGCAGGCGAAGTCCCCGCGGGCACGCTGCCCGCCGGGTGGCTGCCTGCACGGACGAGCGCCTGAGCCATTCGGTCGCCGTTGCGGCGCTCACAAATCGAAGCTCTGCCGCGAAGGCGTCGGTCACGACACCCTCCAAGTCTGGACCGCACAGGTCGAAGTTAGGACCAGAGGGCTCGTCTGGGGACATGGCCTGCCCGTATCGAGGCAGCCAGCAGGGAGACCGCCTGCTGGGAGAGCTTTTGTCCTACCTGGATGCGCTGGGATGGCGAAAAAGCACGCGTGCTGGCGCGGCGCTGCTCGTCCTCTTCTCGATTCAGCTGCGCCCACTCGAGCTCATAACCGGCCCTAAGCGGAGGATTGGGTGCCCCATCGGTCATGTATTGATTTTATCGCCGCCCGGGACGGCAAGCGCAGGAGAGACGACCGTTCAGGCTCGCAAGACGACGCTGCGCGCGACCTTCACAGCTCCACCGGCCATGGGGGGCGTGAGCGTTATCTTCACGGTCACACGCAACTTGTGGTGACGGTGCAGCAGACCCTTGCCGCGAGCGTTGAGGGTCACCGAGAACGCTGCCTTGCCGGCAGCCAGCGAGCCGCGCACGAGTCGTCCGACGAGCGCCTGCGTGTGGTTGTGCCCGACCTTGGCGAGCAGGTCGACCTCGATCCGGGCCGGAGCGCCTCCCTGGGACACCGCCAGCGAGACGCGCAAACCGCCCCTGTGGGCCAAGGGGAGGAGCTTCAGCGATCCACCGACCAGCGGCGAGGCGAGCCGGGGAACTTCCGGCTCAGGAGAGGTCGGGCCTGGACCGGGGCTGGGCGTTGGGCCTGGCAGCGGATTCGTGGGAGTCGGCGTGGGTTCTTCTTTGGTGGGAGGAGATGGCGATTCGGTCGTGAAGGTGCGATCTTCGCCCTTGACAGGTTCCGTGGCGGCTGCATTCGTCGCCACGAGTCGGAAGTGGTAGGTCGTTCCCGATTCGAGTTCCCCCACGGAGGTGGACGCCGGATGTTCGGCGTTGTCAGCAGGAAAACCGGTGACCGGCGGGGTCTTCTTTCCGTAGGTGTGCCCGGCTGCATATTCGGCGGCAGTCGCGTATTCGAAGAAGTATTCGGTCGCGTTGCCTCCATTGGGATCGACCTTGCCATTAAGGGTGGCTTCGTGCTGCCCTTTCACAGTCGCTGCGGTAGTTGTGGCCGTAGGAGCGGCAGGCGCAGGAGTCACGACGGTCTGTTCACCCCCGAGCACGGGTGTTTTTCCGGCGCCATAGGTGGCGATCAGCTGGAAGCGATATGTCTTTTCCGGCAACAAGCCAGCCACCGGAACCGACACGGAGTGGCTCGCAAAGTCACTCAAGCCGAGGCTGGTGGCGGCGGTTTCGTGTTCGGACACGCTTGCGGTGCCGTACTCGAAGCGGTATTCGACCGCGTTGCCTTCCGGTTCCACAGAGCCGTTGAGCGTGGCTTCGGTCTGCTTTGCGCCGCTCGCGAGCGTCGTTTTCGCCTTCGGAGTCCCAGGGACCGTGATCGTGCCCTTCATTTCGGTGGGGTGCACCGTGCAGATGAACGTGTATGTCCCCGGTTTGCTGAACGTGCATTCGATTTTCCAATTGAAGGCGCCGCTCGGGCCTTCCACGGCGGCAATGCCTGGGCAGCTCGGCGATTCGCCGGCTGTGCCGCCGGTGAACTTCAGGCCGTGATAAGTGGTGGTGTAGGAGTTGACGAATTCCAATTTCCCGCCCGAGCTCACCATGGCGGTAGAGGGCGACCAGTAGTGCCCGCCGTATATGCCCGGTTCGTTGTATGCCGAGATGCTCGGAGCAACCGAGCTTGCGATCGCCGGGAACATCAGAGCGACCAATCCCAGTGCTGCCGGCCCCAGCATGACCGCCGCCAGCAGATGACGCTTGCACAACCCCATAACCGTTGCTCGCATCGCTCGCATGGGCCTCACCGATGCTCGACGACGGCGCGGGTGATGGTCAGCGCCTTGCCAGAGGGCGGCGTGAGCACGATCCTCACGGTGAGCGCCAGGCGATGCTTGCGCGCCAGCGCCCGTCGCGCTCTCGCATTGAGCTTGACCGAGAAGGACACCCTGCCCGTCGACAGCGAGCCGAGCACGAGCCGTCCCACACGCACGCGCGCGCTGTGCTTTGCCTTGGCCAGCAGCCCGCTCTGCGCGAGCAGATCGACCTCCAGTCGTCCTCCGGCTCCGGCTTTGGAAACGCTGACCGACCCCCGCACCGCCCCGCCATGCTGGCTTTTCGCAAGCCCCAGCGCCCGCGAGACGGGTCCTGCGAGGGGCGATTCTTCAACCGGGGGCTGTGTGGTCGGAGGGGTGGTGGTTGTGGTGGTGGGTGCGGTCGGTTCGGTGGTGGTCGTCGTGGTGGTGCCGTCGGAGTTGACCGTGATCGTCCCCTTCATTTCAGCGGGGTGCACGGTGCAGATGAATGTGTAGGTCCCGGGCTTGCTGAAGGTGCATTCACCCTGCCAGTGAAAGGCTCCGCTCAGTTCTTCCGCTTCCTTTGGGATCCCCGTACAGGTGGGCGTTGCCCCAGCCGACCCGCCGGTGAACTTCAAACCGTGGGGGATCGTGTTGGAGGGGTTGCTGAATTTCACGACCCCGCCCGCCATCACGCTCACCTGCGACGGCGACCAGGTGTGGGGTTCCCCGTAGAGTCCACTGCCGTTGGTGGCTTGCACCGTCTGGATGGTTTCCGAGCTCGCTGCCGCCGGCACGATGGCCACGCCTGCTCCGAGCACCACCGCGAGCAGGATGTGGTGCTTGCTGGGCGAGCCGCTGGGAAAGCTGCCTCTACGCGTTCTCACCGTCTCAGCCGCCTTTCAGTCGTTGACTGCCGGGGGCATGCGCCCCTCCCTCGTGCCCGCACGGGCACTGCTCGACTGCAAAGACGCCTTCGCGCGCCGATCCTTCCCGCGCTACCTTGGAGCGTGAGTGCGCAGGCTCGACCCCCAGTCACTGACGCGGCACATCGACCGCCTCTACCGTGCGGCGTGGGCGCTGTGTGGCTCGCGCGAGGACGCCGAGGACCTGGTGCAGGACACGTTCGCGCGCGTGCTGTCCAAGCCAAGGATGTTGCGCGGGGACGACGAGCTGGCGTATCTGATGCGCGTGCTGCGCAACACCTTTTACAGCTCCCGTCGCACCGCTTCGAGAAGGCCGGTGAGCGCTGCCTCGATCGAGGACGTCACCGCGGCGGACCCACAGCCGATGGGCCAGCCCGAGCAGGCGCTCGACGTGCACGAGCTCTACGCGGCGATCTCCGAGCTGCCCGAGGACTTCCGGTTGGCGCTGGTCGCGGTGGACATCGTCGGTTTGTCATACCGTGAGGCGGCAAACGCCCTGCACACGCGCGAGGCGACGATCACGACGCGCCTGTTCAGGGCTCGCCGGCAGGTCGTCCGCGAGCTGGAGGGCAAGCCCTCGTCGGAGCCGGCTCGGGAAGGTCCGACGCCGAGCAAGCGTCTTGCAGAGCAGGGACAGATATGACGAGAATCACAGAGGATCAGATCGCAAAGCTCGCCGCGTCGGTCAAGGCGCCCGAGTCGCTGCACGAGCGGGTGCAGGAGATGGTGGAGCAGGCGGATGCTCGCGCTCCCAAGCGGCGACGCTCAGCTGCGCGACGCCGGCGCCCAGCATGGAGCCCGGCGGCGTGGAGCCCGGCACGCCTGGGCGTGGCTGCCACGGCTGCAGCCGGACTCGCCGCGGTGGCGGTCGGCGTCGGGGTGTCGGGCGGGGGATCGTCTGGGCTCACCGTCGCCAAGGCTGCGGCTCTCACCCTCAGACCCGCCACGATGGGGGCGCCACGCGAGAGCGCCGCCAACCACACTCAGCTCGACGTCTCGGTGCAGGGTGTCGCGTTCCCCTACTGGCGCGAGCGCTTCGGCTGGCGCAGCGCCGGCGAGCGCGTCGACCGAGTGGATGGGCGTTCGGTGACGACGGTGTTCTACGCCGACCGCACCGGACGCTGGATCGGGTACGCGATCGCGTCCGGCCGCGCACCGCAGCTGACCGGCGGCACGGTGAGATGGAGCTCGCTTGGCGTCCCCTACAGCGTGTCCACGCAGGGTGACGCAACGGTGGTGGCGTGGCCGCGCAAGGGCCACCTCTGCGTGGTTTCGGGTCACGGCGTGGACACCGCCACGCTCCTGCGCCTGGCCGGCTGGCGCCAGTCGGGCGCAGCGAGCCTCACCTGATCCGCCGGACCGCGAAGGCAGGATTCGGGAAGGTTCCCGCGCAACCGGGGTCTGAGCGGTTGTAACCGCAGGAGAACTCCACAGAGAGGGGCATTCAGCATGAGAGCGCGAACACTGGCTGGCGCGACGATCGCGGCACTCGCCGCGGGCAGCGCGATCGCTCTGCCATCCGGAGCGGCGCCGGGCGGCGCCCGTGCGGCGGGCGGCCACACGGTGGTGCTGAAGAACATCCGCTTCAACCCCGGCTCCATCCGCATCCACCGCGGCGACACGGTGACGTGGATGTGGCGTGACGGCCCGATCGCCCACAACGTGACCGGAGGCGGCTTCAAATCCCGCACGATGTCCAAAGGGTCGTTCACGGTGCGGTTCACGCGCAAAGGCACGTTCAACTACCACTGCAGCATCCACTGGCATCAGGGGATGACCGGCAAGATCGTGGTGAGCTAGAGCCTGCGCCAAGCGATGGCGAGAGCGGGCGGGGCCGCACATCCCCGCCCGCTGCTTGGCTTCAGCTGTTGTCCACCTTCGCACCGCGCGCGGACAGTGCATACCAGGAGGCGCCGAACCCGTTCACGCCCTCACCGTAGGCGTCCCCCGCATCCTTGTCCTTGACGAAGTAGTAGAGCGGGTG
>JBQCGU010000032.1:0-21076 GCA_051955355.1 Solirubrobacteraceae bacterium | reverse complement strand
CTGACGGGGACGGGGGAGCTGGCGCCTGCCCCAGTCAGCCGCCACGGCGAACTCCACCAGGCGCTTGAAATACGCGGGCAACGGCGGGGGGGAGAGGCGGCTGCGGCGCAGCGCCACCCGCGCGCGGCGCTCGTCGAAAGTGGTGTTGCCGGCGAAGTAGGGAAAGAACGCCTCGCTGCGGCGCAGCGCGCGCAGCCGCCGCTCGTCCTGGGAGAGGCGCAGCAGCAGCGGGTGCACCACCCGCCGGTACAGCGAGGGGTCGAGCAGGCGCGGGGCGGGTCGGTCGAAGAAGGCGGTCGTGAGGTCCACGATCTCTCCGACGCTGCTGGTGCTCGCGCCGGCGGTCAGGTGAAACGTGGCGCCCTCCGCCTCGCGCGCGCCGGTCAACTCGACGATCGCCTCGGCGACGTAGTCCACCGGCACGACATCCACGGGCGCCTCCCGCCGCGCGGGCAGGGCTGCGTAGGCGCCGCGCGCAAACGCGCGCATCGGCCAGTAGAGGACGTTGAACGAGGTGGTCCACCCGCTGGCGCTCTCGCCCACCACGATGCTGGGGCGCAACACGGTGACGGGCAGCGTCGCGCGACGGTCCTGCACGAGCAGCTCGGCTTCGAACTTGGACTGCTCGTAGCTGTTGCGAAACGTCTGCCCGACGTCGAGCTGGTCCTCGCTGAAGCGCCCGTCGTGCTCGCCGGACACGTATGCGGTCGAGACGTAGGAGAGGCGTCTGAGGCCTCCCCGTCGCTGGCAGCGCTCGGCCAGCTCGAGCACCCGTCGCGTGCCCTCCACGTTTATCGAGCGTGAAGTCGGGAGGTCCAGCCCGAACGACACCGATGCGCCGGCGTGCACGATCTCTCCCACCTCCTGCGCGAGTCGCTCGCAGCTCTCAGCGTCCCCGACTCCCAGGTTCGGACGGGTCAGCTCGCCCCGCACCGCCGTCACCCGATCGCCGTACGGGTGACGCTCTCCGAAGAGCAGGTTCAACGTCTGCTCGATTCGACGCTGCGCGTTGTGAGCGCTCGACCCTCTCACCAACGCATACACGTGCTGCTCGGTTCGCTGCAGGTAGCGCGCCAGCACGTGCATCCCCACAAACCCGGTGGCTCCGGTCAGGAGCACGCTGTTGCCGGCGCGGCAGGCGCTCTGGCGTGTCGCCTCGCGTGCCATCACATCAACTCCTCGCCTCGTTGCGAGTCAACGAATCCGTCCGCGTTGCTCGTGCCGTCCCCGTCGGCGGGTGTCTTCAAACGCGGTCGCTCGAGAAAAAACACGGACGTAGCGGACAACCGGCTCATCGGGGGCTCCCGAGCTTCGATCAGCTTGTTCGGGCGGTCATCGTGGATTGCCCGCCTTGCCGCTTCGGGTTCTGTGCGAGCCCGCGCGGGTAGGCGCGTTTGCGCCGGGCGCCAATCGGGGACACAGCAGCTGAGGCCGAAGAAGGGAGAGTGAAGTGTCAACGACTGCAATAGAGGACCCCGCTCGCGCTCTGCACGATGGCGGCCCGCACCTGCGGAGCGCGCCCCATCGCGAGGAGAATGCCTTGGCGCCGCTGTTCGAGCGCTGGCAGAAGCACGGCGACCAACAGGCGCGCGAAGCGCTCGTGGAGCGTTTCATGCCGCTCGCGCGACGGCTCGCCCGGCGGTATCTGAGCGCACGCGAGCCGATCGAGGATCTCATGCAGGTCGCAAGCCTGGGTCTGTTGAAGGCGATCGATCGCTTCGACACCACTCGCGGCAACCGCTTCGCGGCATTCGCCGTGCCCACCATCCTGGGCGAGCTCCGGCGTCACTTTCGCACCGTCTCCTGGGCGGTTCACGTCCCGCGCGGGGCGCAGGAGCGGGCGCTCGAAGTCGACAAGGCCTCCGACACGTTGCGGGCGGCGTCGGGACGCGTCCCAACGGTTCGCGAAATCGCCGAATATCTGGAGATCGACGACGCTGAGGTGCTCGACGCGCTCCAAACCAACCACGCTCAGGATGCGCTCTCGCTCGACGCGCCCTTCTCGGGAGACGACGAGCAGGGCGCCGATCCTCGATCGGAGACGATCGGCACCGAAGACCACGGTTACGCCTACGTCGAGGACAGCTCGGCGGTGGCGCAGGCGCTCGCCCGTCTCTCCCCACGGGAGCGCAGGATCGTGCACCTGCGCTTCGTCGCCGAAATGACCCAAAGCGAGATCGCCGAGAAGGTGGGCCTGTCGCAGATGCAGATCTCGCGGCTGTTGCGCCGCTCGCTGCGCGAAATGCGCGAGCTCGCCGAGGGCGAGGAGAGCGCCTGATGAGTCTGTTCGGCAAGGAAGAGCAGCACGACACCCGGCTCAGGCGGCTCGCCAAGCGGCTGCGTCATCGGCGCCAAGACGCCTCCCGTCGGCGCCGCTGGCGGTTGGCGGCAAGGCGCGCCGAGCGCAATCCCCGCCGCGGCGTGCGCTAGACGAGGATCTCCTCGGCGGAGGAGACGATCTGCAGGTGCTCGGCCACGCGGGTGATCGACATCAGGCGGTCCACCTGCTTTGAGCCCTGCACCAGCGCGAACCTGCACCCGCAGGCGCGCGACCGCTCGTGCTCGGTGATCAGCGTGCGCAGCCCGGTCGAGTCGATGAAGTCCAGTCGCCGCAGATCGAGGACGATCGCCTCCGGCCCGCCGCTTCTCGCACCGGCGATCTCCCGTTCCAGGTGAGGGGCGGTCGCCATGTCCAGCTCCCCGCTCAGCGTAAGCAACACGCCGCCCGGGTGGGTGCGGGTTTCGATCGAAAGTTGAGTCCCGCTCGTCACGTTTACACACTAGCGGAGGTCGCTTCGGACGCGATCCTCCCCGCGCTCGGCAGGCAACCGCTTGTTCGCCGATGTTCATGTGAGCGCGATTGCCCCGCCGAGCACAGCCAACCCCGCGACGAGCCAGGCGACGTAGTCCCCGGCGCGCCCGGAGTGCAGCCGCCTCAGCGCCACCACAGCGCGCGCGGTCCGCTCTTCGAGTTGGCCGAGCAGCGACGTGCGCGGGCCGCTGTACAGGGCGGCGGCAGCCACCGCCAGGGCGCCGAGCACGGTGATCCCTGCAAGCACGTAGTCGCGCGGCACGAGCGGTGCGTGCGGCGCACGGGGATGGCCAAGGCCGCCGCTGGAAAGGACGTGCGCGACATACGCCGTGCGGTCTGTCAGCCGAGCGGCTGCGGCGTCCATTCCGTCGCGCAGCGGTTTGAGGAGACCCACGACGGCGCCCGCGAGCAGCAGCACGACCGGTGGCAGGAGCATCACGGGCGGCGTTCGATCGTGGGGGCTGAGCGTCTCTGGCTGCTCGCTCGTCTCGGTGAGCATTTCGTGGTGACGGTGCATGCGCTCGCCCCATCCCATGAAGATCCTCCCAGTCGCCCGCAGGATCGCCCCGGCGGTGAGCGCCGAGGCGAGGATCAGCACGGCGATCACCCACTCATAGCCTGCGGTGTCCGCGAGCGCCCCCTCCAGCGCCGACTTGCCGGTGAACGTGCCGAGCGGCGCAAGCGCCGCCAGCAGCAGGCCGCCTAGACCGAACACCAGCCCGGTGACGCGCATGCCGGTGTCGCCGCCCCGTCCGCAACCGCGCAGCTTGTGTTCGTCGATCATCGCGAAGCGGTGCAGCAAGATGCCCGCCGCCATGAACAGCGCCCCCTTGATGAACGCGTGCTCGACCACGTACTGGCCGCTGGCCGCCAACCCCGCCGGCGTGAGCAGCCCGAGGCCGATCAGGAACATCCCCGTGTGGCTGATCGTCGAGAAGGCGAGCAGTCGCTTGAGGTGGCGCTGGGCCAGGCACATGACGGCGGCCACCAGCGCCGTCAGCACGCCAAGGGCGACGAGCAGCGCCCGCAAGCCCGTGGCGTGAGCTGCCATCGGCCCGGAGAACACCGTCCAGTAGACGCGCGCGAGCCCGTACAGGCCAAGCTCCACCATCACTCCGGAGAAGAGCACGCACACCGGCACCGGCGCCACCGCGTGGGCGTCTGCCAGCCAGAAGTGCAGCGGCACGATCGCCGCCTTGACGAGCAGTCCCGCCATGATCAGCAGGAATGCCACCGTCACCAGGCCGCCTGCCGGATGGCCTTCCAGCGCATGGCCGATCTGGGCCATGTTCAGCGCCCCGGTGTGCCCGTAGAGCAGGCCGATGCCCGTGAGCATCGCGAACGAGCCCACGCTGTTGGTGATGGCGAAGTTGATCGCTCCCTGAAGCGGTCCGGCTTCCTCGATCTTGTACGCCGTGAGCGCGTAGGCGGCCACGCTCATGAGCTCGAAGAACACGAACAGGTTGAAGAGATCTCCCGTAAGGCAGAAGCCCACCATCGCGCCGAGGAAGACGAGCATCAGCGTGCCGTACAGCGCCCCAACCTCGTCGAAGTAGCGCGCCGAGTAGACGAGCGCCGCGCTCACCATGATCGCCACGAGCGTCGCCATCCCGGCGCCCGTGCGGTCCACCGCGAAGGAGATGCCGACGGCGATCCCCCGGTGGGGGTGAAAGCCGCTGAACCAGTACACCGTCAAACCGCCTCCGACGTGCGCCAGGAGCAGGGCGCACAGGACGGCGCTCGCAAGCGCGACGAGGATGCTCAGGGCGTCGGTCACCAGGCGCCCAAGCAGCCCGTTCGTCGCCGCAAGCGCCGCCGCGCCCAGCAGGGGCACGACCACGGGAAGCGGCACGAGCGTGTGGTGCACCGCTTAACCCCGCAGCGGGTCGAGCTCGTCCGGGACGAGCGTCCCGAAGCGCTTGTGCGCCTGCACGGCGAGCGCCAGGAGCAATGCCACGACGGTCGCCTCGACGACGACGTCGGTGAGCGTCAGCGCTTGCACGATCGGGTCGACCGCCTTGGTGGAGGTGGGTATGTCGGCGAAGATCGGGGCGGCGCCGCCCGAGCGGTAGCCGATCGCGAGCAGCAGCACGTATGTCGAGGACTGCACGATCGACAGGCAAATCACCATGTGGATGAGGTTCTCGCTGCTGACGAGCCCGTACAGGCCGACGAGCAGCAGCCACACCGCCACCGCGTAGGGCAGGACGCTCATCCCGGCCTCACGATCAGCGTCTGGTCGAGGAACTCGCTCCAGAGCAGGATGAACGCGCCGGTCACCTCGAGCGCCACCGCCAAGCTGTTCAGCTGGATCGTGCCCGCCGAGACGATCTCGCCGGGCGTGCCCAAGCCGAGGAAGTTGCGAAAGAAGGCGCCCGCGAACACGATGCCGCCGAGCCCGATCAGGGCATACCCGGCTGCGCCGGCGGCGTCCGCCAGCTCCATCAGGGCGTGCGGGGAGAGGCGCTTCATCGCCACATACCCGCCGCCGAGGAACACCATCAGCAGCGACGCCGCTCCGATCACCCCGCCCTGGAAGCCGCCGCCCGGGGTGATCGCGCCGTGCGAGTCGACATACAGCGAGAGCACGAGCACTACTCCCACGAAGGCGAGCGTGAGCGCGCGCAGCGCTTGGCTGGTGCCCTGGAAGCTGTGCTCCTCGGAGGTGCTCGACTCCGGACGCTCACGCTCGGAGCGCTGCTCGCGCAGCAGCACGGCAAGCCCGATCACCGAGGTGAACAGGATGAACTCCTCGCCGAGCGTGTCCAGGGCGCGGTAGTCGAAGTTGACGCCGGTGACCGCGTCGGTGGCATGCCGCTGAGGCACAACCACGTGGTCGATCAGGCGAGCGTAAGCCCCGTTGAAATCGCCGAACGCGGGCAGGCCGGCTATCGCCCAGCTCAGGAGCGCCGCAAGGCCCGCGGCGCCAACCCAGAACATGGTCATGCGAGCACGACGGGTCATCGTCCGTCCTTCTCCTCCGCGTCGCGCTCCTGCTCCTGCTCCTGCTCGTGCTGGCGCACCTTGGCGAGCGCGAGCAGGATCATCAGCGGCAGCGCCACCGTCGAGACGACGATCTGCGAGAGCGCCACGTCGGGCGCCTGGAAGACGAAGAACAGCAGCGCGAGGAGCAGGCCGTAGGCGCCCACGACCAGCGCCTGGTGGAGCGGTTCGCGGGTCAGCACTACCGCCAGGCCGCCGGCACCCACCAGGATGAGCAGCGTCGCCCTGATCGCCGTCATCCGCGAGTCTCGCTGCGCTCGTGGGAGCCACCATGCTCGTCGCTCTGCGGGTTCCATGCTCCCCGATCGCGGATGCGCCGGGCGCGCGCGGTCGCATGGCCTATCACCGGGGCGAGCACGACGAGCAGGATGGCGATCAGGAGGGCCTTGTCCCCGATCAGCGACCACGACTCGCGCACGAGGATCGCGACGGAGATGGGCAGCACGGCCCACGACGCGCCACCCACGTAGTGCAGGCGGTCATAGGCGCTGCGCATCAGCAGGACTCCAGCCGAGCAGATCAGCAGCAGAGCCACGCCGGCCCACAGGAGCACGTTCACGAGGACTGTCGTCATATGCCTCGCTCCAGCAATCGCGCGAACGCAAGCGCGCCGATGAACGACATCACCGCCAGCACGATTGCCAGGTCGATGAACGGCTGGCGGTGGGTGCCCTCCGACAGCAGCATCAGCTCGACCGTGCTCAGCACGCCCATCAGCTCGAGCGCCACGAGCGCGTCGAGCACCCGGTGGACGACGCACACGATTCCGCAGGCGAGCAGGCCGGGCAGCAGCGCCAGCGCGGCGATCACCCAGATGTTCACGGCGCGATCTCCTCCACCGCGTGGCGCTCGACGGCGCGTGCGGAGAGCTGGTGCAGGACGATCCGCTCGTCGTCCACGCCCAGCACGATCGTGTTCGGCGCAAGCGACCCCAGCAGCTCGATCGCGGCTCTGCGGCCATTGTCGCGGGCGCTGCCGCCGCCCTCGAACGGCAGTGTGTGGAAGCGGCCCCCTGGATGCCGCCCGACGAGCGCTCGCCCGAGCTCGCGCACGAGCAGCCACATGTCGACCGGCACGCGCGCGAGCTGGCGCGGCAGCCCGAGCAGGAAGGCCCGGTGCTCGCGCAGCGACGCCACGTCCTCGTGGCTGACCAGAGCGCAGGCGAGCGCGCCCAGCAGCGCCGCGGCGGCACCCGCCGAGTACTCGGCGATCGAGCTGGTGTCCACGAGCAGCATCCAGAAGGCGGCCAGCGCCACCAAGCACAGGAGCAAGGCGCCGAACCGTCGCATCACATCTCCGCCATTACCCCGCCCCCCGCGCCCACAACCGATGGGCGGGTAAGAATCGCTCGATGAGGCGCGTCCCGATGCCAGCTCGCCTGCGACCGATGCTCGCCCGTCCCGGGAACCTGCCGGATGACGAGCAGGCGTGGGCGTTCGAGGTCAAGTGGGACGGAGTGCGCGCGATCGCCTACTGCAGCGACGGACGGTTGCGCCTGGAGAGCCGCAATCTCAACGACGTGACCTCCCGCTACCCGGAGCTGCGCCCGCTGGCCGAGCAGCTCGCGGAGCGCGAGGCGGTGCTCGACGGGGAGATCGTCGCCTTCGACGAGCACGGAACGCCGAGCTTCGCTCGCCTGCAGCGGCGCATGCACCTGGGCTCGCACAGCTCGATCCGTCGTCTCGCGCGCGAGCAGCCGGTCACGTACGTGATCTTCGACCTGCTCCATCTCGACGGGCATGACGTCATGCGACTGCCCTACCTGGAGCGTCGCGAGCTGCTGGAGCAGCTCTCCTTGCGGGGCGAGACGTGGCAGACGCCTGCCCACCACCGCGGCAAGGGAAGCGACCTGCTCGCCGTCACCGGCGAGCACCGCCTGGAGGGAGTGCTCGCCAAGAGGCTGGACTCGGCCTACCGGCCGGGAGAGCGCAGCGCCAACTGGGTGAAGGTCAAGAATGTGAGCCGCCAGGAGCTCGTCGTCGGCGGCTGGCTGCCGGGCAAGGGCAGGCGTTCGGGGGAGCTGGGAGCGCTGCTGCTGGGCTACTACGAGCGCGAGAACGGCTCGCGCCGGCTGCGCTACGCCGGTCGCGTCGGCACGGGCTTTGACGAAGCGGAGCTGAGGCGCTTGGGCGATGAGCTGCGCTTGCGGGCGTGCAAGTCCAGCCCGTTCTCCTCGCAGGGCACGCAGCCCCCGCGTGAGGCTCGCTTCGTCAAGCCGCAGCTCGTCGCCGAGGTCGAGTTCACGGCGTGGACGAACGACGGGGTGCTGCGCCACCCTTCCTACAAGGGGCAGCGCTACGACAAGCCCGCCGAGGATGTCCGGCGCGAGAGCATCGATTCGACCGAAGGGGAGACGCGTAATACGTCACAAAAAAGCCTGCCACGCGCGCGCGCGCGTACGCGCGCGCGTGTCAGCCGTTCGCGAGCAACACAACACGTCCCTTACGAGGTCGTGCACGAAACCAAGCACCACGCCGACATCCAGGTGGACGGTCGCACGCTGCGGCTGTCAAATCGCGAGAAGGTGCTCTATCCGCGCGCCGGGTTCACCAAGGGCCGGCTGATCGACTACTACGCGGCGGTTGCCCCTGCGCTCCTGCCGCACCTGCGCGGGCGGCCGCTCACGCTCAAGCGCTACCCGGATGGGGTGGACGGTGAGTTCTTCTACGAGAAGCATTGTCCCGCCCACCGCCCGGATTGGGTGCACACGGTGGCGATCTGGAGCGAGCGCAACAAACGTGAGGTTCCCTACTGCGTGGTCGAAGATCTCCCGACGCTCATCTGGACGGCCAACCTCGCGAGCGTCGAGCTGCACACGAGCCTCTCTCTTGCGCGCCACGTCGAGCGTCCGAGGATGGTCGTCTTCGACCTGGATCCCGGCGCGCCCGCGGGACTCAAGGAGTGCTGTCGCGTGGCGCTGCGCATCCGCGAGCTGTTCGACGCCTTCGGGATCCACACGCTCGCCAAGACCTCTGGGTCCAAGGGGCTTCAGGTTTACGTGCCGCTCAATTCACCCACCGCCTACGAGCACACCAAGCCGTTCGCGCGCGCCGTCGCCGAGCTGCTCGCCAAGCAGCACCCCAAGCAGATCGTCTCGCGCATGAGCAAGAGCGTGCGGCGCGGGAAGGTGTTCATCGACTGGAGTCAGAACGACGAGCACAAGACCACCGTGTGCGTGTACTCGCTGCGCGCCACCGAGCGCCCGCTCGTCTCCACCCCGCTGCGCTGGGAGGAGGTCGAGCGCGGCTCGCGCGCGCGCAGGGCGCTCCAGCTCAGCGCCGAGCCCGACGGGCTCCTGAAGCGTCTGGAGCGCGAGGGCGATCTGTTTGCGCCCCTGCTCACGCTCGAGCAACGGCTGCCCGACCTCTCCGGCGCCTGAGCGTCGCGTCTGTCGTTTCCGCGCGCGAGCGCTGGGTAGACGCGAAAGAGAGACAGTGACGATCTGGTGCAAGGAGGTCAACGATGGCTGACGAGCTGAAGGGCAAGAAGGTTGCCTTTCTCGTCGCCCAAGAGGGCGTCGAGGAAGTCGAGCTGACCAAGCCGTGGGAAGCGGTCCAGCAAGCGGGCGCCACGCCCGTGCTGATCGCGCCGCAGAAGGGCGAGGTGCAGGCGTTCAAACACCTCGACAAGGGCTCCACCTTCCAGGTGGACAAGACGCTCGCCGAAGCCCAGCCTGGGGAATACGAGGGTGTTGTGCTGCCCGGCGGAGTCGCCAACCCCGACGAGCTGCGCACCGAGCCGGACGCGATCGAGTTCCTGCGCTCCTACTTCTCGGAAGGCAAGCCGGTCGGCGTCATCTGCCACGGCCCGTGGACGCTCGTTGAGGCGGATCTCGTGCGCGACCGCAAGGTGACCTCGTGGCCGTCGCTGAAAACCGACATCAGCAACGCCGGCGGCCATTGGGTCGATGAGGAAGTGGTCGTCGACCAGGGCCTGGTGTCCAGTCGCAAGCCCGACGACCTGCCTGCGTTCTGCTCGAAGATCGTGGAGGAGTTCGCCGAGGGCCGCCACAGGGTAGGGGTGCTGTCATGAGCCAGACAGTCGCCGATTTCCTGCTCGAGCGGCTTGCGCGCGAGTGGGGCGTCAAGCGCATCTACGGCTATCCCGGCGATGGCATCAACGGGATCATCGGCGCCTTCGGGCGCGACGGCGAGGTGCCCGAGTTCATCCAGGTCCGCCACGAGGAGATGGCGGCTTTCATGGCGTGTGCGCACGCCAAGTTCACGGGCGAAGCCGGTGTCTGCCTGGCCACCTCCGGACCGGGTGCCATCCATCTGCTCAACGGGTTGTACGACGCCAAGCTGGACCACCAGCCGGTTGTGGCGATAGTGGGCCAGCAGGCGCGTCTGGGTTTGGGCGGCAACTACCAGCAGGAGGTGGACCTGCAGACGCTCTTCAAGGATGTCGCACACGAGTACGTTCAGATGGCAACCGAGGCCGGTCAGGTGCGTCATCTGATCGATCGGGCGATGCGCATCGCGCTCGTCGAGCGCACGGTTACGTGCGTGATCGTCCCCAACGACCTGCAGATGGAAGAAGCGGTGCCCACGCCTCCGCACAAGCACGGGACTGTGCACTCCAGTGCCGGCTACACCCGTGCCCGCGTCGTCCCCGACGACAACGACCTGGCGCGCGCCGCCACCGTGCTGAACGCCGGCGAGCGCGTCGCGATGCTCATCGGGGCGGGTGCGCTGCACGCCGGCAACGAGGTGGTCGAGGTCGCCGACATGCTCGGCGCGGGGGTCGCCAAGGCGCTGCTCGGCAAGGCTGCGCTGCCCGACGACCTCCCTTACGTGACCGGGTCGATCGGTCTGCTCGGCACCAAGCCGAGCTGGGAGCTGATGCAGAACTGCGACACGCTGCTGATGGTGGGCTCGAGCTTCCCCTATTCGGAGTTCCTGCCCGAAGAGGGCAAGGCGCGGGGCGTGCAGATCGACCTCGACGGGCGCATGCTCGGCATCCGCTACCCGATGGAGGTCAACCTCGTGGGCGACGCCGCCGAGACGCTGCGCGCGCTGATCCCGCGCCTGCGCCGCAAGGAGGAGCGCTCCTGGCGCGAGCAGATCGAAGGAGGCGTGCGCGATTGGTGGCAGGTTGTCGAACACCGCGCGCAGCAGCCCGCCGATCCGATCAACCCCCAGTTGATCTTCCACGAGCTCTCAAAGCGCCTGCCGGATGACGCCATCATCACCTCCGACTCGGGTTCCGCCGCCAACTGGTTCGCGCGGGACCTGCGCCTGCGGCGCGGCATGATGGCGACGCTGTCGGGAACGCTCGCCACGATGGGGCCGGGCGTTCCGTATGCGATCGCCGCCAAGTTTGCGCATCCCGACCGTCCGGTGATCGCCCTCGTGGGCGATGGGGCGATGCAGATGAACGGCCTCGCCGAGCTGATCACCATCGCCAAGTACCGCGAGCGCTGGGCAGATCAGCGGCTGATCGTCATGGTGCTCAACAACCGCGACCTCAACCAGGTCACCTGGGAGCAGCGCGCGATGTCCGGCGACCCGAAGTTCCCCGGCTCTCAGGACCTGCCCGACGTGCCCTACGCACAGTGGGCGGAGATGATCGGCCTGCGCGGCATCCGCACCGAAGATCCGGGCGAGGTGGGGGCGTACTGGGAGCAGGCGCTCGCTAGCGATCGACCGGTTGTGTTCGAGGTGGTGTGCGATCCCGAGGTGCCGCCGCTGCCGCCGCACATCACCTTCGAGGAGGCGCGTGCGTTTGCCTCCGCGGTGCTGCACGGTGACGAGAACAGCCGACAGATGATCGCCCAGTCGATCCGCCAGAAGCTGCCGGAGATCCTGCCGCGCAAATGAGAGGCTCAGCAGGCTTCAAAGCAGCCCGCGCCGGCACCACAGCGGCTCGGCTTGGGGTCAAAGCAGCGAAACCGAGACGGGTGGGGCGGATGGCGCGTCTGGCGATCGACGTCCGCCGCGGTCGCGTGCAGCGCATGCTTTCCGCGGCCACCGCCGCCAGCGCCCTTCCCCTCGGGCTCGAGATCTACTTCGAGCACTACCGCGGCTCGTTCGGCGACAAGTGGATGTGGACCCCCGTGGCCCTCTCTCCGCTGCTCACCGCGGCGGGTGTCGCGGGCGTGCGCTCGCGACGCGCCGCCACGACCTGGCTGCCGGCAGTGTCGGCGCTCTACTGCGTGGACGGGTTGATCGGCGTCTACACGCACGTGCAGGGCATCCGCAAGCGCCCTGGAGGCTTCGGGGAGCCGCTGTACAACATCGTGATGGGGCCGCCGCTGCTCGCCCCCGGATCGCTTGCGATGGTGGGCGGGATGGGACTCGCCGCCGCGCTGGCGCGTCGCGAGCGATGAGCCCCGAGCGGTCGAGCGCAGGGCACCTGCCCAAGCAGCGCGCGCCGGGCGCCCCTCCCGCGCAGCTGCCCCGTCAGCGCAAGGGCACCACCCCCCAGCAGCACGGGCGATACCCCGACTACGACATCCTGTCGGAGACCTCGCACTGGGACCCGGTCACGCGTGAGGTCGTGATGAAGCGGGTGGAGGAGGTGCCGCCGCTGCGCTTCTTCGACGAGCGCGAGGCGCGCACGCTCAGGGCTTTCTGCGATCTGGTGCTCGCACAGGACTCAGACCCGCGCATCCCGGTGCTCGAGATGGTCGACGAAAAGCTGTACGAGAACCGTCTCGACGGCTTTCGCTTCCACGACATGCCGCCCGATCCTCAGACGTGGAAGCTCGTGGCGCTCGAGCTCGACGACACCGCCGTGCGGGAGGGCGGCGACCCGCAGGAGGGCTTCGCAGGGCTCGACGAGCAGACGCAGTGCAAGATCGTCGAAGCCTTCTCCAAAGGAGAGCTCGACTGGGGCAGTCTGCCGGTTGAAAAGGCTTGGTTGGTCGTGATGCGTGCTGCGCTCTCGACGTTCTACTCCCATCCCTGGGCCTGGAACGAGATCGGTTTTGGAGGCCCTGCCTACCCGCGCGGCTATGCACGGCTGGGGGCCGGTCAGCGCGAGCACTGGGAGCACCCGCCCGAGTTCGAACAGGATCCGGTCGCCGACGTGCATGAGCGGGGGCTGGAGTGACGGTTGCGCACACGCGGGGACGAGAGTGATCGGCGACGGGCGTCCCCGCCTGGCCGCGAAGGGGTCGGTTCACCCGCCGGAGAACGACTCCGCCTTCCTGCTTGACCCTCACCGGCGCGGGGTGCCCGGGCGCGAGCGCATGCGCCGCTACCGCCAAGACGACGCCGTCGATCTGCTGATAGTCGGGTGCGGGGCGGGCGGCGCCACGCTCGCTCAGCGCCTGGCGAGGCGCAACTGGCGCATCGTCGTGCTCGAGGCGGGGCCGTTCTGGGACCCCGACGAGGACTGGGTCTCCGACGAGGCCGGCTCGCACAAGCTCTACTGGACACAGCCGCGGGTGATCGGCGGGGAGGACCCGGTCGAGCTCGGCAAGAACAACAGCGGGCGGGGGGTGGGGGGATCGATGGTGCACTTCGCGGGCTACGCTCCGCGCTTTCACCCCTCGGACTTCGAGGTGCGCACGCGTGACGGCGTCGCCGCCGACTGGCCGATCTCCTACGAGGAGCTCAAGCCCCACTACGAGCTGGTCGAGCGCGAGCTGCCCGTCGCCGGCGAGTGGTGGCCGTGGGGCGACCCGCACGGCTACCCGCACGCGCCTCATCCGATCAGCGGCGGCGCGCAGCGCGCGTGGGAGGGGGCGAGGCGCTGCGGCATCGAGATGCGCGTCGGCCCCACCGCGATCGCCAACGGGTCCTTCGGCCACCGCCCGCACTGCATCTATCGCGGGCTGTGCCTGCAGGGGTGCAAGGTGAACGCCAAGGCCTCGCCGCTGGTCACGCACGTCCCCGACGCGATCGAGCACGGCGTCGAGATCCGCGCGAACTGCATGGCCACGCGAGTGGAGATCGACGAGAACGGGCGCTGCACGGGCGTCACCTACTTCGAGGAAGGCCACGAACACTTCCAGCGCGCCGAAGCGGTGGCTGTCGCGGGCTACTCGATCGAGACGCCGCGCCTGCTGCTGCACTCCACCAGCGCCCGCTTCCCGGCGGGCCTTGCCAACGACAACGGCTTGGTGGGACGGTGCATCATGGTGCAGGGGGCGCCCCAGGTGGGCGGGCGCTTCGAGCAGGAGATGCGCATGTACAAGGCGCCACCCCCCGAGATCTGCTCAGAGCAGTTCTACGAGACCGACTCCGAGCGCGGGTTTGCGCGCGGCTTCTCGATCCAAACCGTCGGGCCGCTGCCGATCGCCTGGGCCGAGCACGTGCTCGCCGACGGGCACTGGGGGCAGGCGCTGCGCGAGTACATGCGCGACTACAACCACTGGTATGTGCTCGGCGTCTTGAGCGAGCTGCTCCCGCGTGAGGAGAACCGGGTGACGCTCGCCGACGAGAAGGACCCGAACGGGATGCCGATTGCGCGCCTGGACTACACCCAGTGCGAGAACGACCGTGCCAACATCGCCTACGCCAAGCGCACGCTGCACGACATCATGCAGGCAGCCGGCGCGCAGGACGTGCTGACGATCGACCGCTACGCCCACCTCGTCGGCGGCTGCCCGATGTCCGACTCGCCCGACCACGGCGTCGTGGACTGCGATCAGCGTGCGTGGGGAGTGCCGAACCTGTTCGTCGCCGACGGCAGCGTGATGCCCACGCAGGGCTCCGCCAACCCGGCGCTGACCATCATGGCGCTGTCGTCGCGGCTGGCTCAGCGGCTGGCTTCAAAGCGGGTGTGAGCCGCACCCCCAGCAGCGCGAGGTCATCGCGCAGGCGACCATCGGACTGCTCGAGCGCCGCCTGTTCCACACAGCGCAGCAGGCCGGAGAGCACACGCTCCTCGCGTGCGCTCGCGCACACGTCGAGCAGCCCCTCCTCGCCGAGCTGGGAGCCGCCCGAGCCTGCGTCGATGACGCCGTCGGTGTAGAGCAGCAGCGTGTCGTGCTCGCCCAGCGTCACCTCGGTTTCCTCGATCTTCAGCGGCGATATCGCCCCGAGCAGCGTCCCGATCCGTCCAACCTGCTCGATCTTCCCGTCCTCTGCGATCAGCAGCGGGGGCGGATGACCGGCGAGCGCGACCGTCGCTCGGCCACCCTGCGGTTCCCGATCGAGCGCCACCAGGCACACCGTGCACAGCTCCGACGGCTCTGATCCGCGCCTGAGTGCGCGGTCGAGCATGGTGAGCATTTCCCTCGGGCTCTGTCCGCTCATGGCTGCCGCACGCAGCGTGTAGCGCGCGAGCGCCGTCACCGCTGCCGCGTGCGGCCCCTTGCCGCACACATCGCCGATCACGAGCATCCAGCGGTCCTCGCCGTAGTCGAACACGTCGTAGAAGTCGCCGCCCACCTCGTTCAGCTCGCCCGCCGCCGTATAGAGCGCGTCCAGCTCCACGCCCGGGATGCTCGGCAGCGACTCCGGCAGGAGCGCCTGTTGCAGCGTCAGGGCGATACGCGTGCGCTCGGTGTAGAGGCGCGCGTTCTCAACCGCCACGCCCGCGCGCCTGCCCAGCTCTTCGGCGAGTTCGAGGTCCTCCTTGGTGAAGCGGCGTTTGGACTCGGCGGCGACGAGCGTGATCGCGCCGATCACGTGGCCGGCGGCCTCCATCGGCACGACGATCGCCGAGCCCATGCCGATTTCCTGCAGCAGCTGCAGATGGATCGCGTCTCGCGCATACCCCGCCAGCGCCTCGGGGTCGAGGTGGCTGGCGAACGCCGCCACCCCATTTTTGATCACGCCTGCAACGCCCCTCTCGTCTGCGGGGTCGTAGGGGTACTCCAGCGCAAGCCGATGTGCGAGCTTGAGCTTCGCTGCGTCCGGATGGTGAATCGCCACCCGCTCGATCTCGCCTCGTTCGGTGAGCAGATCCACCGCGCACCAGTCCGCCACCTGCGGCACGGTCAGCCGGGTGAGGCGCTTGAGCGTCAGGTTGTAGTCCATCGAGGAGGCGAGCACCCGGCTGGCCTCTGCCAAGAAGGCGCCGGCGAGCTGGGCACGCTTGATGTCGGTGACGTTCTCGAACACGTTCACCGCGTAGATGAGCTCGTCGTCGCGCTCGGGATCGCGCACTCCCGAGGAGCGCAGCACAAGCCAGCGCTCCTCGCCGGTGGCGCGCTCGACCGTGCGCACCACCACCGGCTCCGGGTGCTCGCCCGCGAACAGGCGCCTGCCGGGGGTCATCGCCCAGCTCACCACGGTGCCCTGCTCGTCCAGCCAGCGGAAGCGCGGGCGGAACGTCCCCTTGGGTGCGCTCGTCAGTTCCTCGGGCGATTTCGCGCCGAGCAGGTCGGCGGCAGCCGGGTTGGCGAACACCAGGCGGCCGTCGGAGTCTTCGACGGTCATCGCCTCGGCGAGGTTGACGAGCACCGCCTCCATGCGCTCCTCGAGCACGCGCAGATCGGAGAACAGCCGGGCGTTGTCGATCGCCAGCGCCGCTCGCCAGGCGAGCGCCTGCACGAGATCGAGGTCCTCGCGCTGAAACGGCTCGCGCTCGCCGAAGCGCAGCACCGAGATGTCTCCGAGTGTGCGGTCACGGGCGACGAGCGGGGCGACGACCGCCGAGCGGTAGGCGTTGCGGATCATGAAGTCGGCGTGCGACTCGCTCTCGGAGAACGAGCGCAGCGCGTCGCTGTCGAGCTGCTCGAGCAGCAGCGGTTGGCCGCTGCGGATCACGAGCGCCACCGGGTGCTCCCCGTTGAGATTGATCGGAAAGCTGCTGCGCAACCGTTCCAGACCCGCTTCGAGCTCCGAGTCGGCTGCCGCGACCGCCACGTCGCGTATCTCCTCGCGACTGTCGAGCAGGTCGACGACGCAGATGTCTCCGAGGCCGGGCACCGTCAGGCCGGCCACTTCGCGCATCGTCGTCTCGCGATCGTGCAGCGAGGTGGCGAGCACGATGCCCGCGCGGATCAGCAGCTCCACCCCCGGATCGGGGTGGGGCTGGTTGTGCAACGCGTCTGTTTCGCGCACCTGCCCGCTATGCCCCTTGCCGGCGGCCTGCCCCATCCGCTCCTCTCGCCTGTCGGAATCCGCGCCCTCTCACTCTCCCACGCGAGGGCTCCTTGCCCCTCAGTATTCCACGCCCGCCTGGACACATTTGAGGGTTGAGAGCTGCTCGCGGCGGGCAGATAGGGGCCGTGACATACGGAACATCACTCTTCCTCATAGCCGTAGGCGCCATCCTGCGATACGCGGTGACTGCGACTGTCAGCGGGATCGACCTGCAGGTCGTCGGTCTGGTTTTGATGATCGTCGGCATCGTCGGGTTGATCCTCTCGCTGCTGTGGTTCGGCCTGCTGTCGCACAGGCGTGAAGTACCCCCTGTGGAACGCGAAATACGCGACCGCGACCTGCGCTACTGAGAAACGTTCGCCAAGCCCGGAGGTCAGGGTTTATCCCGGAGCCTCAGCAGCAGGACCTCGTCCGGTCCGATCGCTGTCACGCTCGCCTCGTCGGCCAGGCGCTCGATCGCCGGCAGCGACCGCCGTTGCAGCTGCTCTGCGCCCCCCGGATGCAGCGGGCCGATCTGCATATCCAGCTGCCGTCGCCCCGTTCCCAGCGCGACCTCCAGGTGGCGGCCGTTCGTGAGCGGGGATGCTCCGATGGCTATCGCGTCGCTCACGAGCTGCACGTCTGAGACGCGGTCGGTCGAGAAGTGCGCGCGCGCCGCCAGCGAGGCGGCTATTCGCGGCAGGATCGCGGCGGCCAGCTCGCTGTTCGAGAACGCCACGCGCGCGCTCACGTCGATGTCGGGAAGGACGATCTCCGGCGGCCCGTCGCCGCGTGCTCCGGCTCCATCGTCGAGCGCTTCCAGGCCGGGGGCGAGGAAGCGCATCGCCACCTCGGTGCCGCCATACGGGCCGTGTCCCACCTCCAGGCGATCGGCGAGCGCGAGCATCACCGGCAGGCCGATCTCCAGCTCGCCCGCCGCCTCCGCGGCTCCGTCGGCCATGCCTATGCCCTGGTCGCGCACCACCACCTCGACCGCGTCGCGCAGCAGGCGCAGCTCCATCTCAAGCGGCCCCTCCTCGTCCTCGTAGGCGTGCTGGACGACGTTGTTGCACGCCTCGGTGACGGCGGTGCGCATGTCGTCGTACTGCTCGCGACTGAGCGCCACCGTCTCCGCCAGGCCCGCCAACACCTCGCGGGCGAGCCCTACGTTCTCCGGCAGGCTCGACAGGTGCAGGCTCACGTGGCTCAACGTGTAGATCCATATACCTCGTTTCGGCGGGAAAACACGGCCTGACCCGCGGGAGCTACTTGCCGGTGCGTGTCTTGGGGCGCGTGCGAGAAGGTTGCTTGCCGTCGGCGGAGGGATGCTTGCCGTCGACAGATGTCTGCCTGCCGGCGCGCGAGGAGCGCTTCGGGGTTGCGCCCGTGCGCTTGCGCACCTCTTCGAGGCTGCGCTCCAACGCGCCCATCAGGTCGGGCGCCGCCCGGGGTGCGGCAGGCGCCGGAGGCGGCTCGATCTGCTCGCCCTTGCTCTTGCGGTCGATGATCGCCTGCAGGCGCTTTCGGTTGCGGTCGTGGTAGCGGGTTGGGTGAAAGTCGCTTGAGAGCTCGCTGACGATCGCCACCGCCCCGTCCACGGCCTCCGGCCTGGCGAGGCTCTGGTCGGGAAGCTCGAGATCCTCCAGCGGGCGCACCTCGTGGCTGAACAGCATCGTGCTGAGCAGCAGCCGCCCTTCGCGCGCGCGGATCGCCACGGGGTGCTCGCGACTGTGGATGACGAGCGACCCCAGCGCCACGTGCTCGCCCTTGCCCATCGCGCTCGCCAGCAGATGGTAGGCGCGCACAGGACCCTCTTCGGTGCCCTTGGGCACCAGCCAGTAGGAGCGGTCGTAGAACACGGGGTCGATCTCGCCCTCGTGCACGAAGCCCGATATCTCGATCGTCTTGGTTGTCTGCGGCTGCACCGCCTGCAGCTCCTCGTCGGTGAGCATCACGCACTGCTCGTCGAGCTGCAACCCGTGGGCGATCTCCTCGTTGGGCACCTCGACGTCCTCGAGCGTGCACACGCGCTTGCGGCGCAAGGGCACCCGCTTGACGGCGTGCACTTCGCGTAGGCGGATCCTGCGGTCGCGCACGGCTGTGACGATCTCCACGGGCACGTTGACGAGCCCGAACGACAGCGATCCTGTCCAGATCCCGCGCGGCATCAGGCGGCCTTCTGCAGGCTTGCGCGCAGCGCCTCTAGGAGATCGTCGGGCGGCTTGCGCTCCGGTTCGCGCGCCACGAGCTTGACCTTCTCGCCGCGCGCCTTGCGCCGTGCCAGTCGCAGCACGCGCTCGCGATATCCGTGGCGCAGGCTGTCGGGGTCGAACTGCGTCTGCAGGCGCTCGATCAGCGTGCTCGCCAGCTCAAGCTCCGCCTTGCTCGGCTTGCGCGAGGCGGAGGGGACGCGCACGCTCTTGCCCGTCACCACCTCGTCGCCGAAGTGCATCGTGTGCATGCGCAACCCCTGCTCGCCGGCGCGCACGGTGACGAGCTGCTCGCGGCTGCGCAGCACAACGCGGCCGATGCCGCAGCGACCGGTTTGGCGCAGGGCGGCGAGCAGCACCGCGTACGCCTCATCGCCCCCGTCACGGGGAGCGAGGTTGTACGTGCGGTCGTAATGCATCGGGTCGATCTGATCCTCTGGCACGAACGCCTCGATCTCCACGGCGCGCCGCTTGGGGTTCTCGGCGGCCTTGATCTCATCCGGCGAGAGCAGCACCCATTCGCCGGGACCCACTTCCACGCCGCGCGCCACGTCCTCGCGCGCCACCTCCTCGCCGCTGTCGGCGTCCACCACCCGGTGGGCGATGGGAGCTTCGTCGTGGATGTGCAGTTCGCGCATCTGAAGCGACTGCGGCTCGGTGGCGGCGTACAGCTTCACCGGCACCACCACTGCGCCGAACGCAACCGCGCCGTTCCAGATCGAGCGAGGCATGACAGCTTCATACCCTGGCGCATGATTCGCCAGTCCGCAAGGGGGTAATCCTGACTTGCAACGTTTCCGCCAAGGAGGTGAGCCGATGCCACCACGCGGTGTGAGCAAGAACAGCAAGCGCGCCCGGCAGTACGAGCACGTCAAGGAGAGCGAGCGCAAGAAGGGCGGAACCTCCGCCCGTCGTGCCGAGGAGATCGCGGCGCGGACGGTCAACAAGGAACGCTCCCGCAAGGGCGAAACCAAGAAGAAATAGCGAGAAGCCGGGCGGCTGGATACGACGCTGGGGCGCCAGCCGCTCGCTTGGAAGTGCGCAGGGCGGGGTAGTTACGCTCGCATGCCGGCGGGAGCGCATTTCTAGCGGTGCGGGCGGGGGGCGTCAGGGCGGGCCGTGTCACGCTCCTCCTGTCGGGAATGCTCGCTGCGGCGGCGCTCGCGGGTTGCGGCGGGCGCCAGTCGACGCTGGCGCCGCACAGCCCCCAGACCCATCTGATCGCGCTGCTGTGGTGGTGGATGCTGGGCGCGGCCACGGTCGTGTTCGCGGGGGCCGTCGCTCTGCTCGCAATCGCTTGGGTGCGGCGTCGCAAGCCGGGCCTGCCCTTCTTCGGCGAGCGCGAGGATCTCTCGGGCGGCCTCGTCGTCCTGTTCGGCATCGTGATCCCGATAGTCGTGCTCGTTGCGCTGTTCGGCGCAGCCAACCTGTACGTGATCCGCACGACCTCAGCTCCCGCCGCGAGCAGCACGGCGCTGACGGTCGAAGTCACCGGCCACCAATGGTGGTGGGAAGTCAGCTATCCCGCCAGCGGCGCGGTGACCGCCAACGAGATACACATACCGGTGAACACGCGCGTCAACGCGATCACGCGCACAGCCGACGTCATCCACAGCTTCTGGGTGCCGCGCTTGGCGCGCAAGATCGACATGACCCCCGGGCGCACCACCAGCGTGCTGCTCTATGCCTCCCAGGCCGGCGTCTATCGCGGTCAGTGTGCGGAGTTCTGTGGCGTGCAGCACGCCAACATGGGGCTGGAAGTCGTCGCCGAACCGCAGCCGGCATTCAAGCGCTGGCTGGCGAACATGGCAAGACCGGCGCTCACGCCGCGCGGGGGGGCCGAACGGTCCGGCGAACGGCTGTTCATGAACGACCAGTGCGCAAGCTGCCACCAGATCAGGGGCACGCCGGCGAAAGCCACCGTCGGCCCCGATCTCACGCACCTGGCCACGCGCTCGACGCTGGCCTCAGCCACCATTCCCAACGATCCCGCTGAGCTGGCGGCGTGGATCTCAAGCCCCCAGGCGATAAAGCCCGGAACCCGCATGCCCGATCTCGGGCTCTCTCGC